>JAKEEH010000343.1 GCA_022616725.1 Limisphaerales bacterium | reverse complement strand
GGCTCAAGCCGAACGCTTTCGTCAAAACTGACCCCTCCAAGCGAGCGGCTATACACCCCGCGAATTGTGACCGAGTCCACCGGTGTCCAGTGCAGCGCTCCCTTCGGCGAGACCCGTTCCTCGTCGGCTTGCTCAGTCGAGATCGGCACGTTCCGGAAGTTTTCCGGGTAATCGAGCCGGTCATAAGCAACGCCCGCCGTCAGGAACAAGCGCGGTGTCACTTGCCAGATGTCGTACGCGTAAGCGGAGCCGCGCCAAAGCTCAGTCTCCTGGTCCTCTCCCGTCGGATACATATACGGACTCGCCCCGGGATAATAGGTTTCGAGATTTGTCAGCACATTGCGGGTTGTGAAACGACCAGAGTTAATCCGCCCGCCAAACACGAACGTATGGTGCCCGGCTTGAAAGAGCTGCGTCAACTCCGCCGTGTAGGTCTCGAATTCGCTTCGGTAATCAATATCGTACAGCGGCGCGACGCTGGCATCCACGATATCGTTTCCGAGCCTCGTCAGGACCATTCCCGGCACGGCCAGATCGCGATAACGCAAGTCGTTGATCAGCCGGCTGCCAAGAAACAGCGTATGCACGCCTTCGCTCCACTTGTGGTCATAGCCGACAAACAGCAGCGGCTCCTGCGCCTCCGAAAACCGAAAGTTTGGGCGAATCTGCGATGGATCATAATACTGTATAATATCTCCAGATTTGAGGTCTTGATACTTCGTTTGGACGAACACCGAATCCCGCGGTGTCAATTGCAATTTGACTTGCGAATACCACTCGAAACGGCTCAGGTCTGTGTTCGGGTAGAACCCGTCCACATTGAAATACTCAGGATCCAGCGAATAACTTACGTTCCCCACCGTGCCGAAGTGCGAGGCCGTCTCCCGGAAATCGCCATTGCCGTAAATCTCGGTCACACTGCTCAGCCCGAAATCCGGCGTCCTGAACAGGCTCGAGTATTCCTGCTGCGAAATGTTCTGCGATAACGGGCTTGCCCCGACCGGCGCAAGCAGGTTCGCCAGGAACCGTTCGTTGGACCATGCGGTCTCATCCCGAAGATTCACGCGATTGGGATCGCGAAAGTTGTTGTAACTTTCAGCCAGGAACAGATGCGCGGAATAGTTGGCGTATTCGGCATTCACCGAGCGGGCCGCCTCCTGCAGGCTGAACTCGGTGAACCCCGCGCCCGCATAGATCCGGGCCAGATTCGCGCTGCGCACCGCCCGATCTTGGTCGAGCAAAAGGCGCGAGCGATACACCTGCCGGTTGTCGTTCAGAGCCACTGAGCGCTCCAGGTCGCGAATCGCCTCGTTGTTGCGGTTAACCTGCCGCTTGAGCAGCGCCGAATAAAACCACGGCGTTGGGTCATTCTGATCCAACTCCCGCGCGAGGACCAATTCCTTTTCCGCCAATTCCGCCAGATGCCGCTTCAGCGCCGGATCAGTCGCTCGCTCTGAAGCGGTATCGTATGCCTTACCCAGGTAACTCCGCAGCAGGCTCCGATTCGGCTCCATGGCCGCCGCCGTTTGCAGATCTGCGCGGGCTGCGTGTGGCTGGTCCCCGCGGATCCGGCAGAGCCCGCGCCCCAGCCAGCCGTTGCCCAGTCGATCGTCAAGCCGTATCGCCTCATCGAACGCCTTTGAAGCGCTCTCGACGTTATCCCGTCCCAAAAGCAAAAAGCCCTTCAACGCGTGCGCCTGCGCATTGGCGGGAGATAGCTCCAGCGCGCGATCGAGAGCGGCCTCGGCCGGCTCCAACCGGCCAAAACTCAGCTCCAGTTCCGCGACTCGCTCCCAGCCAAAGCCAAATCGAGACGAGATTTTCACGGCTCGCGATGCTGCTTCGAGCGCCTCGGTTAGCTTGAAGCGTGACTGCAGGTAGTATGACAGCCCCACTAACTGGCTGGCGTTGGTTGCCGTGGCCGTCGGCGGTTCAATTCGCTGCGTCACTGCGGCGAGCAGCCAGCGGAGCGCCGCGGCATTCGGATCGGTCACGTCCAGGCTGGCCGCGAACGCCTCGTAATTCGTCTCTTTTCCGCTCGAAAGCCTCACCGCGCTGTAGTAAGTGCGCGCTGCCGGTGAGGCTGGATTCCCGGCCGGAAGGGTGTCATTGGCGGAACGCAAATCGCCACGCCGATACGCTTCAATGGATGGACCAAGCGCGGTCCGTTCCGCGGGCGTCAGGTCCAGGTCGTCTGCATCGAGCACGCCGGGATAATAAAGGGTCCATTGAATCACGTTCAGCGTGTTGATCCCCACCGCTTTGCGCGGTGGTTGGCCGGGCTCGGCAATACCCTGTTCGCCGCTCGCCAGCGCCAGCGTGCCAAACGGGTTGCTCATCTCCACCTTCCCGTCGATCAACGTCAGCACGGTTCGTCCGTTCGCATCGACTTCCAGGTTGAACTCCGTTCCTTCGATCCCGGCCACCACGCTCGGGGTGTGGACTTCGATTTCACGCCGCTCATTGCGATGGAAGAAGTAAAGCCAGCCGCGCAACAGATCGAGTCGTGCCTTGCTCGTCGTCTTTTGCGGCGGCAGCAGCGTCATAAGGCTCAACGCCCGCAATCTGATCACCGACAGGTCTTGCAATTGCACGGCCGCGCTGCTCCGTTCCAGCGTCCGCAAACGTTCGTACACCACCAACCTTTGTGCGTTCGTGGCACTGACCCAGTTGGTGGTCGCAGCTCTTGAGTAATCCACCTGCCCTTCTCGCGCGATCATTGTCGCAGAGGTGCTCTGGCCAAAACCAGCGATCGGCGTTATTATCAGCAGCAAACAAATTGCCAGAGCGCTGGCGCGTGAAAGTGAAACAGTGTGAAAGTGAGAAAGTGGGCCCACTTTCACCCTTTCACACTTTCCCACTTTCACAACTCGGCTGACGCTGGCAGTTCTTATTGCTGATTTCAACGGCAAACCGGCGCGTTCCAACGCTTTCCGGCAAGAAGAAGACGGCCCAACCCACGAATCTTGCGCGGACACGCATAGCGGAATTTCCGAGAAACAGGGGAGCGCGACCGTCCCGGTCGTCGTGTCCGGCGTCCCGCCGAACACATTCTCCTGGCTCTGCACAAATTATTCTGCAAACCGCCCGAGCTTGTTCGTTTCTTCAATGGAGCCGGGCGAATCCGGCCTCAGCAGGCGACTGACTGACAATCAGCTTTGATTCTGATGAAGAATTCAGGCACCATTAAAACGACCGCTCACGTTAACTAAGCTATGCACGTCGTACGCCAAGCCATCTCCGGTCTGGGAAGTCTCGTTGTTTTTGCTCTCGGAACGCTGATCGGGTCCACATCGGCGCACGGGCAGACTGTTACTTTGACCGGCGCTTCCAACAATCAGGTCTTCACCAATGGCCAAAAAATCACTCTCATCGCCAGCGTCACCGGCGCGGACGGCGATCACCAAACCCTTTCCATTTACGACGGCAACAAATTCCTTTTTGGCCGCCCCTTCGGCTCCGCCTCCCAGGGCGACAGCTACAGCTTCGCGTTCGAGTGGTTCGACCCGCCCATCGGGACGCACGCGCTCCAGGCCGTTCGCGTCGAAATCAGCCCCCTCAACGGCAATCCCATCGCGACCAACCGCAGTCCTGTCATCAACATCCGTGTCGTAGGGCGTTCATTTGGTTTCGCGGGCATCAGCAACCTTTTCACCAGTCCTTCGCCGGAGCGGGCAAACCAGGACACCCAATTCGGCTGCAGCCTCGTCATCAGCAATCAGACTGCTACGAGCTACAACCCATTGCGGGTTCGGCTGCTGAAGACGCAAACCTACTATTACGTCACGAACGAGTTCCAGTCGCCGCCGCCAACCAACTCAATTCCGTTCAGTGAAAGCATCATTGGGCTTCCTGAGCCAGTCTTTGAGGTCGGGCCGCACGGTTCGATCACCGTTTCAGTCCCCAGCAACAATATTTGCCCGGCGCTCTTCTATGGCGGCGATTTTGGCGAGGCACAGGTTCAGTCCCATGTTTACGCCTTACTCGAGGAGCAGATGGGGTCAGACTGGGTAGTCGCCGATGCAGCGCGGCTTATTTACAGCATTCCTGAACCAGCTTCCAGTCCCTCGTGGAACTACGGTGCCAAGGGAATTAATCCTCCAAACACGGCTAACCGCATCGCTCTTCCGACCGGTCTGGCTGTTGCTGGCCCAACCAACCATCCAGGCGGCGCCACGATCACTTACCAAGCGTTGGCGGGCTTCAATGGATCCTCGGGAACAGTCACCGGAGCCGTGAAGGTGACGTGGGTTTCCAGCTCTCCACTGCTCACCGTTGAGTCGAATGGCATGGCTACGGCCGCCGCCGTCGCCGACAACGTCGGTGTCGAGTTGAGGGCCACCTACGTGCGTGGTCAACAAACGTTCATGGCAACTCATAACGTGACGCTCGTTCCGGGACCCACTGTAACTCTGAGCGGCGTCAGCAATGGGCAGGTTTTCACCAACGGCGAGGCAATTCGGCTCATGGCCTCGGCGGCGAACGTCGCGACAGCAAATAACAGGCTCTGGATATACGACGGCGACAAGCCTGTATTTGGTCGTCCCTTCGACACCAACGTCTATAGCTTTACCTTCGACTGGTTCGATCCGCCGCTAGGGGATCATGCGCTTCAGGCCGTGTTAATCGATGCGGACAACCAGGTGACTTACCGTAGCCCAGTGCTAGCTATCCGGGTGGTTGGTCGGGCGTTCGGCTTTGTGGCCGTTCATGATTTGATCCCAAACCCTAATCCTCAACAACCCAATGCTGACACTAGCTTTGGATGTCGATTGGAAATTCGCAATCAGACCGACGCAAACTCAAACCCATTGCGCGTTCGCCTGCTCACGACTCAGACCTACTACTACGTCAGTAATGCCAACGACCAGCCGCCACCGATTAATACCATTCCTTTCAGCGAAGTGACAAACACCACATCACTTGCTTCGAATTTCACCGTGACTTCCAATTTTTCATTCTTTGTTTCCGTACCCGAGACGAATATTTGTCCAGCAACGCAGGATACGATCCTGGAAGATTTCCGGGCGCATTTTCAGTTTCATGTCTATGCAATCCTTGAAGAGCGTATTGGCAATGCGTGGAGTATTGTGGACGCCACACGAATTATCTACAGCATTTTGGGTGACATGTTCCCCTACAACGATGGTGCGATCGCCATGAACCCGCTCACGTCAAGCAATCGCGTCGCCTACCCGACCGACCTGGTAATCGTTGGCCCGACAAACCTAATGTCCGGCGCGATGACCAGCTATGTCGCGGTGGCAACACTTAGCGACAACGCCTCTGGCACAATCTCGCCCATTTGGTCCTCAAGCTCTCCGCTGCTTAGCATCAACGCCAACGGTGGGGCCACGGTCGGGAATGCGACCAGCAACACGACAGTTTTATTGACGAGCAGCTACACCCGCAGCTACGTCACCAAGTTGACCACCCAGCGAGTGGCCATCGCTGAATCGGTCGCTCCACCGATGATCACGACGCCGCTGCAAAACCTCCTTGTTCCCGTCGGCAGCAACGCGACCTTCACGGTCTCAGCAACCGGCTCCGCCCCGTTGTCCTACTCCTGGCGCTTCGGCACGACACCGATTACTGGCGCGACGGGACCTAGTCATACCGTAAACAATGCCCAACTCGCCAATGCCGGTTCTTACACCGTCACCGTGACCAACCCCGGCGGCAGCGCCAGCAGCACCGCCCTTCTCAGCGTCGTCGATCGCCCGTTGCTGCGCGCCCGATTTGTGCCCGGCACCGATCGCGTCGAACTGATTCTCAACACCACTCCCGGACACAACTGCACAATTGAGTGGGCCACCAACTTCGCTGGTTGGCAGACCTTCTCCAATCTGCCCAGCCCCGCAAGCCAGACCATCATGACCGACACCGTCGCCCCCGGCTTCCGCCGCTTCTACCGCGCCCGCGTTAACAATTAGGCGAGTCAGGAATCTGGTTTTTGCGCTGCCCGAAATGGCATCCCGTTCGCGATTTCGGCTAGAGTGATCAAGCCCATTCCAAGCCAGACAGCAAGCACCACATACGAAGGAGCGAAAAACACCTTGATCATCTGCCTGCCATCTCGATGATCTGTCGGGTTTAGCACTGCCAATACCAACACCGTCAAGCACAGATACAAAGCAAGCAGTCCGAGCATCCATCGTTGCTCGCGCGCGGACATGCGACGAAAGCGGATCCACGGAACCGCGGCAACGATGAGAGAGGGCCAGCCAAATTCCTTCGCCGTTATTGCCGCATACATGGCCACCTGTTTCACAACCGTCTTTAGTTCAGCGGTGGGCTCGATGTTTTCGTACTGTCCCCTGCTTACCAGATGAAGAAACCCTCCAACTGTCCGCGAATATCCCCAGTTCATCGGCGGATTGGTCATCGAAGAAAGCGGCGCGTACAAATATGGCGTGAGGCCGAACAGGAACGCCGCACTGCAACCGAGGAGCGCCTTCCACTCGCTAAGAATCCGACCCGTTATCACCACGAGCATGATGCAGGCGGTTACAACGAGCAAACCGATCACTATGTGCAGGGGCAAGAGCGAACCCAATTTCCCTTCTCGAAAAAATCCAAGGCTGATCCCACCCGGACAGCCTTCGACCAAACCCGCGCCGAATAGGGCGCAACCGATTAAGAGAACATCGCGCGCGAGGTGGCGATTACCAATCGCCATTAATGCGGGAAGCGCTGGTGCGGCCGCCAGGAGAATTTGGCTGTTGGTTAATGTCAACCCGTAGGCGAGACATCCGGCGTACAGCCAACGCTTTTGCTCGGGCGCCCAGCACCAACGCATCACCAAGCACAAAGTGCCACAGAACAGAAGCATGCTTAATGTCCACACGTCGGCAATGACGGCTCTGCCCCAAAGCGCGCCGTTGAAGCCGAAGATGGCGCCGGCGACAAAGCCACAGGTAATCCTGACCCATACCGCATCGGTTCCCACCGGGGATCCGGGGTGTTGAATCATGTTTCTTCCAAGCCGCGCCACCAGCAATGCAATCAGTCCTGAAGCGAGTGCGGCTGCAACGGCAGACGACACGGCCACCCGCCACGCAATGTTCGAAACAGGCAGCAACGTGATAAAGAGCCATTGCCACCACACTGCGACCGGGTAACCCGGCGGGTGCGGAACCCCGCCATGCATCGCCGCAGTCGCGAAAATGCCAGAAAAGCCCAGCTTTACCTGCGGCGAGATTGTGAGCAGATAAACGACGAGTGTCGCGCCAGAAGTGATCGCAAACGCCAGCCAATCCACTCTCCCGAATCCAGCCGTCGCGGCCACTCCCACCTCAGTTTTCCCAGTCGAAAACTGGCCGCCCTCATCCATTCACAACAACAGACACCGCTCTTTGGGAAAATTGTGTAATCACGGCATTTCATTCCATGAGCAGAACTAGCGACGGTCGGCGCGGGCGTTTGACGTTTCTCTGGTGTTTGGCCATTGGCATTTGAAATTTCAAAGCGTCCGTCCCGTCTTGAAACACCCTGTGTGTCCAGAACCCGCCTCTCGAAGCACTCAGCCGCGCACGGTCAAATTCTATTTCTGCGCGTTCTCGCGCG
>JAKEEH010000051.1 GCA_022616725.1 Limisphaerales bacterium | reverse complement strand
GGTGTGCCCAGCCTCCCCATCGGCGCTTTGGCCAGGAGCGCCTCGTACAACTCACGACTCATCCAGCCGGTATCGGTTGGGCCAGGATCCACGGCGTTCACCGTGATGCCTTTGCCCGCCACGGCGACGCTGAGGCTGACGGTGAGTGCATCAATCGCCCCTTTCGTCGCGGCATAGGCCAGTTCGGTAGGCATGGGCACCGCGCCTTGCCCTGACGTGAGGTTGATAATGCGGCCGCCACTCGCCGATGGGTAACGCCGTACAAACTCCGCGCATAGGAGCGCGGTGGCGCGCAAATTCACGGTGTAGTGCTGATCCAACGCCTCCGCCGTGAGCTGCTCGATGGGCACTGCCGTGGAGTAGGCCGCGTTGTTGACCAGGATATGGATGGGGCCGAGTGCCTCCTGCACGCACGCAAACAATTCCGCGGGACCTTCCGGGCGAGAAAGATCGACCTCGAAGCCGACTGCACGCACACCGAGATGACGGAGTTGTGCCAGGAGTTCCTGCGGTTCTGAGTCTTTCACCCCCCAAGGCTGCTGACGGTCGTAGGCACGGAAATAGCCCAGACCAATGTCCGCGCCTGCGCGCGCCAAGGCGTCTGCAATTGCGGCACCGAGCCCCGCCAGCCGTGTTGCGCCGCTGACCAGGGCTACTTTTCCACTGAGCGGCTTCTCCATGCGCGCATTTCCTGGTCACGTTTGCGACCAGTCTTCCACCGTCAAACTCGGCAATCCCTGAAAGTGTCGGAGATTGAGGGTTGCCAATGTCAGATCGTGTGCCCGAGCTGTGGCGGCGACGAGTAAATCGAAATCCGAAAGCGCCCGGCCATTGGCCTTGGCCCATGCTTTCAAAGAGGCGAAGTGTTTCACAACACCGGAGTCCACCGGAAGCACCCGCAGCCGCTCTTTCAAAAGTCCTTCGTAAAGCGCCGTGAGGAGTTGCGACTTTTTCAATTCCAATCCGTAAAGCACTCCCGCCTCGCAAATCGATGAAATTGCAAGTGCATCGTCGCCCAAGTCCGTCCACCGTTCGCGCACCCACTCCAGCGGCCTCGGTTTGATGGGTTGGCAATAGACCGAGGTATCCAGCAGATGCGATAGCGCCACGGTCAATAGTCCAACGGATTGCGCCAAGTCTGCCGGGCGCGTTTGGGCGCTTCAAATTCTTCACGCAATGGACCGTGCTTTTTCTCCCAGGCAGACCGGGCATCCCACACTGAGGAACTCATTCCCTTACCGGGGCCGACCGGTTCGATGCGCACGAGGGGACGGCCACGCCGTGTGACGACCACCGGCTCGCGCCGCTTAGCAACCTGTTCGCACAACTCGGAGAGTTTGGTTTTTGCCTCAAAAAGACCTACCGTCATCATGATGTTGCTTCTACCAACCAGTTGGTTGACTCGCAAGTAAAATCATTTTTGTGCCCCAGCGTCGCCACCCTGGCTTCCCTTCTTGCGTCTGCTCATCGCTTTTGCGACGCCTTGGCTTCAAGATCCTTCGGTAAAAAATATTAACCAACATCACCCGGCGTTGGTTAAATTAGCGAGCAATCACGCGGCGGGTTCGGGATTTTCATGAAGCATCGTGGACAAGCGCTGAATTTGTTCGGCAATTCCGACGTTGAGGATCGTGTTCCAGGTCCCCTTTGGCGCTTTCAAGCCCAAGGATTCAAAAATTGCAGACACCTCAGCACGCATATCCGCAGCGAGATCGAAATCGCGGTTTCTTACTGCCTCGTCCTTCCTGCGAATAACCTCGCGCAACCGATTCGCCCGACGCTCGATCTCTGCAGCCGTGCATTGAGCATTAACCTTCATCCAGTCGAAGGCCGATTCAATCTGCGCCTTGAACGCAGGCAGGTCGGTGACGGCACGCTCCAGTGTCCCACCGCTCGCCAATAGCGTAAGTAACGCCGCTGCAATTTTTGGTTCGTTCATTGTTTCGAGCCGCGTAACGCAAAAATTATACTCCGTCCGCTCAGAGTATCAGCTCCTGCCCGTTGTGGGAACGAGATTCCACAGGCATGGCTATTCCTTTGCACACGTTGGCCAAAATGCGCCACAACAACGTGAGCGAAGGACGCGTCTATCGGCGAAGCCAAGGGTTAGAGTCCTCGCTTCCGGCACGCAGTTGTTGCTGTTCCCGATCGTGTCCAGCCGCCGATTCCAGCCTGCGGCGCTTTACTTGAAAGAATTTCATGGGTTTGGTGAAAAAAGGGACGTGAGGTTCTCCGCGCCGGGGGTTTGATTGGCATTCCTTCCGCTCAAAGGACTTTGTGAAACGCAGATCAGATTCACGCGGCACCTGGCGACCTGCATTCTGTGCCTTGATGAGAGAAGGGCGGAGTGCGGGCTGCCGGCTGTCGGCACTTAGAGTGGAGACGTGATCGAAATCACGACGCCAGAACGCGGCCCAGTAAACCTACTTGAGGAGTTGATCGCCGAGCAGCGCGGCCTGACTCCGGTGGAGGCGTTTTCTCGCGCACACGACCGTGGGGAGATCACAAGAGACTACAGAAGCCTGATCCCGTTGAGCGCGCCGCTGCCCGGGCAGCAATACGCCTTTGAGGTGAAGCTCGACCAGTGTAGCGGGTGCAAGGCGTGCGTGGCCGCATGCCACGCGATGAACGGGCTCGATGAAGGGGAGGCGTGGCGCGAAGTCGGGTCGCTGGTGAGTCATGACTGGCGACGCCCGTTCCGCCAAACCGTTCCCACAAGCTGTCATCACTGCGTTGATCCCGCGTGTCTCAATGGCTGTCCAGTGCTCGCCTATGAAAAAGACGAGGTCACGGGAATCGTGAAGCATCTCGATGACCAGTGTATCGGGTGCCAGTACTGCGTGATGATGTGCCCGTATGATGTGCCGAAATATTCAGCCGAGAGGGGCATCGTGCGCAAATGCGATATGTGCAGCCAACGGCTGGAAGCCAGCGAAGCCCCGGCGTGTGTGCAGGCGTGCCCGAATGAGGCGATTCGCATCACCGTTGTCGAGCAAGCGAGCTTTGTGATCACCTTAAGGGACTCCGGCGCGCAAGACCAAAATGTGTTTCTGCCCGCCGCACCAGACCCTGCGACAACGGCGCCGACGACTCGGTTTGTGTCGAAAACGCCGCTGCCGGAAAACCTGTTTGCGGGTGACGCGGCGATGATCCAGGCACAGCCAGCGCATCTGCCTTTGGTCTGGATGCTGGTGTTAACCCAGTTGGGCGTTGGAGCGACGCTGGCTGCGGCGTTCGTCTCCTCGATGGCGCGGAACTGGATGTTAACATTTGGGCTTGCAGGCACGTTGGCTGGGCTTGCTGCCAGCGTCTTGCATCTCGGCAGACCTTCGAAGGCGTGGAGATCGTTTCTCGGTTTGCGAACGTCGTGGCTGAGCCGTGAAATTGTCGCGTTCGGGTCGTTCGCGGCGACGCTTGTCTGCACAACTGCGGCGGCGCCCTGGTTGGGGGAAGGAGCTGCGGCAGCATCGATCGCGATCTCGGCCGCGATTGGACTCGTGGGCGTCTTCTGCTCCGCATTCGTGTACGAAGCGACGCAGCGGGTGTTTTGGAGCCGTGGCCGCTCCGTATTGCGTTTCTTTGGGACCACGGCCGTGCTGGGGGCAGCAGCAGCCTGGGCCGGGGCGGCTTTGAACGGAGTATCTCCTTTCTGGCCGCCGATTTTTGCAGCCACCGCTTTGATGTTCAAAATTGCCCTCGAACAACGACTGCTTCGCTACGGAGACGATGCTGATCCGGAGGAATTGCCGCCCAATGGCCGGAGTTTTGGCGCGTGGTCACTCGCGCGGAGCGCCGTCGTCACACGGCAAAGGTTTGGCTTTCTGATGCGGATCCGATTCGCACTGGCGATTGGGGGTGGGATTGTTCCAGCCCTGCTCAGCGCACTTCTGCCGCAGGCGCAAGTCTTCCTGGCAGTCGGGTGCTTCGTTTCGTGTTTTGCCGGGGAATTGGCGGAGCGTTCCCTGTTTTTTCGCGCGGTCGTTCCGCCGCGCATGCCGGGAGGGGCGTAGTTCGTGAAGATCGCTGCACGCCATCCAGTTTCGAAGGGTCGCCTCAGCCGCTCCAGGCTGCGTGAACTAACTGGACCGCTCACGGCAGAACTTGTGCAGGAACCCGGCGAGTTCGGCCTTGGGCGCGTCCCGGCGCGGCTCAAACCGGATTCGACAACGAACCTGGTCTGTGGGTTTTGTTCCACCGGTTGCGGCCTGACGGCTCATTTGCGCAATGGGCAGGCCGTAAATCTGTCCGCGGCGGTCGAATATCCGGTCAACCGCGGGTTGGCCTGCCCAAAAGGCTGGGAAGCGCTGACACCCCTGTCGGCGGCCGACCGCGCAACCACGCCGTTGTTGCGGAATCCGTTCAGCGGCGCAATGGATGCGATCGGCTGGGAGCATGCGCTGCAAGTTTTTACTGCACGGTTCAAGCGCCTGATGGATCAGCACGGGCCGGAATCGGTCGGGGTGCTGAGCACGGGCCAGATTTGCACTGAAGAGATGGCCTTTCTCGGTGCGCTCTTCAAGTTCGGCATGGGCGGGCTCCATTGCGACTCGAACACGCGGCAGTGCATGGCGACTTCGCATGTCGCTTACAAACAGAGCTTTGGGTTCGATGCGCCGCCATATGCCTACGCGGACTTTGAAGAATCTGATGTGCTGGTGTTCGTTGGCTCGAACCTTTGCGTCGCGCACCCGATCATGTGGCAGCGTGTGTTGCGGAATCCACATCGGCCCGAAATCATTGTGGTGGATCCGCGCAAAACCGAAACGGCGATGGCCGCGACGCAACACCTGGCGATTAAGCCCAGATCGGATTTGGTGCTGCTTTACGGGGTCGCAAATGCGTTGACTGCGCGGGGAAGTGTCAAACGCGAATTTGTCGATAAGCACACGAGCGGCTTCGAGGAGTTCGCGGCGTTCGTGCGAGAGTTCACGCCGGAGACCGTCTGCGCCGCTACGGGTCTCAACCGGGCGGAATTTGAGAGGTTCGTCGCGAGCATCTCTGGCGGCGCGCGGGTCAGCTTCTGGTGGACCATGGGTGTCAACCAGGGACACGAAAGCACGCGCACGGCGCAGGCTTTGATCAATTTGGCGCTGATGACCGGCAACATTGGCCGACCCGGAACGGGCGCCAATAGTATCACTGGCCAGTGCAATGCGATGGGGTCGCGCCTGTTTGCGAACGCTACCAGCCTGTTGGGCGGGCGTGACTTCCTCAATGCGAAGCATCGGGTTGAGGTCGCGGAAATTCTCGACATCCCGCTCAGGCGGATCCCGAACAGAAACTCCCTCGCGTACGATCAAATCGTTGAGCGCGTGCGCGATGGCCGCATGAAAGGGCTATGGGTGATCGCGACGAATCCCTCTCATTCGTGGATCGACCATAACGCGCTCAATGAAGCGCTTGACAAGCTGGATTTCCTGGTCGTGCAGGACTTGTACACGACGACTGAAACCGCGCGTCATGCCGATCTGCTGCTTCCCGCCGCGGGTTGGGGCGAAAAGGAAGGCACGTTCATCAACAGTGAGCGGCGCCTTGGATTGGTCAAAAAAGTGTCCCGTGCTCCCGGCCAGGCCCTCGCCGATTTTCATATTTTCCGGCTCGTGGCGCATTATTGGGGATGTGGAGATCTGTTCCGAGAATGGACGTCACCGCAAGCGGCCTTTCAAATCCTCAAGCGCCTGAGTGTGGGGCAACCCTGTGACTTTTCGGGTATTGAGAATTACAGCCATCTCGACCGGAGCGGCGGCATTCAATGGCCCTTTGCCGCCAGCCACGCTGATACGCCCGAAGCTGCCGCCAATGAACGGCGCCTGTTCGCCGACGGGCGCTTTTATCATAGCGATGGCAAAGCGAGATTCATATTTGAGGCCCCTCGACCAGCCGTTGAGCAACCGGACAGCGAGTATCCGTTTGCACTGTTGACTGGCCGTGGATCCAGCGCGCAGTGGCATACCCTGACGCGCACAAATAAATCCGAAATTCTGCGCCGTCTCGGGCCGTCTGAATTACAGATCGAAATTCACCCGAGCGACGCGCGCGACCTGGGTTTACGCGCGGGCGGGCGCGCCCATGTCGTGTCGCGCCGGGGGTCGCTCGTCGCGACGACGCTGATCACCGCGACGATTCAGCGCGGCCACGTGTTTCTGCCAATGCACGATGCGAGCACGAACGGCCTCACCTTGGCAGTGTTTGACCCTTACTCGCGCCAGCCCGGATACAAATTCTGCGCCGTGCGCCTTGAACCCTTAAAGAAACATGACGGCCGAACCTGAAGTTCAGAATGCCCCGGCCCGCCAGGCTTTTACTGACGAGCAAAAGGAGTATCTGGCGGGACTCCTTTCCGGGATCGCGCATCGGCAGGCTGCCTCAGGGGATCAGCCGCCTGCGGAGGGTGCCAAACAAAAGGCGCTGATCTTCGGTGCGCCGCTCGAAAGCGTCACCAAACAAGAGCGATGGAAGCATGAAGAACATCCGCTCGATGGGTGGGAGCGGATCTTCGCGCATGCGGAGCAAGCGACCTTTCCAAATGAGGAAAACACGTTTCGCTTCCGAAATTTTGGATTGTTTTACGTCGCGCCCACTCAGAATAGTTTTATGCTCCGCTGCCGGATTCCGGCCGGAGAACTCACCAGCCAGCAATTGGTAGGTTTGGCCGATATCGCGGACGACTATGGCAATGGAAGGGCTGCGATCACCACCCGGTCGAACATTCAAATCCGCGAGATCGCGCCGCAAAGTCTGGTCCACGTGCTCAGCCGTTTGCAGTCGCTGGGACTGACTTCCAAGGGGGCTGGCGTCGATAATGTGCGCAACATCACGGCTTCGCCCACCGCGGGATTTGATCCGCAGGAATTGATTGACACGCGTCCTTTTGCGCATGCCCTGCAACATTACATCCTGAACACCCGCGACCTGTACCATCTGCCGCGCAAGTTCAACGTGGCTTTTGAAGGCGGCGGGACTGTGGACACGGTGGCGGACACCAACGATATCGGCTTTATGGCCGTGCGGGTGGCGACGACCGCTCCGGGGCAACTGCTCGCCCGCACGGAGCCGGTCTCGGTCACACCTGGAGTCTATTTCCGGGTGGAACTCGCTGGAATCACCGGGCACAAACAACTCGCCCTGGACGCCGGAATCATTGTACAGCCGAATCAGGCTGTCCCGGCGGCAGTGGCGATGATCCGCGTCTTCGTCGAGAACGGCGACCGCACTAATCGCAAGAAGGCCCGTCTCAAATACCTCATCGACCGGTGGGGCATCGACAAGTTCGTAACCGAAGCACAAGCCAAACTTTCCTTCCCCTTGATTCGTTTGCCGGCGGAAAGGTCCATTCCTCGATCGCCTGGTCTTCGGCATGGCCATATTGGCGTTTATCGCCAGAAGCAACGGGGCCGCAATTACATCGGCGTGGTCGTTCCCGTCGGAATCCTGACCACGAGGCAAATGCGCCGCCTCGCCGAGATCGCCGCCAATTATGGGGCAGGGGAGGTGAGGCTGACGCCCTGGCAGAACCTGCTCGTTCCGCACGTGCCGGACGGATTCGTGGAAACTGTCAAGCGTAATCTGGTCCGCGCAGGCCTGCACTTCAGCGCATCGAGCGTGGGCGGTGGCCTTGTCGCCTGCACCGGCAACACGGGTTGCAAATATGCCGCCAGCAACACCAAGGACCATGCGGTCGCGCTCGCCCGACATCTTGAAAAGCGTGTTCAACTCGACCAGCCGATCAACATTCATTTGACCGGGTGTCCGAACTCCTGCGCGCAGCATTACGTCGGCGACATCGGCCTTCAAGGCGTCAAGGTCATGGTGGGCGGCGAATCCGTGGAAGGTTACAACATAGTCGTTGGCGGCGGCACCGGCGCGCACGCGGCGATCGGCCAGGAGGTTTTCAAAGGAATTTCCTTTGACGAAGTTCCGCGGCTCCTCGAACACATGCTGAAGGTCTATCTCGGGCGCCGGCAGAGTGGTGAATCGTTTGCGCAATTCGCGCGCCGGCACGATGTCAAGCAACTGCAGGAACTCTTTTCGGCATGAACGCGCCTGATACCGTCCCATTTCTCCCGGACAACGCGCCGTTCACGGCCGAACAGCGGGCTTATTTGAATGGATTCCTCGCCGGGTTATTTTCCCGCCAGCCGCCGCCCGTCCCTGAAGCAAAGCGACTGACACCACTCTGCATCCTGTTCGGATCTCAAACGGGCACTGCTGAAAATCTCGCCAAACGGGCCGCCGACGAAGCCCGCAAGCGCGGGTTTGCGCCGATTATCCACGATCTTGCGGCCTTCACCCCAGCCCAACTCGCGTCCGAGCGGAACCTCCTCGTGGTCACCAGCACCTATGGCGATGGAGAGCCCCCCGACAACGCGAAGGTGTTTTGGGAGAAGCTCAGTAATGGAGCGCCGCCGCTGTCCGACTTGCGCTTCGCCGTGCTAGCCCTTGGCGATTCGAACTACCCGCAATTTTGCGCCTTCGGCAAAAATATCGATCAACGCCTCGAAACTCTCGGCGGCCAGCGCGTGCATCCTCGCGGCGATTGTGACGTGGACTACGAACAACCCTTCGCCGCCTGGATCGGTCCTGCGCTAACCGCCCTTCTGAACGGGAGCGCGGGCGTCCCACCCGCATTGTCTGGCGTCTCGCCGGACAAGCCGTCTCCGTCATCCGCCGCGCCCACATTCAATCGCAAGAATCCTTTCCCAGCGCCGTTGATCGCGAACCGCAAGCTCAACGGCCCCGGCTCCGCCAAGGACACGCGGCATATCGAGCTTGCGCTCATGGAGTCAGGACTCGCCTACGAAGCCGGTGACGCGCTCGGCGTCCGACCCTGCAATTGCACCGAACTCGTGCGTGATCTGCTTCAAACACTCGGGTTCTCCGGCGAGGAAACAGTCAGCGACGGTGATGGGCAGCACGCTACAATCCGTGATACCCTTGTCCATGAGTTTGAGATCACTCGTGTGCAGCCAGCGCTCGTAAAGGCGGTCGCCGAAAAAATTGCGGCCCCGGCGTTGCAAACCCTTTCCGGGCCGGACCTTGCCAGATTCCTTCATGGTCGCGACGTGATCGACCTGTTCCGTGAGTTTCCGCAGGCAAAATTCTCTCCGTCGGAATTCATCTCGCTGCTGAAAAGGCTGGCGCCACGACTTTACTCGATCGCCTCCAGCCCGAAGGCTCATCCGGACGCGGTCCACCTTTGCGTAGGCATTGTTCGTTACAAATCCGAGGGGAGGCCGCGCAAAGGTGTTTGCTCGACGTTCCTGGCCGATCGCGTGACGCTGAACTCCACGGTGCCGATTTTCATGCATCACAACAAAAACTTCCGGCCGCCTCGCGATCCGGCCGCGCCGATGATCATGGTTGGCCCCGGCACCGGGATCGCGCCGTTTCGAGCATTCCTCCAGGAACGGCGTGCCCTGGCCGCGAGCGGCAAGAACTGGCTCTTCTTCGGGGACCAACACGCTCAGACTGATTTTCTTTATCGCGACGAAATCGAAGCCATGCTGCGCGATGGTCTGCTTACGCATCTGGACGCCGCCTTCTCGCGCGATCAGGCCGGAAAGGTTTATGTCCAGCACCGCATGTTGGAGCGCGCGCGCGAAGTTTTCGACTGGCTCGAGAGCGGCGCGCACTTTTACGTCTGCGGCGATGCCTTCCGGATGGCCAAAGACGTGGGCCGCACCTTGCACGAAGTGATTGAAACCGGCGGCGGACGCACGCCCGAACAGGCCGCGGAGTATGTTCGCCGGCTCGCAGCGGCCAAACGTTACCAGCGCGATGTTTATTGAAGAGAATGCTTTGCACTTGAATCGGCGCGCCGATCCGTTGCAATCGGCCGGTCTAATGGAAACGCGTCTGTTGAAAATGTTCTGCTCGGTGGCCGAAACCGGAAGCCTCGTCGCCGCGGCGAGCCAACTTCACCTCACCCCGTCGGCGGTCAGCCACAGTTTGAAGAACCTGGAAACCGATTTGGGCTGCCGGTTGTTCCATCGTGTCGGCAAGAAACTCGTGATGAACCAGGCGGGCGAACAATTGCTCGCCCAGATCAAGCAGCCGCTGGCGGCTCTGGAAGCGGCGCAGAATTCGCTCAGGCAACTCGCCCGATGGGGCCAGACACGGTTGCGCCTCGGCGCCGCGGCCTCCACTTGTCAATATGTTCTCCCGTCGGTCATTCGCGAACTGAAGAAATCGTTCCCCAAGGTCACTCTCCAGGTCGAATCGGGTGACACGCCGGAAATGGTCGAGCATATTGAGCAGAATCGCCTTGACCTCGTGCTCGGCGTCGCTCCCCAGAACCCTTCCGGACTCGATGTCCGGCCCATCTTCAAGGATGAATTGCTTTTCACCTTCTCGCCGGCGCATCCGTGGGCCGACGGAAAGCCCATTTCCCGCGATGAAATCCGTCTCCAGCCCCTGATCGTGTATCAGCGTCACAGTGTGACGACGCGGCTTCTGGACGACTATTTCCGCAGCCTGGACCTCGTCCCCACCACCGTGATGGAGATCGACAACATGGAAGCCATCAAAGAATTGGTGAAGCTCAACCTCGGTGTCAGCCTGCTCGCGCCGTGGACGGCTGGCCGCGAATTGGCCGCGGGCTCGTTGCGCATGCGGCCGCCCGGGCCCCGCCCATTGCGTCGCGAATGGGCAGTCATGTCACTGGCTGGACGTCGGCTCGCCCTGGTGGAGGAAACCTTCGTGAAACTCTGTCGCACAGCCGCCGCCGCGCTCCGTTTGGATCGCAAAGACATTCCGGCCTGGGGGCGGTAAGCCTCACGAAGCACGTCCATGCAGCCGCGCAATCTCCACCGCGTACCCTTCGCGAAAACTTGGATAGATCAACTCGTAATGCAACTCACGTCGAAGCTTCTGATTGGAAACGCGTTTGCTCGTCAGCCCGCGCTTGCGCGAAATCAGTTCTCCCTCCGAGACGCGCGGCGGCAACTCGCGTTGAAGTTGTTTCGCCAGCCAGGCAAAGAAATCGCGTTCGGTCGCCGGCTCATCGTCGGTCACGTTGTAAATCTCGCCAGCCCGCCCGCGATCAATCGCTGCCAGCATCGCCCCGACGACATCGTCGCGATGGATCATGTTCAGAAAGCGTCCGCCATCACCATGAATCCTCGCCTCACCCCGCAAGTAATGCTGGAACAAAAACCCCCGGCCCGGCCCATAAATTCCCGTGACGCGGAGGATCACGGCCGGGACCTTCGAGCCGAGGAGCAACTGTTCGGTTTCCCGGAGCACCTGGCTGGTCGGTGAACTCGGCTCGGCGGCGCTCTGTTCCGTCACGATACTGCCGTCGTTCTGCGCATAAACACTGCTGCTGCTTGTGAAGATGAATTTGCCGCAGCGGACCCGGCTGAGGAGATTGCGCGT
>JAKEEH010000342.1 GCA_022616725.1 Limisphaerales bacterium | reverse complement strand
GGACCGCGGCGAAATCCGAATCATCTACAAAGTGAGTCCCCCACCACCCGAAAAAACACCGACCTCGCCGTGTAAGCCAGATCATTCGCGCCGGCAAGCCAATCAAATCAAACGTCGCGCGGCGAAGGAGTGTGCGCTTGTCGGCGGGCTTGGCGGGCGGCAGCTTGTTCGTTTCCAGCTTGGCCAGAATGAAGTGATCGATGGCGGTTTTCGGCCAGGCTTTGTCTTGCACCTTGGGCAGCGGCGGATTCGCGATCGGCTGAAAGGACCAGAACGCCCGGTCTTCCGCGGTGATCTGGAAGCCGGAGGATTTGGACGCCGTGCGCGAAGCCGCCACGGCCTGTGGCCAATGCGCTCCCTGTTTGATCCATGTGGTGAGGGCGGCAATCTCCTCGGCCTTGAGCTGGCCCTTAGGCGGCATCTTGAGTTCGTCGTCCTTGTAGTGGATGGCCTTGACGAGCAAACTTTCATCAGGACGGCCGGGAACGATAGCGGGACCGGAGTCGCCGCCGCTCATCATGGCGTCGCGCGAATCGAGGCGCAGACCGGAGCGTTGTTTGTCCTTACCGTGGCACTCGAAGCAGTTGGTCGCGAGCACCGGCCGCACCGACTTTTCGAAGAATTCAGTAGGTTGCGGCTCAGAGGCACACAGCGCCGGCAATGGCCTTGCGAGAATCCAGTGACCGACAAGAGCGAGGGCAAGAATCCAGCGGCAGCGCATGAGATCACCCAGGCAGATTTCGGGAGAATTTGTACTGCTAGCATAGCAAAACCTGGCCAACGGTGTCACATGTAATTGTGTTTTGCTCAGCTTGATTCTTGTGTCAGTCATTTCTCTTGACAGTGCGCCCCCTTTGCAAGTGAATATACTCCCAGCCGCTTCTGGAAAGGGCGATTGCCATGTGCCGCGTCCTGTCAATAGTTGCCTCTTTTGTTTTCGCGTTGCCGAATTGGAGTCAAGAAGCGTCCGCCGACGCGCTCTTGGTCAAAGCGAAAGCGGTGCTCGCGCCTCTGGACGGCGACATGCGCGTGCCGGGTTTGCGTGAGCCCGTTGAAGTGTTGCGCGATCGCTGGGGCGTGCCACACATCTATGCCAAGAACCCCGGCGACCTCTTTTTCGCCCAAGGATTTGTCGCCGCCCAGGATCGGCTGTTCCAGCTCGAATGGTGGCGGCGGCACTCGGCCGGCGCACTCGCCGAAGTGCTCGGCCCGTCCGCATTGCCCTCCGACCGCTTCGCTCGCCTCATGCGTTATCGCGGCGACATGAAGGCCGAATGGGACAGCTACGCGCCAGACACAAAGCAAATCGCGACGGCCTTCACCAGCGGCATCAACGCCTGGATCGACCACTGTGGGAAAAATCTGCCCATCGAGTTCGAGATTCTGAAGTTCACGCCGAAGAAATGGCGGCCCGAAGACATTCTGGGCCGTATGTCCGGCATCTATATGTCGCAAAACTTCAAGAATGAAATCACGCGCGCCCGGCTCATTCAGGCCGTTGGGGTTTCCAATGCGAACGCTCTGGCCCCCGTCGATCCGCCGCGCGACTACGCCCCCGCCAAGGGCCTTGAATTGGCCGGCATCGACGCGCGCATTCTAGCCGACTTTGAAGCCGCGACGAAGTTCCTGCAATATCAGCCCGCCAAGACCGAGAGCAACAACTGGGTTGTCGCCGGCAGCCGTTCGGCATCGGGCAAACCGCTTCTGGCCAGCGATCCGCACCGGGCCATCGCGCTACCTTCCTTGCGCTATCTCGTCCACTTGAACGCGCCGGACTGGAATGTGATCGGCGCGGGCGAACCCGCGTTGCCGGGCGTCGCGCTTGGACACAACGAGCACATCGCCTGGGGCATAACCATCGTCGGCGCCGATCAGGCCGACATCTATGTCGAAGAAGTGAATCCGAAGAACACGGACGAATACCGCGTCGGCGACGGCTGGCAGAAGTTCACGATTGAGCGCCACACCATCCGCGTGAAAGACGACCAGCCGGTCGAGATCGAGTTGCGCTACACCCGGAACGGTCCGGTGCTGTTTTATGATAAAGCGAAGAACCGCGCGTATGCGTTGCGTTGGGTCGGGCACGAACCCGGCGGCGCGGCGTACCTGGCTTCGCTCGCCGTGGATCGCGCCCGCAACAAAGAAGAGTTTCTCAAAGCGCTCGACCGCTGGAAAATCCCCGGCCTCAACTTCGTTTACGCCGACGTCACCGGCGAGATCGGTTGGATCGCGAGGGCAAAGGTGCCGATTCGCCCGAGTCACGACGGCCTGTTGCCGGTTCCGGGCGGCGGCGGCTTCGACTGGCAGGGATATCTGTCAATCGACCAACTACCGCAGCGCTGGAATCCGCCGTCGGGTTTCGAAGCGACTGCCAATCACAACATCCTGCCCAAAGGCTACAAGCACCAGATCGGCTATGAATTCGCCGCGCCGTTTCGCTTTCTACGCGTGGAGGCCGAACTCAAGAAGCGCGACAAGCACACGCTGGAAGACTTCCGCGCCATCCAGCACGACGATGTGTCGCTGCCGGGCTTGGCGCTCGTGCGCATGCTGAAGGATGTCGAGATTGCCGACCGTAGACTCTTTGCTCACCTGGACCTATTGGGGAAATGGGACGGCAGACTATCCGTCGATTCCCGTGCGGGCCCGCTCTATGCCGTTTGGCTGAAGGAGTTGCAGGAAGCATTCTACGACAAGGTTCCCAAAGACTTGCGCAAGTCGTTCATGAGCATTGCCAGCTTGCCCGCCATGATCGAAGCGCTCGAGAAACCCTCGCCCGGCAGGTTCGGCTCCGAAGCCGGCTGGGCGCGGGACAAGCTCGTGCTGGATGCACTGCTCCAAGCGGTGCAGAAATCCGCGAAGCTTCCCGACCGCTGGGGCGCATTGCACACCGTCACGTTTCGCCATCCGCTTGGCAAGACGGAAGCGACTATCGCTAAGACGTGGAACGTCGGCCCGTTTGAGCGCAGCGGCGACGCCAACACGCCCAATAACACGCGCTTCGACGAAGACTATCAGCAAATCCACGGCGCGACCTATCGCCAGCTCTTCGATCTCGCCGATTGGGACCGCGGCCTGGCCACGAGCGCTCCCGGACAATCCGGCCAGCCCGGTAGCCCGTTTTACTCTAACCTCGCGCCGCTCTGGGCCAAGGGCGAGTATTTCCCGTTCGTCTATTCGCGCAAGAAGGTCGAAGAAGTGACGGCGCATCGGCTACGCCTGACGCCCGACTAACAACTGTGTGGGTTAGAACTCCGATTCTGACCGACTGCCACAGGACAGCATCGGAGTTCTTTCCCCACCACTCCGTTTCGTACTCGCGATATAATCCATCAATAGACGTTTCCTGTCCGGTAAAGCCGGGGAGATTGTGTCATGACGGGACTGCAAGAAAAAACGGAGCAGCAAGCGAATGAGCAGCGTTTCCACCGCCTCGCCGCGCTTTGGAAAGCGGAAACGGAATTGTTTTCCAAGGTGAGCAAAAGAGTTCTCCACCCCGCGTATCAGAAGATCATCGGCATGGGTCCATCGGCCATTCCACTCATCCTCAATGAACTTTCCAAAAACGGCCCGGACGACTGGTTCTGGGCCTTGACAGCCATCACCGACGAGAACCCGATCACCAAGGAAATCGCCGGCAACATGTCCGCTATGACGGAGGCCTGGTTGCAATGGGGAAAGAAAGCGGGTTACCTGAACGATTGCCAGAATTCATCGAACAGCTCTTCCCAAAGTTGACCGAGTATCGCGTCGCGAGCCCGAAAGATCCCACCTACCTAAGCGATCGCGTTCATTCTTCGAATGGAAGTGATGGTTGGTCCGAACTTTGGCGCCTTCGTCCGCCTCGGATGCTCCTACGCGGCATTTGAGACTGCCTCCGCGCGACACTCTTAATGAAAAACTCAAGAGAGCTTCTCTTGCGTCGATAATGAATTCGGTATTGGTCAGTAGCTGGATCAAGTCTTTCTGCGAGGCCGATACTGACGAGAAACTCAAGGGCCTTTTTGATCCAGCTTCTACGGGGCAGTTTTGGGTCTCGCTCATCTTCTCTTCGCTTCGAGAATGCTTTTGCAAACTGGTCGTCTAACAGCGCAACATTACACTCGATATCTGAAATCGACTGTCGACCGCCCCTGAATGTGGTGATATTGATTTGACTTCCAAGGATATGATCCCACAAGATCGCAAGGATCAACGGCAATGGAGGCTCATGATCATAAATGCGGCAGGAGTATAGCGGAAGTACTTACTCTAACGGGACGGTCAAGGGGCCCAGGAATCTTCGTTGAAATGTGCCTTCGTCGAGGACTCCATAAGATAGCTCGAAAGCCATGAACTCACCATCGGCTTGCGAGAATCTTACAAAAGTAATCGCACTTAGTCCGCGCTGCATAACCAACTTTTCATCGTTAAGCGCCTTCTCAAGGATTCGAAGAACGTCTCCTTTTCGGGTATGATGCGAAAGGACTACGACATCGCTCTTGCCGACTCTTTTCGTTTTCGTATGCCAGCCCAACAAATCATCATCATATTTCATGAGCTGCTTCAAATCCTCATCTACATCGAATTCGCTCGTATGCCATGAAATCTTCGCCTCAACCACGATCCCGTAGTTAACGCTAATCGTTGTGGCCAAGTCAGGTGTTGCATCTCCATTTGGCTGTATTCTGTTCGCTGAACTGCAGGAGAATCGGCGCCCAAGCGAAAAGCGTGAGCCGGGTCTTTGCTTCTTAGTGTGATCATCCCAGATCAACACATGGCCGAGAACAATGAGCGCATCGACTGTCGCCATGTAATTGTCGATTGCGTGACGGAGCTTTCGTTGTACTGACTCAAGTGACACCGATGGCCTCCCGATAATCTTGCATGTCGCCTTCCGCAAATGCAGATAGAATATGATTGCTCACCCTTTCGATAGATGCATAGGTACAACGAAGTTGTGGAGTTAGGATGACCCGACTTTCAGACAACACCCACACGTCGTATGACGAACCATCGACGAAGTCCACCAGCGAAGCACGAAAATATGGATTGGCATGATAGACCGAAAGCCCCGCCTTTTCGAGCTTTCGAAGCACAGTCATTAGCCGTTCATTTTGACTCTTGTCCTGAAAAAGCGGTTCACCATACTCGATTATGACAGGCCTGGGGGACAGGTCAGCTCGCTCGTTTCTTCCGCGATCTCGCAAGAAGCGATTCTTTTCGGCCACCATCCCACTGAGATCTCGCGCCACTTGGCGAAAAAACCAAGATAGGTTGCCCTTAGTTCGAAATTGGCACGCACGCGAGACATTACTGCCACACCTTTGGTGCTGGTTACCGATCTTGACTCGGTATTTGAACGCAAGACTATGCAACCAGCGTCCACTCTGTTGGAGCAAATCAACAACTTGATCCAGGGACTCTTCCGTCCAAGTTCGCTCCGTTCTCGTTTTCCGTGTGCCGCGCCGGTGCTGAATTTGACTGCGCGATGCAAAATCGGTTATCACGAGATCGGAAACTCTCCGATCCGCTTTTGCGTGTTGCAAAAGTGTTACCAAGTTCGAAGAAGTGAGGAACGGAGTGGCAACCCACGGAGAAAGGGAAGCAAAAAAAGGACGGAAAGAAGCCCTGTAAAACGGCCCTGAATCCAACGTCATTAGAAAGGCAACTTCCGGATGGGCAGTTCTTAAGGACAGAAGCGTTCCTGTCGTGCCGTCTGATGCGTGCAATCTCACGCACGACGAAAACACGGTCGACCACAGAACTTCGAATTCGCTGCTTACTGGGTGCGCGGCTCTGAATTCAGTCGTGGAAGGAGCGTGCTCGTCGAGCAATTGCAAAAAGTCTGTCTCAAGGCAGACAAGCATGCCACGAGCAGTTGTAGTTGGTAACTGGAGGGCAGCATCGGCTCGCTCAAGAAGTTCGTCCAGATTCTCACTTTCCTGATAGCAGGCGAGAACTGGGTCGTACGTCGGCATGTTTGGTCCTGGATCTTGGAGTTCGACCGAATGACCTCGCTTGTGCGGGAATTCCGTTTTCCAGGTACAACAAAGTGTTCAGCTGGTGAAATAGTTTACAGCACTTACGGGTATTTGCAAGTCGATGACCTAGTATGTACAAATATAAGATAGTACATGTACTCGACTCGCGAAGGAACTGCCGTTGTCATAGGCTCAAGCAAGGCTCAGCAAAAACTCCGCCCGTTCCTTGTCAATGACCTCCGTTCGATTGAGCAAACGAATCGGAAACGGCTTCTCCGGCTCTTGCGCCACCCAGCGTTCAGCCAGGTGCTTCAGGCCTTCCGCGGTAACCAAGGCCATGTCCCAGTTGGTTCGCGCCTTGTACTGGTGGGCAAGTTTGATCGACTGCGGCGTGAAGGATGGCCCAATCACAAGGAAGGAAAGTGGCTTCTTGCCGCACTCGCGCTCCTTGCGCATGTAGCCGTCGAATTGGCCGTCCAGGTAGTCTTGCAGGTTGACTTCCTTTTCGTCGGACTTGCAGTCCAAAAGAATGCACTGCTCGTCCTCCAGCGGTAAACGCCCGTCCGCCCTGCTGTCTTTACGACTACGGTCGAATGCCACCTTCAACTTGACTTCGAAGAGGAATTGAGTCGCTTCCTCGAACATGTGTTCGATTTCCAGGTCCTTGTCGATCAGCTTCTTGGCCCGAAGCTCGGCGTACGAGCGCGCCGCGAGCAGTTCGTAGTTCGCGTACCAGACTTCGCGATTATCGCGCGTGACGCGCTCCTCAAACGTCAAATCGTCGTAGAAGTCGATCAGCCGTTCGATCAATTCAAGCTTGTTGCCCGAAGTTCGCAAGCCGACATAGCTGCACATTTCAGCAAGCTTGTTCCGGTCAAGGTCGTTCAAGACTTCCGAGGGCTTGATGTCGCTCACCACAATCCGCTCGATCAACTCTTCCTTCGTACCGGAGCGGTCCATGTTGCGTGCGATAAGGATGTTGCGCAAATCGCCGACCAGTATGCTGTCGTGATGGAGCAAGCGCCGGAAATTGGTTCGTTGCAGCTCCTGCTTGGCAATGTCCTTACGGATAACGGCGGCGATTTCCGTTGGAATAATGTCGATATTGCGGTTGCTTTCGTCCCGGTAGCCCCAAAGGACGCCGTCGCGCTGCATCTCCTTGCGTGCTTCGTTGACTTCATCGGGAGTGTGCAAGCCACATTTTTCCTTCGGGAATCGCTTCAGCATCGCGCTGATGAGCCAGTGCTCCTCCATCGAGATGTTGAGATGATCGCGCAGGACGCCGAGCAATCGCGCCTCGTCCGGTGAGATTTGCCCGTCGTTGGTCCACGCGGCTTCCAAGACGATTCGATAGGTGTCGTAATGGTGCCAGCGCTCCGGATCGTGTTTCTTCTGGTCAAAGAAGTCCAGTGTTTTGGAGCGCTTGACGAGTTCCTTCTCAAATTCGAGGACTTTTTCTTCAAGGCGGCTTTCTTCGAGGCTGTGCGTCTCCTCTTGGAGCAAAATATTAAGAACAATCAATTTCAGTTGGCCGCGCTCAAAATCTTGGTCCGGCGTGTTGAGAATGGAGAGGATCCGCGCACGGTCGGCAAGTTTTCCCGTGTCCTTCTTGATGATGTTGGTGAGGTCATCGTCTTCCAATCCGCGCGTCGATTCGAGGTATCGGCCCAAGACGCGCAATTTGACGGTCTTGAGCATGTCCGGCGCGATGTCGGTAATTCCTTTGCACAAAGCGCGTCGCCCTCGCAAACGGAGTTCGTCTGCTTCCGGCTCCGGGCGGCGACGGCGATGACGAACGCGCGTGCCGGTGGGTGTAGCTTCTTCCTCTTCGAATTCGCCCTCGTCGCCCACGTCCTTCTCAGAGGCTTCAGTTTCGTCAACCGTCTGTTGTGGTTGTTCCTTTTCGTGAACTTCCTGTTCTGGTGAAAGTCCGCTATCCCGAGTTGCTTGTGCTGTTGCATCGGCCGTGGCGGATTTGTTTTCGTTTTCCATGACTGCCTCGAAGTGACCGGCTGTTGAATGGACTAGGAGATTTGGCTGGATTATCTGCGGTCAATTTCTTGCTCGCAAGAAAAAACTTAGAATTCCATCTCTCCATGGGCACGTCGTTCCTGCGTTTCAGCCGACAAGGAAGAACGGATCAGGGTTGTCTTCGCGAAACGCGCCTATCATCGTCTGGCGGGTGTCGTAAGGCGCAAGGTTCCCAATTTTCGTCCAGCCGATGCAAATGAAGCCTTCCTTTTGGGCGCGGCGAGCGCCGGGTTCGTGGTCGGCGATATGGACGACCCAGAGCCTGCTTTCGTTTTCAAACATGGGGAGTTGTTCCTACGACGCGGCCAACACGACGCTCTTAATATAGGGATGTGGGATGTTGAGGAGTTAGCAGGAATTCACGCCTTTTGGCTGGCCGAATGTCAGCGCACGAGCCGGGGGGAGAGTGGACAGTGTCACCCTCACCCCCGCCCCCTCTCCCCCAAGGGCGAGGGGAGAATGACGGGTGTGTATTGGGAGCACGCACAAGGCAAGTCATTAACCGCTTCTGCTGTATAGACTTGCGGAAAACACATCAATTGCGCGCAACCGGCATTCAGGAAACTCAAAACCTCGCGCAAAGACGCCAAGTCCAAAAAAAAGGCGCAAAGTAATACAGTGTCAAACTTTGCGCCTTTGCGCGAGCTCTTAAGCGGCTCTATCTCAAACTCCCCATTTAGCAGGGGGTGGCTAGTTGACAGTTAAAGGGTGAACAGCTGCAATATGCGTGTCTGATTCAAGGACCGCATGAGC
>JAKEEH010000341.1 GCA_022616725.1 Limisphaerales bacterium | reverse complement strand
TAAACGTTCAATTCCCAGGCGCGGCCGGCATCGGCGCCTGCATCAAAGCGCAGCATTGGATTTGATCCGAGCTTCGCGGTGTGGCGCAGCACGAGCCCGCGAACTTCATCGCGCGGGTAGGTCGCCAGTACGTCGCCCGCCAGATGCGTGATGCCGCGAATCCCGGCCATGCCGCCGCCCGCGCCGCCGAAACCCGCGCGCTCCAGCGTCCAGGCCGAGTTCCAGAACTGCATCAGGTCGGCGAGCTCAAACAACTCCGCGGGCTGTGTCTTTGGCGGCTCGACATCGGCGACCAGATTTTCGCCAGCGAGCTTGCCGCCGTTCGCCGCGAAAACTTTTTCACCGATGGCAACGGTGCGTTTGGCGAGTTCAGAAATTTTTTCATCGACCGGCGGATCGAATTTCACGCTGCCCATCTGCGCTCCCACAATACGATCGCCAAGTTGCCCGACGAGATGCGGCGGGATGGCTTTCATCCCGTGCATGGCACCGACGACCGCAGCGGCGTTGGCGGCGTTGCAATCGGCATCCGTGAAATCCGCGGCGCGTGCGGCCAGATTGATGGTTTTCAGAAAGTCGCCTTCGCCAAACCAGACGCTGGCGGCGACCAGTCCTCCGTTGGGCACGGCGTTGTTGGTGGCCGGGTATTCGATATGCCAGCGGTCTTCGACGGCCTGGCAAATTTCCTCAAAACTCCTGCCGGCGTCGGCCAACTCGATGACCAGATCGAGACACTGACGATAGGGCGAATCGGGATGCAAAATTTGCGCGGCCTTTCGGACGATTTGCTTCGAGTCCGGCTCGACGAAGGCCAGGCTGATCATGCCGGCCATGAAGACGGCACCATCAGTGCCTTCGGCAAAGCCGTTGACATGACCGAGCTCGCGCGCCATGCGGGCAGCGACGTTCACGATGCCGGGCGCGAGCGCGCCGTAAACATCGCTGCTGAACTGCGGGCCGATGGTGAACCAGAGCTTGTTATAACGAGGGTGCCCGCAATCCGGCGCTTTGACGCCGCGTTCGAGATTCAGCCGCGCCTGTTCGCTCGAACCCCATGACCCGCAACGATTCTCAAGCCATTGCTGCCCGAGTTGCTCGACAGTCATGCCGATGCCGTATTTCTCAAAACCGCGCAGGGCGCACATCTCGTAATACCAATCGTCGTCCACGGGCGCGTTTGTATAGCGCTTGGGAAAATTCGTGAGCCACAATGTGGAGGCGACCTGGTGCTCGTGGGGCCAGGCGAGCAACACGGCGACGATCTGCGCGGTCCAGACTGCTTCGACTCGGTCACGGTAGTCGGCGCGGGAGAGCTGCATCTGTGGCGCAGCAGATGACTGCAGGGTGGAAAAAAACAGGACAAGAAGAGAAGCGGGCCGCATCATGCGCGCGTTATCGCATGAGTAAGGCAAGAAAGAAAGACGAAGCGGTGCTGCTCGTTTTCGACGGTACTACGGCTGAAAGGGATTGAGGAGGCGAGTGCGCTTTTGGTTGGGGACTTCGACGGCTTCCCAATCGAGAAAGTAGGAGGATTCCTTGCCCTGGATCTCGCGCATGAGGCGGCTGCGGGCGTGGGCTCGGGAATCAACGGGCGGCTTGGACATGGCGTCGTGCAACCGCAGCGGCTCCCAGAAGCCGTCGCGCGCGGCGAGGGCGAGGCCGAGGCTGCGGTCGGGGTCGATGTGATGAAATTCCAAATCCTGCGACTCCAGCCAGGGATGGCCCCATTCCAGGCCTTCGCTGCGGCAGAACTCGCGCAGCAGGTATTCCTTGGTGATCCAATCGAGGAGGCCGACGAGGGTTTGGATGTTCCCGGACAGGCCGCGGAGGACGCGCGCCCAGATGTCGAGGAGCGCGTCGGTTTCGGGATCGCGACCCTTGAAAAGTTCCTTCGCTTTCTGGTGAAAGATGGCGAGTAACTCGACCGCATCGGCGAGTTTGCCGTCGGCCAGCGGCACGCACCAGGGAGGGCTGAGCGTGCGAGAGAGAAGGCGGAGGGTCGTGACGGCATCATGGAGCGCGACCGCCGGCAATTCGTCGGCGTCCAGCAGGTCCAGCACGAGGCGGGTGGTGCCAACTTTGAGGAAGATGGTGGCCGGCAAGACGTTGCTGTCGCCATGGATCAAGTGGAGGCGGCGATACTGGCGCGGATCGGCCAGGGGCTCGTCGCGCGTATTGATGATGGCGCGATTGTGCTGCACCCACTCAAAGAAATCGTTCTGGATGTAATCGGCCCGCTGGCTGATCTGGAAGAGCGCGGCGTCTTCGCGCTGGACGAGTTCGCCACGAAAGCGTGAAGGCCGGATGGAACCGACGCGGCCGGAGCCGGTAAAGAGCACGCGCAAGGTCAAAAAGGCGAGGAGCGAGAGAACATTTTTCTCGTGGAGCGGGGCTTTTCGATCCAGAGAGTAGTTCTCGTGGCAACCGAAAGTGGCGCCCGTGTAGTGATCGACGTTGTTGCGAATGAAGCTAACCTTGTCTTCGAGCTTGAGTGCGCACACCGCTTCCTGGAGCAGCAGGTCCCCGGCGCGGTCGTAGCGGACGACGTCGATAGCGCTGGCGCACTCGGGAGTGCAGTACTCCATGTGGCCCATGTCGATGTAAACGCGCCCGCCATTAAACAAAAAACCGCCGTTGCCGGCGGGTTCGTCCCAGTCACGATCGTGGAGATCGATCAAGCCATAACGGTCATTCTCGAAGAGCCAGTCGCGAACGCGGGGCAGAACTTCCTGCACCTGCACGGGCGGCTGGATGAGACACCCGTACTCCGTTTCCAGGCCTGTAATACGCTGGGACACGCAACGCTTTTACTAATTGTTGAATTTCGCCAAATCGACAGGCCGATAATGGACCGGCCCGGGCAATTTGCGGTCGAGCAAAGCCGCTTCGACGATCTTGCCGTTAACCTTGTTGACGGCATCCGAGGGCGGCTGCAACTCGGCAAACGGCTTGCCATCGATCAGATGACGCCAGGCGGCCAGACACAAGCTGCCCGCGCGACTGAGCGAATCATTCTGCTTAATCTGCTGGCGCAGCCAGCCGGCTGCTTCCTCCTCCTGCTTCGAATCAGTGTGCGCGACGACGATGCCGTTACTCTCGTAGCGGTGATTGCCATCGAAGTGAACGCGAACGATCACGTCTTCCTCCGGAGCATCACCGACTTCGGCGAAAATGCTCTCGACGATGATAGGCGGGGAATAGATCTGCTCGAAGGCGTTCTTGAGAGTGGTGCTGAGAGCGAATCCGATCAGCCGCCGCAAAGTGACATCGCGCGCGGAACGGTTGAACCCTTCCATATGCGCGGCTTCAATTGCGGCCTGGCGAATTTTCTCGATGTCCACCGGGTGACCCAGGGCGGCGAAGCCGTGCCGGTCATAGATTTCAAAGACCTTCGAGGCGCCTTGGCCGACGCCGACCAGCAGAATACCTTCGGGACGCGATAACGCAAAAACGGGCGTGCCGCCTTTGAGTTGGTCCCGAATGTACTCGCGGCGATTGCCGATTGCCTCCAGCCAACGATAGGGCTCCTCAGTCATGCGTGGCCTCCCTCCAGCACCGCTCCTGTTCCTCCATCGGAATGGAACGAATACCGTCCCGGGACAAAAGCTTGATCGTGGCGAAGAGGCGCCGGTCCGGATGCACACCGCCCGTGGCGGCGTCAAACTCCGCCGCCGTCATCAGGAGCCGAACCGCCAGCGTAACCGCCTCGTCGAGTGGCATTTCCGCCGGTGGCGGTTGCCCCCATCGTTCCAGATAGTGCAGGACGCTTTTGATACTGCCGGAGCCTGAACCGGAACCAGCGTAGGTGGCGGCTTCGAATTGCGCGCCGAGGGGGTCGTAAAAGAAGATGGCCGGCTTCCCATTGGCATCGCCGACCTCGACCCCGGCGAAAATGGGCTGGACGACGCCAAAGCCCTGGAGGGTGGCCGGCAAATTGTCCCGCAGCAGCCGTGAGAGCGCCCGAATCTTGGCCTTAAGGCTCATGGGCTGCAACTGGCTGCGACGATAGAATTCGAAAGTGGTCTGGAGCGTGCGGGCCATCTCGAAGGCGGTCGCGGGCACGCCGGCGATGGCTATCAAGGAATGCGAATCGAGTTCGAGAATTTTTTCGGTCTTATCGGAGAAGATGATGTTGCCGGCCGTGGCGCGGTGGTCACCGGCAATTATGATGCCGTCCTTGCAATGGAAGGCAAAGACGGTCGTGGCCTGGATCGGCTCGGGGCACGACGCCGCAACGCCGAGCTGCGCGAAATTGGTTTTCGGCAGGAGCGCAAGGAAATCACCGTTCATTGACCCGTCCGTTGGCGGTAACGTTTGGCCTGGTCGGGATCGACCTTGCGCATCCGTTTGAGCAATTCGTCGGTGTTCGGCTTTTCGACGCGGGGCGATCGCGGCGAATCACCGCCACCGCCTCCGCCCGGAGCCGGGGTGACCGGTTGGGGTTTTTGTATGCGATCAGGCATAAATCAATATCCTTATGATTACTTAATCCATTATACCAGCTTTGCAAATTTCAGCACAGCGAGGTCTTCCACGCATTGCGCGGCGCTGATAATTTTCAGGCTTTGTTTGATCAGATTCGGATCAAAAAGGTTTCGCAAATCAAGTTCAATTTTCTTGTGCGCGCCGTGGAGGAGGATGTAGTCCCACTGCGTGGCGTTGACGGCGGCGCCAAACTTTTCAATGCACCGGCCGCGGACGGCGGCCCGGGTTGAGGGAGGCGGACATAAACTGTGACAGGTGACCTCGTCGTAGGAGTACGGGAACTTGAATGCGCCGTGTTCAAGCAAGCCGTAGAAGAGCCCCTGCTGGCGATCCAGAAGGTGATACGCCAGGTCGAGGCTGCGCAACCATGGGTCGTTCACCTCCAGTTTTTCGTTCTGGCGAAATTCCTCGATGAGCTTGTATTTGGCCGACCAGTCGAGACGGTCGGCGGTGGAGAGGGGCTCGACCTCGAGGTCGTTGAGGACCTGCTCCCACGCGTTCATGCAAGCCTTCCAATCCGAATCCAAATCAGTGCAATACTCCTTGACCAGTTGCAGATAGGCGCGCTGGATGTCCACGGCGGACGTGGGGCGGCCACTGGCCTCGCGGCAATACCATTTCCAACTCGTGTCGCGCGAAATTGTTTTCAGGGTTTGGAGCGGGTCGGACACTTTCGGCACGCGCTCCAGGGGCGCGCCGTTTAACAAGGCCTGGAGCACGAGGCAGGTCGTGCCGATTTTCAGGTAGCTGGAATAGAGCGAGAGGTTCGAGTCGCCGATAATGACGTGGAAGCGGCGGTAAAGTTCGTTATTCGCGTGCGGTTCGTCGCGGGTATTCACGAGCGGGCGGCGCTGCATGGTGTCCACGCTTTGCAGTTCGGAAAAAAAGTCGCTACGCTGGGATACCTGGAAGCCGGCCTTGATGAAGGTGTCTTCTTCCTCCCAGCCAAATTTCCCGGCGCCGGCATAAATCTGACGGGTGACGAAAAACGCGACGATCGCCTGGCTGAGCACATCCCAGGTAAGCGTCCGCGGCATGAGATAATTCTCGTGGCATCCGTAGCTGTGGCCGCGGAAATCCGTATTGTTCTTGTAAAGCAGGACCGGGTTATCGGAGTTCTGGCTGAGGGCCTTGGCGCAGGCGATGAGGATTGAATCGCCGGCGTAATCCTGTTGCAGAATCTCCAGCAGGCGGCTGCACTCCGGCGTGCAGTATTCGGGGTGGGCGTGATCGTTGTAGAAGCGAGCGCCGTTGCGGAGCACAAGATCGCTCTTGATCTCGTGGAAAGTCAGCGTGCGCTGCGCGTCCTGGGCGAAGTAATTCGATTCATCAATATCCTGGAGCAACTCCTTGACTCGGAACCCGCGGGCATCGCAATGCGGGTCCTCACAACTATAATCCCAGCGCATGCGGACACCGGGGGCGGTGGCGCTGCGGACCAGGGCAATGGACTCGGCGACGACATCAAGCCCGTCCGGCTTTTCGCGCGTAATGCCGATTTCGGTTTCAGTGCCGAATTGGATGTCCATGGCTGCTCACCTGGTTAATAACCCGTTGCGCTGCACTTGCATCTATGCCCCAGTTTCGGGCGGAAAGCAAATGCTGGGGGCCCTTCATCGTCGGGCCTAAATGGTAGAGGGCCCCTGGCCCGTCTCGGTTTGGCGATACGGCCCAAGGCGCACCACATTTCCGGGATCAAAGTCCGTGAGCTTCAGCCAGTCTTCGGTGATGTCGCTCGGCGGGAACAAATCGTTCTCGCGGTATTCCTTCTGCAACGCGTCGCTCAGGTCCTTGATGGTGATCGGACACTCGGTTTTCTGCGCAATAGAACGTTTGATTGCGAATTCTTTGGCGCGCTCGACGATGGCGGCGATGATCGCGCCGCTGCCCAAATCGCCGCGGAACAGATAATCGTGCCGGCCGCTGCGGAAGGTTATGTCGAGGAAGCGGTTTTCGTCCGACTTCGCATAGTGCGCCTCGACGATGGTATCAACCATTTCGTCCCGCTCCTTCTCAAGTGGAAGCTCCGGGGTGAGATAGATCCTGTAAATCTCGCGCGCGGCTTCCTTGTCCGGGCGGCGGACGCGGATTTTGCGGTCGATTCGTCCTGGGCGGAGGATCGCGGGGTCAATCAAGTCCGCGCGATTGGAAGCGATAATAACGACGACGTTCTGGAGCGGTTCGATGCCGTCCATTTCAGTGCAAAACATCGGCACGAGCGTCGAGAGAATGTTGCTGCCAATGCGCGTGGCGGAACGGGTGCCGAGGATCGACTCCGCTTCGTCGATGAACAGAAACGCCAAGTGGCCTTCGGCAGCCTTCTCACGGCACTGGGCAAACAAATCGCGGACCTGACGCTCGGACTCCCCAAGCCACATGTTGAGAATCTCCGGCCCCTTGACGTTGAGGAAAAACTCGGGGTGATCCTGGCCTGTTTCGGCCTTGATCTGGAGGCGCAGATTGTGCGCGGTGGCCTTGCCAAGGAGCGTCTTGCCGCAACCGGGCGGCCCGTAAAGCAGAAAGCCCTTGGGCACCGGGTGATTGAAACGCTTGAACAGATGGGCATGCAGGAAGGGCAACTCGATCGAATCGCGGATCGCCTGGACGGCCTCTTGTTGGCCGCCGATGTTGTGCCAGGGGATTGGCTCCACACGGGCAAGGGTACGATCCAGTCGCTTGGCGGTGCCGATGATCTCGACAGCCACGCGCTGGTTGGTATCCAGGCGCAAATCCAGGCCGGGCTTGAGCTTTTCCTTAGCCAGGAGCGAGGAACGAACCACTACGGCATCGGAAATGCCGGTTTCATTGCCAACCCGGATGCGGCCATCGGAAAGCAGTTCGCTGATACGGACGACCGGTCCATTCTTGTCGAAGCCGAAAGAGTCGGTGACGGCAAAAGCCTCGTTGAGCAGCACGCGAGTGCCGGTTTCGAGCTGCACTTCGGGCAGAGCGGGATCGACGCTGCAGACGTAGTCGGTGCCATTGACGCAAACCAGGGCGCGGCCCTTGGCCAGCTTTTGCATCAGGGTGCCAAGGCGCAGCGCGGGCGCGCGAAGCTTGTCCACCGCTTCGCTTAATTTCTCAACGGCATTGCGCGCTTCATCCTGCATCTCCTCCATTTCCTGCACACGGCGGCGCAGCAAGCTCATGTCGGAGGGCAACGCGCCCTGCATGACGAGCTTATGAGAAATGATATCGACGAGTTGAAGCGTCGAGAGTCGCTCCAATTCATCCTCCGGAATGACGTGGTCAATCGGAGGAACGTCTGAACCTGGAGCTTGTCCAGGTGTCTGTGGCCGACCTTTATTGGACTTGTTCACAATCGGATTATACGCCACCTGTGCGTACTCGCAAACGGACGCAAACCCGCAAAACCCTTTCGGGGTTTACCTACTTGTATCGGCGCGCGCGCGACCATATTAAAGCGCCGAAGGCACATCGCAGGTGCACAGGTTGACGGCTTCTGAATAAAACCACGCAAAAACCGGCGCCATTAGCGCCGCCGTTACCAGTCTCGTCAGCATATCCTTTGCCGTACTCGTCGCCGCGAAGTGCCCTCGGTGGAGTGACCAGCGGACGTTTCCAGGCCGACGAGAAGAGACGAACAAACCAGACAGCACGAAGGCGGGCTTGCAGGTGTGCCAAAAAACATCATAGCAGCAACTTCGCAAGTGCACAAGTTTTCACAACATTATCATGCCTTTGACGTTTCGTCAAAGCAGGGCATTCGGACATTCAGTAATCATTCGATTCCGCCAACCGCTTGCGGCAAACCAGCCAAGTAGTTGCCGCGGTGATTCGCAGCGCGTCACAACGGCAGTGCGTTGACGGTGTGATAAATTTCCTGACGCACCGGCGCACCGTCCTTGCTCTGCAATCGGAATTGTATCCGCATCTGCATCACCGGCTTAAGGTCGGAGATGTTTAGCGAAACAGTCTTGCTGTCGGGTGATAATGTTGCAGTCGTAATTTCCATTTTGTCACGGCCTTGTTCGCCCGGCTGGCTCGCTTTAAATTCCGGAGAGCCATACTTCTCACTCCAGAGGTAATTCCAGCGTTCCAGAGCGTAGTTTTGGGTATCGCCAGCGCTGGCTTGATCCAGTTCACACCCGAAGGTGATGTCGATTGCGTTTCGCCGGATGTGCAAGGCCACGGGCATCCGCACCGGCCCACCTGTGTAACGCACGCGCTGCAAGGCGCCGTCGCGGGCGCCAGCCGTCTGCCAGCCTTTGAGACCCGCTACGTAGAGTTGCCCGTCGCGAGGATGAAAACGTGCGCGCATGATGCCGGAATCGAATCTCAACGGGAATTGAACGACACCGCCCTGCACCACGTCACCGATCTGCTCGCGCAATACAAGAAAGAGGGTTCCTTTTCCATAAGAAGTGTGAAGCAAATGACTTTTAAGCGGGCCCCAGCGGTCGCTCGTAACCCAGACCTGGCTTCCGCTGGAGTTGTCGATTTGGATGGGCAACCAACAAAGCGGCGGGTCGGCCTCAGTGGGGACCGGGTCGCGCCGCGCATGGGGAACGTAACCGTAGAAACCGCCCTCCCGGACCCAATTAATGCGGCTGGCGGGAATCCAATTGCCCTGGTTATCGGCGCAAGTGATCTCGTCGTTTGGTCCGACGCAAAGGCCGTTGGCCGCACGAAGGCCTGTGGCAATGAGTTCTGACTTGCGTCCATCTTTTGAAACCTTCACTAGACCGCCCTGAAGCGGGAGATTCGGATCCACACGCTGACCGCAACGTACGTAATAGAAGTTACCGGCACGATCGGTCTGCAACTCGAAGGCAAAGGCGTGATAGCTTGGTCCGACAGGTGCGTCGCGATTAAAGCTTTCGATCCAATCGGCCTCGCCATCGCTGTTCAAGTCGTGCAAGCGCGCAAGCTGATCCCGGCACAGTGCGTAAACTGTGTCGTCAACGATGCGCAACCCGAGCGGTTCGAACAGCCCAGTCGCAAAGCGGTTCCACTGCACTTTTCCGAGCGACTCATCTATTCCCGAGACAATCCACACATCGCCGCTCCAGGTTGAAACGGCGGCGCGGCCATCGGAAAAGAAGTCCAGCGCGACCAGGCGCATCCACGATCCCCACGGGTTTTGCTCCGGGATAGGCAGCGTATCGACCGTGTATGGAGCGCCCTGGCCGAGCCTTCCGCGCAATGTAGGTGTTTCGGGCCACAACGCCGGCCCGCCGCGGCAGAGTTGGCGGGGATCGAGCTCGTCCGATTTCCTCACAGTCACGCGCCTCGTTTCCGGTACGAATGTCACTTGGAAGACATCGGAAGTCTCGCCGCCTTCCAGAGCGACGTTCAGGCTATCAGCCACGAGCAGGCGTAAGTCGGGACGATTCCCGGCCAGCCGAATCGAGCGAACGATCGCCCACTCATTCGAGATGATTTTATGCAACGGTGTTTCCCAGACTTCGATGCCGGCGACTTCGTAATTCAAAATGACATTGAGCCCGTGACGGTAGTAGCCCTTCCAGCGGAACCGAGCATTACCCTGGGCGCTGGAGCCGCCATCCTCGGCTTCCGACCAGCCATTTGTCGTCGTAGCTGTGAAACGAATCTCTCCATCAACAAAGGCTTCGTGGCTGCCTTTGGCCGAGTCGAGGTGCGTGCGGGAAATATCCAGGAACCCGCCGCTCCATCCGGCGACGTAACGCAGCGACTCGGTGTCGAAGCACACGGTCGCCCGATTGGATTCTCCGAGGCGAATCGCCAGGCCTTTCAGAGCCAGATTATCAGGCCTGCTGTCGCCAAAATTGCGGCAGTTTATAGTGTAGCCAAGCACGGGCCCGTAATTCATTCGGTAACCGCGACCGGTGCCTCTGGCGATCGGGTCGGCCGCGGGAGCCGATGAAAGACCACAGGTGAGAAACCACGCAAAAGTCAGAACGCCGACGCCGCCCCCCTTCGCAATCCTCCGCATCGTCACTTTCACCGCATAACTCATCCCGGATATTGACCGGTAATGTAGCTTTCAAGCTGGGTGATAGTAACGCTTTGAGCAGAGATAATGGAATTGACCAGATCCCCAATGGAAACAATCCCGATCACCTCGTTGCCGCGCATGATTGGGAGGTGGCGCACCCGATTGACGGTCATCAGGCGCATGCACTCTTCGACCGTGTGGTGCGGCGTGACGGCAATGACGGGCGTGGAAAGAATTTCCTGTACGCGAGTGTCGCGCGACGATTTGCCTTTGAGCGCGACTTTGCGAGTATAATCCCGTTCCGAAATGACCCCGATGAGATCGCTGCCGGCCATAACCAAAAGGGCCCCAATGTTCTTGTCAGCCATCTGCTGAATGGCATCGAAGACGGTGGCATCGGGGGAGATCGTGTAAAGCTCCCCCGATTTGTGGCGAAGGACTTCTTCGATGGTGCCGGTCATATCGGGTCAACGCTTACCATTCGAGACAATCTAATCGGTATTGTCCGCCATTGTAAGGTTCTCCCGTCTCAGTTCAAGGCACTTTTTCGGCGCATTGGCGAACCGTGAAAACGGGTTTCGCACCCCAATTGAATGATCGCTGTGCGATGCCAAGCTAAACTGCGGGGTTGGTGTTACGCTGGTCACGGTGAGTATGCGAAAGGACAGGTATGTGGAGAGCTTCCCGATCTGAAACATCGTTTTTTGGTTTGGTTCACGATTTGAAGGATGAGATGCAGGCACTAATACAGGAGGAAATCCGGCTGGCGAAAACAGAAATGAGCGAAAAGGGGTCGTGTTACGTCCGCAATGCCGTTGCGATTGCTATCGGCGGGTTTGTCGCCTGTGCCGGCTTGATCGTGTTTTTGCTGGGCCTGGGTTCGCTCATCGGCCACCTTCTGGAAAACGCCGGGCTCGACCCATTGATGGCAGCCGCGATCGGGTGGGGCGGAATCGGCTTCCTCATCGCCCTTGTAGGCGGGATAATGGTGATGAAAGCGATTAAGACGTTTTCGCAGTCAACGCTCGCGCCGGAAAAAACCATCGAGACAATTCATGAATTGAAAGGGGACAGGGCGGAATACGCCGCCGCCGAAGCAAGGCAAAAGGTCGATCTGCCGCGCGACGAAAAACGCACCAGCAGCGAGATCAAAGCCAGTGTCGAGACCACCCAGAAAATGATGGGCGAAACGATAGAAGAGCTGGGCCACCGGATCACTCCGCGTTACATGGGCAAATCCCTTGTGGCCGGAGTCAAACATCACCCGGCGCGCACCGCGATTATTGGTCTCGCCACCGGCTTGCTCGGATTCCTGGCCGTTCGCTGGCGTATCGATCGGCAACACGCTGCTGAATTGGCGCGGCATGCCCACCGGCACGCTCTGTGGCGGTGGCGCCACGCTCATCGCTAGACCAAGTCTAATTGTACAGGTCGGCGACACGGACATCCTCCAGCGATTCGACGCAGCACTCCGGTTTGTGCCGGCGCAGGTCGTCCATTTTGTACATGCCAGTGCCGACCGCCAGAACGCGCGCGCCAATAGCCCGGGCGCATTCGATATCAAGCGGGGTGTCGCCAATCACGAGGATTTCATCCCCGGCAAGACGGCGATTGAGGAGCTTATCGCCGCGCTCGCGCGCGATTACGGCGATCTGACAACGGTCTTCGCTGTCGTCGCCAAAGCCACCCGTCTGAAAATGATGCCAAAGCCCGTAATGGCTCAGTTTGATTTGTGCTCCCAGACGAATGTTGCCGGTCAACAAGCCAATTGCGGGCGGCTCAGGCAGAGCACTCAATTCGGCCAGGCAACGCTCGACGCCCGGGAGCACGCGCCCGGAAAGCTCGGCAAGCATGTGATCGAGCCAAAAGACGTAATGGTCGAAGAACGTCTGGAAGTTCGCAGGGCTGGGCGGAATATCATGTCGCGTGAGAAAATCCCGCACGATCGCGGTATCGGTACGCCCGGCGAAATGAAGATTTTTCGTGCCGTTCGGCGTTTTGAATATCGTGCGACAGACGTGCGCGAACGCTTTCTCGCCGGCTCCTCCACTGTGGATGAGCGTCCCGTCGATGTCGAAAAGAACCAGCCGAACCGATGGCACGCTCAGTATTTCTTGGTGAATTTTTTGCGCTCTTCCGGCTCCGCAGGCGCCGCAGCAGGCGCGGACGCCGCGGGGGCGGCGGACGGAGCAGGCGCTGTCTTCTGCGAAGCCTCAACTGCCTGCACAAAACCCATTCTCGCGGCCGCGAGGCTTTCTTTCAGGATGTTCTGCTCGTCCGGATTCAGATTGCCTTTGGTTTTGACCTCCAGCATTTCGAGCTGGTCAATGAAAAACTGCGCAGCGTCAAGATCCACAACCTTTTGATTCGTCTCGGGGTTCGGTGCCTGGCCCAGGAACATCGCAGCCATATTGGTGAACTGCATCACCGTGGTAACGAAGACCGCCGATACGTGCTCGTTTCGTGAGATTTCGCCGGCCATATTACGACTGCTTTCCGGGGCGCTTGATTTCGGTCAAGAGGAAATGGATCAAGCGTTTAAGGCGAGGCTCCAATTCGACAGTCTCGAGGATCGTCTGGCGTTGCTCCGCTCCCTGCAGCATCGCGCAGGAGACCAGGTCAGCGATCTGGTCTGGATCCGTCAGTTTCTCAAGATATTCGAGGATGTCCTCCATGGGGTTGTCTCGGTTCGAGGCCTTCAAGGTCTTGGCGCCGGGTTTGAACATCGGAAATGGGAACGGCGGAGGGTCCTGTTCCATCCGCTGGCGTGCCAGTTCCTGGACCTTGGCGACGAGCGCGTCGATCTTGATGCTGTCCGCTTTCTTCGCCTGCAACGGGCGGATCGTATGCACGCGGTAGGGCTTCGTCTGAACGGCATCGCGTAATTCAACGCGCGCGATACCCTGCAAGATCAGATGGGACGTCCCGTCGGCGTGATCAACGGAGACGCGAATGAGGCCCAGACCCGCAACGTCGCAGGGCGTTTCGCGCACCCGGCCGGGTCTCTGCATGGCGACGGAAAACATCCGGTTAGACTTCAGCGAATCGGCGAGCATCTCCCGGTAGCGCGGCTCAAAAATATAGAGCGGCAGCAGCGCCTGCGGGAAAAGCGTCGCGCTTGGCAGGGTCATGATCGGCACTGCGGACGGCAATTCCATGAATCAATTCTATGCCGGAGCGTCTTTTAATCAAGAAATGGATGTGACGGCTTGCCATTTGCTGCAAGGTTTTGCATTCTGTGCATAGATATGAAAGTTGCCACCATAATACTGATAATTCTGAGCCTGGGACTCGGCGCTGGCCTGCTTTGGCGCCACAATACCGCCGTCAAACAAAACAACCTCGATGTTGCTGATAAGATCTTCCTCACCAACGAACTGACCAAGACTCAGGGCAAGCTGGACGAGCAGGAAAAAATGGCCGTTTTCCTTCAGGGAACCCTCGATTCGACCACCCGAAATCTGGCCGATAGGTCCAATCAGGTAGTCCGCCTTTCGTCCGAACTCGCGAAAACTCAACAGGATGCGCAAGCCGCCGCCGAAGCCGCCCGCGCTGAAATGGCCAAACGCGATGCCAAGATCAATGAGTTGGAGGCACAGAATACGGCTCTGGACAAACAGGCCAGCGATCTCAAATCCGCCATTGGCAATCTGGAAAAATCTATTGCCGAAACTGAAAAGAAACTTGCCGCTTCGGAGGGTGACCGGGAGTTCCTGCTCAAAGAACTTAAGCGCCTCCAGGCTGAAAAAGCCGAGTTGGAGCGGCAGTTCAATGATCTGGCGGTGCTGAAGGCACAAGTTTCCAAGCTCAAGGACGAACTTTCCATCGCACGCAGGCTGGAGTGGATTCGCATGGGCATTTACGGCATGCAAAACGTCAAAGGCGCGGAGAGGCTTCTGTCCACAAATTGGACAGGCACGCCCGGACAAAAGTTTGACCTCGACGTCGAACTGAAGCAGGATGGCAGTGCGACAGTAAGAACGAATGCCGGCGCGGTGACGACGCCGAAGTGACAGAACAACTATTGAATCACGGAAGGATTTATGAAACCAGCTCTGTTTGTCCTGGTGGCGGCATGTCTTGGCCTGACGGCGAGCTTTATCGTCGTTCGGCAGAACGCCAACGCGCGGGTTAAGGCCGTGGAGGCGCAGAAGGCCCGCACCACTGCGGACCTGGAAGAGGTGAAAAGCAAGTTCACTGACCTGGAAAAACTCTATTCCGTACAGCAGGGCACCCTCAACATGCGAACGGAGGAACTCGCCGTCGCGTCGAACACTGTCTCGAAGATCAGCGCCGAGCTGGCCAAAGTCACCGACGAATTGAAAACAGCGCAACTCGAGATGCAGAAACGGCAGGAACAGCTTACTGCCCTTCAAACCGAACGCGATGACCTGACGAAGAAGATGGACGAGTTGACATCGAATATCAACCAACTCGAAGTCCAGATCGCCGAGACGAAAAGGAAACTGGAGACCGCCGAGGGCGACAAGTCCTTCCTGCTGGCCGAACTGAACCGGCTGCAGACCGAGCGTGAGACTCTTATCAGCCAGTTCAACAGTATCGCGGCCGTTCGCGCCCAACTCGCCAAACTTAAGGAAGAGGCTGCCATCAAGCAGCGCATCGAATGGAAGAACAAGGGCGTTTATGCGGCCGCCGAGCAGAAAGGGGCCGAACGCCTCGTCACCCGCGCGCTGGTTTACGTCCCGCCCGAGAACCAGTTGGACGTCGAGATCTTTCAGGACGGCTCGAAGCGCATTGTGCCCGCTCCGACCAATGCTCCGGCCGTCAACGCTCCATGACCCATCGTGGCCTGCTCGTCGATTCGCATGGCCGTACCCTGCGCGACTTGCGGGTAAGCATTACCGACCGGTGTAACTTCCGCTGTATGTACTGCCTTCCGGAGACGGAGGCGGCTGCCAACTTCTACCGTGGCCGCTGGGCGCAAGGCGGCTTTCACCCCGAGCCCATCACGCGTCAATGGGTTCCACGCTCGAAAATCCTTTCCTTTGAGGAAATTGAGCGCGTTGTGCGCATCGCTGTTTCCCTTGGCATCGAGAAGGTCCGTCTCACCGGTGGAGAACCGCTTCTGCGGCAGGAGCTCGACAAGCTGGTCCGCAGGATTGCCGCCATCGACGGCCTGAAGGATTTGGCGCTAACCACCAACGGGTTTCAATTCAACGAAAAGGGTTACGCGCTGCGCGAAGCCGGGCTGCGCAGGATCAGCTTCAGCCTCGATTCGCTGGACCGCGAAAACTTTCGCAAGATTACGGGCCGCGACGCCCTGGACCAGGTCCTTGAAAGCATCCGGTTCGCCCAGAAGCTCGGCCTGCACCCCGTCAAGGTCAATGCCGTAATCATTCGCGAAGTGAACGATCATGAAATCGAGGCGCTGGCGCGGTTCGCCGCGGCGCACGGCTTGACGATGCGGTTCATCGAATTCATGCCGCTAGACTCAGGCCGCGCCTGGATGAAGGAACTCGTCGTCCCTGGAAAGCAAATCCTTGACACATTGTGCGCCCGTTTTTCGCTTGATCCAATCGCTTCCGACAACCTGTCGGAAACGGCCAAACGCTGGCGCATCCGCGGCAGCAATGCCGAGATCGGTATCATCGCCCCGGTGACGGAACCTTTCTGCGGCCACTGCAATCGTCTTCGCCTGACCGCCGATGGCAAGATCCGCACCTGCCTCTTCAGCGTCACCGAACACGACCTGCGCTCCAGGCTGCGCGGCGGCGCTTCGGATGAGGAAATCGCCGATTACCTCGCCGAAGTGGTTTGGGACAAAGAACCGGGCCACCGCATCGGCCAGCCGGATTTCGTCCCCGCCAGCCGTTCCATGAGCTGTATTGGCGGCTGAAGATCGAAGACTGATGGGAGCGCGACCCATCTCGGTCGCCTCAGGCGGCCTCCCGAGGGCTGACTCGCCCTCCAGAAAACGCTGACCGATGCACCGTTCGGGCTCCGAAAGGGTTTCCGAAACCACACCGAAGCTGTTGCCAATTTATTAGAATTAGGCCACGGTTAAGGTCGTCAAAAGATACGATCAAAAAATCAAGGTTATGAAGAAATCAATCATTACTCTATTGGGACTCGTCGTGAGTTGCTCGGTTGCGTTGGCGGATGCCGAGGTGGGCAAAGCCGCGCCGGGCTTCACGGCCAAAGATGTCAACGGCAAGACCCACAGCCTCGCCGATTACAAAGGAAAAATTGTCGTGCTTGAATCGTACAATCTCGATTGCCCCTACCTGGCCAATCATTACAACTCAGGCGCGATGCAGGAACTTCAGGGCAACCTGACTGCCAAAGGCGACGTCGTTTGGCTGACCGTCAACACCAGCTACAACGATGCTCAGAAGGCGAAGAAAGAAGCGACCGACAAGAAAATCAAATCCGCCGTGATTCATGATCCGGCCGGCAAAATTGGGAAGGCCTACGGGTTCAAGACCACCCCGCATATGGTCGTGATCGATAAGGAAGGCAAGGTCGCCTACAACGGCGCCATTGACGACCGCGCCGAAACGGAAGGCGATCCGCGCTCGGCGAAAAACTACGTCAAGGAAGCCGTTGCCAAACTTCAGGCCGGCGGCACGGTCGTGACTGCGAAGACCAAGCCCTACGGCTGCGGCATTAAATACGCGAACTGATCCAGCGGGCATTCGGAGCTCGGGCAGCCTTTCCCTCCAATCGCGCGAGGAAGGTTGCCTCGTGCTTTAGCCGCGTTCTCAAGCGCGGCTGGAGCGTCAATCAATTCGTGACTTGAACGCGGCCTTCGCGATGGTCCTTGAGGCGCTGCACGTCAGCATCGACCATGAGCTTGATCAGATCCACGAACCTCGTTTTCGGTTCCCAACCCAGCACGCGTTTGGCTTTGGAATAGTCGCCGATCAACAGATCCACTTCCGCCGGGCGGCAGTAATTGGGGTCGATCTCGACATAGTTTTGCCATTTCAATCCGACATGGGTGAACGCGATCTCAAGTAACTCGCGCACGCTGTGGGTTTCGTTGGTCGCGATGACGTAATCGTCGGGCTCATCCTGTTGCAGCATTAACCACATGGCTTCCACGTATTCTTTGGCGAAGCCCCAGTCGCGCTTGGCGTCGAGATTGCCAAGGTAAAGCTTCTTCTGCAGGCCGGCCAGGATGTGCGCCACCGCGCGTGTGATCTTCCGAGTGACGAACGTTTCGCCCCGCCGCGGCGATTCATGATTGAACAAAATCCCGTTGCTCGCGTGCATGCCGTAGGATTCGCGATAGTTCACCGTGATCCAGTAGGCGTACACCTTGGCGCAACCGTAGGGGCTGCGCGGGTAAAACGGCGTCTTCTCGGTTTGCGGGATTTCCTGGACCTTGCCGTACATCTCACTGGACGAAGCCTGGTAGAAGCGCGGTTTAATCCCAACTTCGCGAATCGCTTCGAGCAGCCGCACCGCGCCGGTCGCCGTGATGTCGGTGGTATATTCCGGGCTGTCGAAACTCACCCGCACATGGCTTTGCGCCGCCAGATTATAGATTTCATCGGGCACGATTTTGGCGATCAGCCGCGAGAGGGCGCTGGCGTCGCTGAGGTCCCCGTAATGCAGTTTCAGCGACGTTTTGGCCGCGTGCGGATCGGAGTAAATGTGCTCCAGCCGCGCGGTGTTGAAGGTGCTGGCGCGTCGGATGATCCCATTCACTTCATATCCTTTCGAGAGCAGCAACTCTGCGAGGTAGGAACCGTCCTGGCCGGTGATTCCCGTTATCAGTGCGCGCTTGGGCATACTAAGTTTGCAAGGTGCATGAAGCTCGAATGCGAAGCAAAAGAAACAAGCTGTCTCCGGCGCGCCGCTTTCATAGGCGCTTCACACGTATATTTCGGAACCAAACCTCTTCGCCGTGATGCTGAAAGACAATGTGCCCTTCGCTATTGCCCATAAACGTCGCATGCTCATTGAATTTGCTGCGCTTCACCTCCGCCCTCACCGACGGGCTGTTCCACTCGTATTCAAGCACTTTCGCGCCGTTCAGCCAATGCTCGACACGAGCGTCTTTGACAACAATGCGCGAGTGATTCCACTCGCCCACCGGCTTTAAGGTTTTGGCATCGTTCGGCGCAATCAACGCATACAGGGAACCTGCCGACGTCTTTGGGTTGCGGCCATCGGGATGCTTCACATCATCAACGATTTGATACTCCGGCCCGCTGTGCCACGGCGCGCTGCCCAACTCATCGACATTGTACATCACGCCGCTGTTGCCGCCCGGTGGCACCTTCCATTCAAACGACAGATCGAAGTCTTTGAATCTCTCGCGCGTGACCAGGTCAATCGCCCGTCCCGGAACAGTCTTCAGCGCGCCATTGTCGATCACCCATTGGTTCGTCGGAAAATGCTGTTGCTTGTAGCCGCGCCAGCCAGACGTATCCTCGCCGTCGAACAACGCTATGGACCGCCCGCCGAAACCCGGACAATTACACCCGGCGCTGACCAGCGCCGCGGCGGATGCCATAGCGAATGTAAGCTTCTGAGTCAATCGCATCGGTCCATTCAGCCGCGAAGCCCGTGCGATGGAAAGCCGAAACTTATATGGATACACGCGCGGGGGTAATCCATCCGATCTTGATGTTGGTGAAAGTATTGCACTTCCTTTGCACCGCTTGGGCGCCGTTGCTCCCGCGCGCAATTGGGCCAGAATCTCTTCCAGTTGCTCCACCCCTTTGATCGCCGATTGGTTCTTGAGTTGTTCCACCAAGGGCCGCAGCCATTTTTGAGCTTGGCTTGGTCTTCGCCAAATTACGCGCGTCCCACCGCCGCCAAGTGTTGCACCGCATGGTAGAAATCCAACCGCTGCCGAGCCTCTTTGAAGCGGTCGTCGGCCAAGCGCCAAATCCATCGCTCCATCGCCAATCACCAACACTCTCGCCGCCTGACCCAAGCCCCGCCGTAAGGCCTCGACGTGCACTTGCTCACGCAAGCCCTCAATGCCTTCGCGCGTCGCCACAAAGCCCCGCTCGCTAATGACCGGCCGCCCTCCCGCAGTTTTGCCGCGATGATCGAGCCGAAAACAGGTGCCCGTGTAAACCCAATGCCACCGCCCGGTTCCTGACCCCTGCCGCGCAGGCTTTGCGTTTGGCCCCACTGGTCTCGCTCCCGAATGTTCCAGGCATCCAATTGGATAATCATTTGATAGGGCTCTAACACCAACTCCGACTGCATCACTTTGGGACTGGCTTGGCTGGCCCGTTAATCCTCGTGCCGACGCACTCGTTGCGCCCGTTCTCCCTGCCGGCGGGCTTCCCGATCCAGCGTCGCTCGCGGCAACTTGACTCCCGTCAAATGGTCCAGCACCGCACTGGCTTCGTTCACTGGCATCTTGCTGGCCAACAGCGCCGCCATCTCCTGCACCCGTGGCGAGTAGCCCGCGCGCTCCTCCAAACCCAGCACTGTATCGGCTGGGAAGCGCCATTTGCAGTAACCCCGGCTCCGTCGAAGGGTGATCGCCCCAAACCGGCATTTAAAGCTCCGCGGGTGATCTTGGGTCAGCCGACTCAAAGGCTGCTGGCACACCGGGCAGACCGGCGGCGTGGCATCGGCTTTCTTTTGGGCGGCTCTTTCGCGGGGTGAGGGCGACTCGATTCGTGGGTTCAGCCTTTGGATCCAGCACAGGCAGGGCACTCATAGTATCAGTAGTTCGTCTGTGTGTTTGTGCCTCGTGCCCTGTCGGACAATGAAAGAACGAATCTTTCCAGCGGGAAGCTAAGCTCACCAAACAATGCGCGCGTCACCGACAGGAACCAATCTATAAAACGAGCAGCCTTGCGGCGCATCAGAGGACTTGGCGGTCATGCTGCGCGAGG
>JAKEEH010000340.1 GCA_022616725.1 Limisphaerales bacterium | reverse complement strand
TGGAATCCACACAGGCATTAACGCTAAATCTCGTCAAGCTGTTCCTGCTCTCCTCGGTGTGCATCCAATTGTTGCGCGCCATTGAGCGACTTTTCGGCAAAGGGGTCCGTCCCGAACTGATTCTGGCCGGATCCTTTGCGATGTTGATCCTCATCGGCACCTCCTTGCTGCTGTTGCCAAATTGCAGCGCCCGGCCCGAGGCCCCCATCAGCGCCCTGGATGCGCTGTTTACGGCAACGAGCGCAGTCTGTGTGACTGGCCTCGTCGTGCGCGACACGGGAACGGATTTCTCGACCTTTGGGCAGATGATAATCCTCGCTCTCTTCCAAGTGGGCGGCTTGGGGATTATCACCTTTGTTGGTTTCTTATCGATATTCTCCACCCGTGCCCTCCCCGTGCCGCAAATGGTAGCTTTTCGACAGATCGTCAATGCGCCGCGCTTTTCCGATGTAAATCGGCAGATTCTCGGCATTTTGCTGGCCACAGCCGTGATCGAACTGATCGGCGTCGTTTTGATTTATCAATTCTTGCCGCGTGAAGGAGACCCGCTCGCGCGTATCAAATGGTCTCTTTTCCATGTCGTCTCCGCTTTCTGCAATGCGGGTTTTGCCCTGCAGAGTGACAGTCTTGTGCCCTTCCAGGCCAATATGGGCCTCATGTTTACTTTTATGGCATTGATTGTCTTGGGCGGGCTGGGTTTTCTCGTCATTCCCGAATTGCTTGGCTACCGATTCACGCGCCGACCCCTTTTCCGACGGATCGGCTTGTTTCGTCGCCTTCACGCTGGGCAGGCGCCGGAGCGGCTCAGTGTGCAAACCAGGCTGTCTTTGCAGGTCACATTCATTTTGTTGGTGACCGGCTTGATTATGTTTTGGGCCCTGGAATTCAACCACATTCTGCGGGACCGGACCGTGACCGAGAGCTTTCTCATTGCCGCATTTCAATCGGTAACCCCGCGCACCGCCGGGTTCAACACCGTGCCGATCGAGCAACTGCAGGATGCGACGCTGATTTTTCTGATGATACTGATGGCGATTGGGGCAAGCCCCGTTTCGATGGGCGGGGGAATCAAAACGGTGAGCTTCGGAATCTTGCTCCTGGCTTTGCGAGCGTTCGTCATGCGGCGCGAACGGGTGGAGGTCTTTGGCCGGACCCTGACAGTGAAGATCTTGTTCGCCGCGTTGAGCGTGTTCGTCCTTTACGTCATTAGCGCCAGCCTCGGCATCTTTTTACTTGCGCTCTTCGACCGTCATTTGACCTTGCAAGACCAGGCGTTCGAGCTTATCTCAGCGCTCAGCACGGTCGGCCTTTCCACCGGGATAACGGCGCAGTTAAGCTGGAGCAGCAAATTGGTCCTTTGTGTCGCGATGTTTATTGGACGAGTTGGGCCGATTTCACTTGTGCTGACGGTTTTCCAAAGCGGCCGTACTTTGACGTATGATCTCCCTGAAGAAGAAGTGGTGGTCGGATGAATTTGCAGGCCTGCGCCAACGGCGACAAATCTGCCTGCGCCTGTCCCACAGACCGCGGAACACAGTTGGGAGACATTGATCGATGAAGTGCGCTGTGATCGGATTAGGGGAATTTGGCAGGGCCGCCGCGGTCGGCTTGTCGAAGGAGGGCGTCGAGGTCATCGCGGTGGATGTCAGCATGGACCGCGTTAACTCGGTCAAGGACCGCGTTGCGTTGGCGCTTCGGATGGATGCCAGTCAGGAAAATGCGCTGCATGCCCACGGCATCGGAGAGGTCGATGTATTGATCGCCGCGATCGGCGCCAATTTTGAAGCGCAAGTGCTCGTCGTGGTGCATGCCAAGCAGTTTGGCATCAAAAAAATCGTCGCCCGTGCTACAACCGCCGACCATCACCGAGTTTTGAAAGCAGTCGGCGCCGATGAAGTCTTCAACCCGGAGGAAGAAGCTGCGCGATGGATGGTGCAACGCCTCCTCATCACGAATATATCCAGTTATTTTGAATTGGCCGAAGGCTTTAGCGTGGTCGAAGTCAACGCGCCGCCCGGAATCGTGGGCAAGAGCCTGGAGGAGTTGAGCCTGCGCCGCCGGTTTCGTATTAACCTCGTCGCGCTGAAGCGAATGGAACTGACCTCGAGGGGTGAAAAGGTCCTCAAAATGTTCAACCCCGTTCCGCTCCCGGACGAGATCATTCAACCGGACGACGTGCTCGCGCTGGTGGGTAGCGTGATCGACCTGGCCAATTTCATGGGGGAATATACCTGAGCGGAATGAGTATCGGTCCAAAACTTTTTGCGTGAATAGATATCAGGCGTCGCTTGTGCTGGGAGCTTTGGGCGTCGTTTACGGCGATATTGGCACCAGTCCGCTTTACGCGATCCGTGAATGCTTTCACGGGACGCATCCAATTGCGCCGACCCGCGACAACATTCTTGGAGTACTTTCGCTTTTCTTCTGGTCGCTCACGATCATCGTCTCGGTCAAATACCTCACGTTCGTGATGCGCGCGAACAACAAGGGGGAGGGCGGGATTCTCGCGCTGCTCGCTTTGGCCTTCACCGACCGTGAGTCAGGCAGCCGTGTGCGCTTGATGTTTATCGCCATTGGCGTTTTCGGGGCGGCACTGCTTTACGGCGATGGAATGATCACGCCGGTCATCTCGGTCTTGGGCGCAATCGAAGGCTTGAAAGTTGCCACGCCTGTTTTCGAGCACTACATCGTTCCAATTACGATTGCCATTCTTGTGGGGTTGTTCTCGGTGCAACGTATCGGAACCGGACGCGTGGGGTTTATTTTTGGTCCCGTGACGTTGCTATGGTTTTTGGCGCTCGCGCTGCTGGGAATTCGCGGCATAGCCGACGCACCAGAGGTGCTGCTGGCCTTCAACCCGATCTATGCGGTGCGGTTTTTCCCGGATAATGGGATGCTTGGTTTTGTTGTGCTCGGAGCTGTCTTTCTCTGTGTCACGGGCGCCGAGGCGTTATACGCGGACATGGGGCATTTTGGTCTTCGACCGATTCGGCGCGCGTGGTTCTTCGTTGTATTCCCGGCGCTGCTGCTCAATTATTTCGGACAAGGGGCGCTGCTGTTGAAAAACCCCGCTGCCGCGGAAAATCCCTTCTATTTTCTTGCGCCTTCCTGGGCGGTGTATCCCATGGTCGCCCTGGCGACGGCCGCGGCGGTGATCGCGTCGCAGGCGCTGATTTCCGGAGCGTACTCGCTGACGATGCAGGCGATTCAACTCGGGTACTTTCCCCGGCTTGTTATCCAGCACACGTCGCACGCAGAAAAGGGCCAAATCTATATGCCTCAGGTAAACTGGACGCTCATGCTGGCGTGTGTGGGCCTGGTGCTCGGATTTCAGACCTCGAGCAATATCGCCGCTGCCTACGGCATCGCCGTGACCCTGACAATGTCCATAACCTCTGTGCTGCTCTTTTTTGCCGCCCAGCGAATGTGGGGGTGGAAACCATGGCTGGCCGGACTCGTTTGCAGCGCGTTTCTTGTCGTCGAATTGGCGTTCCTTGGGGCCAATGGGCTTAAGATCGCCCACGGGGGCTGGTTCCCGATCGTCGCTGGCGCGGTGATTTTCACGTTGATGTCCACTTGGAAAAGCGGTCGAAGAATTCTCCGCAATAAACTCGCCGCCAGCTCACTCCCTTATGATTTGTTCCTCGATGATGTGCGCGCGAACTCACCTCTGCGCGTCCCTGGCACCGCCGTGTTTATGTCCGGCAGCGCCGAAGGCACGCCGGTGGCGTTGCTGCACAATTTGAAACACAACAAAGTCCTGCACGAGCGCGTGATCATTCTCACCGTCTCGACGCGTGAAACGCCATACGTCAATGACGCCGAGCGGATCAAGCTCGAGAAGTCTGACCTCGGGTTTTATCGCGTTATTGGCTATTACGGCTTTATGGAGGAGCCGAACGTGCCGCGTTTGCTCGAACTCTGCGCAAAGGAGGGTCTCAAGGTTGACCCTGAGCAGGCGACATTCTTTCTGAGTCGTGAAACCATCATTCCGACTCGGATGCCGGGCATGGCGCTCTGGCGCGAACGTCTTTTTGCCACCATGTCCCGCAACGCTCAGCATGCAACCACCTTCTTCCGATTGCCCGTCAATCGGGTCGTTGAATTGGGCATGCAAGTGGAACTGTGAGCTTCGAGCGAGCTCCTTCTAAGGGGGTTTTGCGGCTCCCCCCCATTTCAACTTAATCGTTCGGGCTACGCCGCCGCTTCGTGATGGACCCAGTGAAATGCGTGCTGGACGAGTTCGGTCGCGTTCTTGAGGTTCAGCTTGCTCTTGATGTACTCGCGGTAAGCTTCGACCGTGCGGACACTCAGGTGCAGCTCGGAGGCGATCTGGCGGGTGCTATGGCCTTCGCCGATGAGGCGGAACACCTGGAGTTCACGGTCGGTCAATTGTTCGAGCGGGGAGACGACTGTGCGGACGCCGTTGGCCAGTTGATTGATCATCTTGGATTTCATCCGTTCGCTGAGGAAAATGTCCCCAGTCAAGACGCGGCGGATGGCCAGGAGGACCTGCTCGCTGGCTTCTTCCTTCATGATGTAGCCGCGGCTGCCCGCGCGCAGGGCGCGCTCGGCGTAGAGCGACTCGTCGTGCATCGAGAGCATCAGCACCGGCAGCTCGGGGTATCGGGCTTTGACGTTCTTGACCAGTTCGATGCCATTGCCGGTCTTGAGCGAGATGTCCACGACGGCGACGTCAGGGTTGAGAGTGCCGACCAGTTCAAATCCTTTGCCGGCATCTTCGGCTTCACCGCAGACCATCATGTCCGGCTCCTGATTGATCATTTGGGCCAGACCGCGGCGCAGCACTGGATGGTCATCCACGAGGAGCACTCGGATTTTTCCTTTGCGGATTCCAGGTTGATTCTTGTTTGCCATAGGTTTTTGTCCGGTCATTGGGCGTTGTCGTCGTTAAATTTGGTCAGGATTTGTTGTTGGGAAACGTGCAGAGCACGACCGTGCCGCTGGCGTTGCCCGGTTGAATCTCCAGAGCGGCGCCGATCTTCTGCGCCCGATAGTTCATAATGCGCAACCCCAGGCCGGTACTCTTGGACGGATCATTGGAGAAACCCACCCCGTCATCGGCAATCGACAGTAGCACCCGCTCGCCGGAGCGCTTCAACCCAATGGTGACGTGCTTGGCCTTGCCGTGTTTGACAGAATTATTGATTGCTTCCTGGGAAAGCCGGAAGAGATGGTTTTCGGCGGCCCGATTGCGGATCGCCAGCTTGTCTTCGCAGTCGAACACGCAAGTGATGCTGAAGAGCTGCTCCACGGTCGAAGCGAGTTCCTTTAAGGCATGGATTAATCCGCTTTCCTCCAATTCGACAGGAAAGAGGCCGCGCGCGAGGTTGCGCGTCTGCGACAACGCCTGCATGACCAGTTTACTGATCTCGGCGGCGTCGCGAGCCTCGGGCAGGTTCAAGGCCAAGAGTTTGCTTTCGAGGGCACGGCTCAGGAAAGTAATCCCGGTCAGGTGCTGGCCGAGGCCATCGTGCAAGTCCTGCCCGATCTGGACACGCTCCCGATTGGTGATTTCGAGGATTTCCTTCTGGAGCAGCTTGCGGTCGGTGACATCGCGGACGAGAGCGAAGACCTCGTCGGGCCCGCTGGGGCAGATGCGCGCTTCGAACACGCGCAGGCGGCTCGGCAGCGAATGCTGAATGCTGAAGACCTGGGTCTGCCCGGTGCGTAGGGCTTTCTCAATGTAGTGCGTCGCCTGCTGCCCGATCTGCGTCGGGAGTAAATCCTTGATGCGCTTGCCGACGGCGGTGTTGGCCGAGACGGTCATCTCATTGTCCTTCGGCGCATGGGTCTCCAGCACCAGACCATCTTTGCGGACGGTGAAGATCAGGTCGGGAATGATGCTCTGCAATGCCTGGCGTTCGGTTTCACTACGTTTGAGATCGTGTGGACCGGACGGGGCTGGGGCGATGGCCCCCGGGAAAGGCACGACGTTGGAGCGCGCAGCCGCGGCTCGCGTACGAAACGTGGTCGTCTCTTCGTTGGCCCTCATCATAGGCCGTTCAGGTGGCGCATCTGGAACGGAGTCCCATATCATTGGTAATCGGCAGCTTAGGCCCAAACTCAAGAGGGAAATGGCGGCCATTCCGGGGCCGCCAGGACAGCGATTTTGCACGGAGTCGTGGATGTCGGGTTCTTCCAGTGGGTGTCGTTTTAGACAACGTACGGCGGGCTGTTGCCGCAGTCTTGTGAGCGCTTCCGCTCGTGTTTTGTTGACTCATGTGTTTCGGTGAACCTCTGGATAACACCCTTTGTGAGGCAACGCAGGGTACCCAACCCCGGGCCCCTCCAGGGTAGCGACGTTTGTAAGACAAATCGGCTGCTGGCTGCGTGTCTTGGCGAGTCAACAAAGCATTGACTAAATGTCACAATCAGGAAATATTAAGCCGAAGTCCACTGATGAGGCAAATGCGTCAATGAATTCGTTGCCAACTATTCCGACCCCGCTTCGACAACGGCTCCGGCCGCTGCGCCAGCAGGGGCTTCCCGTCATTGTCCTGTTTGTGGTGGTGTGCGCCATCGCGGTCATCTGGCAGCGTCTAGCGCGTCCGACCAGTTTTGTCGGGGTTGTGGAAACGATCCAGACCACGGTGACGAGCCCTGACGCAGGGCTGTTGACGAACATCGCCACCGCGCCGCTGCAGGAAATCCGGGCTGGGGACGTCATTGCGGAGGTGCTCACCACAGATCCGCGCACGGCTGGCAGCCGCCTGGCGGTCCTTCGCGGACGCATGCAACTGACGGAATTGGAGCTTGATCCCATTCTGAACCGGCAGCGCAGCGCTTTGGATTACGAACGCCTGGTCGTGGACTGCGCGCAAATCAAGGTAGAATTGGCGACCCAGAAAGTAGAGCTTGAGCGCGCGAAAAACGCTTTGGAACGGGATGAAAAGCTCTTTAGAGACAGCCTCATCTCGGCTGATCTCTATGATCAGTCTTTAAAGAACAAGGAGGCGCTCCAGGTGGGAGTGGAGGAGAAGGAGAAAATCGTGGCCCTGGCTGAGAAGAGCCTCGAACGGCTGCGTTACATGGCGGATACATTTGTCCCCGGGGGCGAGAACGATCCATTAAAGGCCGCCCTAAGCGTCGAAGCGGACAAGCTGCGCCTGTTCCAAGCCAAGATGAAGCCGCTGGAATTGACCGCGCCGATCGATGGAATCGTTACGATAATACACAAGCGGGCCGGGGAACAAATCCTAGCCGGCGAAGCCATTGCCACGATCACGTCCCGCGCCGCCAGCCGAATTGTGGGATATCTCCCACAAGCATTTCCGATCAACCCGAAGGTGGGCATGCAGGTCGAAGTGCGAACGCGGTCTCCACTCTCGCTGCGGAGGGCGTGTGGCGTCGCGACGATCACCGGTGTCAGCCCGCACCTGGAACCGATCACCAATGCCGTTTTCAACACGACCGGCGTGCAGCCGACCCTGCCTCTGATCGGCCGGCTTGTCTCGGTCAGTTTGCCGGCCGACCTCAAGTTGCTGCCCGGGCAGCCGCTGGATATCACCCTTCTTCCGACGCGCGAACCGATGGAAATGCTGCACACGCGCACGCTCAATCCTCAGCCGTGATCGCGAGCAGGAACGGCGCGGGCTTTTCCATCGAGGAGACGAAGTCGATAGTGTGGACTTCCGTGTCAGGCCGCGGATTCTCCCACTGGAACTGGTAAATTCGTAGCGCCATACCCATATTTCGGCTCGCGGGATTTGTTCCCTGCCACGCAACAGCGGCCTCCATGGTGATTTGCGGCTGAGTCGGCGGGAACCACCACTCGCGCACGTTTTTCCCAAACACGATCTTGATTTCGCGCCGCTCGCCGTCGGCGTAGGTCACGACATATTTGCCGATAACTGTGCCGTAGAGCGCTTCCCAGGCCGCGCCCTGCAGGAAATGCAATTTGCGACATTTGCGTTGGACAGGAATATTCGCGACGCGCTGCGGGAATCTCGCGCCGAAATTCTCCAGCGCACTGCCAGAAAGCTGAATCAACCCACGAATTTCAAAGGCCACCCCATTCAGCTTTTGCACTCCGACCGGAAGCTGGGCGAGGTCGTTGCTGCGCCCGACGTAGTTGGTGGGCAACCAGGTTTGCGCCAGGCTCGCGTTGTAATAGCGCGTCAGATCGATGAGGTTCGGTGTCGCGTCCGGCGAGCGTGCCGGGGTAGGCGTGGAAGGGGTGGCGACCAGGCTTGAACCGTGGTGACTGGCCGCGCGTGCCAATTCAATGGATGCTTGCTGATCCCACGACCGGACTTGGTCATCGGCCACGTTCAACTTCGCCAGGCGCTCTGCATGGAATCGGACCCCAAACCACATCCCATCTCCGAAGAGCCGCTCGGCTCGCGCTCGGTGCCAGGCGGCGGGTGCCATTAGCCTGAACGCGGCATTCGTTCGCAGTCGCTCCCAGTCCGCACGCAAGCGCGCCGGTTGCACCTCGACGAGCCGTTCGCCCTCATCCACTTCACGTCCCGACAGCACGCGCGAGGCGGACATCAGCTCGTCGCGCGCGAGCGCGGCGAATGTACAGACATCATTAGTCGTGCCGGTGGGCATGGCGGTGATCCAAACTGCCCCGCTGCCGCCGGCGGTCAACAACAGACGCGCATCGGAACTGAACGCCGCCCTCTGTCCGCGGCCTTGGCACAATACGGGAGGAATTACGGCATAATTGCTCTTGAGATCAATAACGTACGCGGAGTGATTGGCGACGCAGAGCCCCACCGCGCCGTCCGGGCTGATCGGAACGACGTTGACGCGATCTCTGAATGTCCATAACTCTTTGATCCGGTCCCCCGTCACGCTGTCCCACAGGTGAACGGCGCCTGATTCGGTTGCGGTGATGATGGAGCCATCCGGCAGGAATTGCGCCGACGTAATTCGTGCCGTCTCCCTGATCGTGAAGATCGCCCATTCACCACTGGCAATATTGCAGACCTGCGCGACACCTCCGGCGACAACAACCGCCCGCCGATTTTCCGATCCGAACGCGATTTGCGTCACTTCGCCGTGTGCTGAGCGGGCCTCGGAAACATGATCGCCGCGTTCGGTGTCCCAAACGCGAAGTGTTGGCCCGGCGACGACTCCAATGTAGCGCCCGTCCGCGCTGAAGCGGGCATCGGCGGGAACCGCCTCGTGTCTGAGCCGGAAACGTTCACGTGCATTCAGGCCGTCCCAGACGACGATGCTTGTGTTCTCTCCGCGGGTCAGGGCCAGGCGGCCATTCGGGCTGAACTCCCCCGCCCGAGCCGCGGCACCGTGCGATAGTTCCAGCGCAATGGTCTCATCCGGGGCCAGGCGCCAAAGCCATGCGGTGCCGTCCTGGCAAATTGACAGGACACGCTGCTGATCCGCGTTGAGCCTGGCGTCAACAACCGCGCTCTTGTGGCGCAGCGGCTTTGTCGCCAATTGGCCCGAAGCAATGTCCCAAATTCTCGCGGTCTGGTCCTCCCCGGCAGTGATCACGCGTGCATTGTCGTGACTGAAGTATGCCGAATGAATGCCGCCGGTGTGCGCAAGGAAGCCGGCTAGCTTCGGAAAGCTCTTCAGCAATCGCGCCATGCGGCTCTGATGTGCCGCGACGCCAGAGGGTTCGACCTCCTCGTAAAGCGCCCGCGCATGCCACGCGAGGGCTCCTCCCGCATCGCCCGCCCGGAGGGATTGCTCGCCATGCGCGACGAAAAGCTTGATCAACCGTTCTCTCGTCTCTTTTGCTGTGTTCTCAACCAATCGTGCGTCGTGACGTTGCCGCGTTATTTCCGCTTGAAGTTTGTTCAAGCGGTGCTGGTTGAAAAGGTAGAGTCCAGTCGCTACCAGCAACCCGATGGCTGCGGTAGCAATGGATGCGCGCGTCGCCGTGGCAAGCCTTTTCTCGAGCGCGCGAGCCCGCTTCAATGATTTGCCGCCGCGCAACAGCGTCAGGTCAGCGTACATGTCGTGTGCGGAGCGATAACGTTTGAGCGGGTCATTTTGACACGCTTTAAGAAAGACGAGGTTCAGTTCCAGCAATCCCTGCTTTTCGGCGGCGTCGCCCAGAAATGTCGGCAATTCCGGAAAATCAAGGCGGTCCTGGCCTGTGCTCATTTCGTATAGCACTTTACCCAGGCTGTATATATCGGCTTGAGGGCTGACCGGACCTTCCGGAGGCAGGAAGCCTTCGGTTCCGACATAGGAGATCGAAGCGCCCACGTCGGTCACCAGCCCGATGTCAGCCAACTTGGCCACACCGTTCACAAAAATAATATTGGACGGCTTGATGTCGCGATGAATCAGCCCGTGCCGGTGCAAATGCTCGAGCGCCTTGGTCAGCGAAAGGCTGATATCGAGCGCTTGAAGGTAAGGAATGCGGCCTGCGCGGGAGACTTCACTGCGCAGCGTCTTCGGCTTGTAAACTGCGGGATCGATCTGTCGGCCCGACACCTCGTCGTCCGCCAGTTCCATCACATAGTAGAAGAAACCAGCCTCGTCATCGCGCCCCACCTGCAGGATGGAAACCTGACTGGGTTCCGCATGGGACACGGGCTGAAACTTCTGGATTCCGGAGAACTCCCGTTCAAAGGGCCGATCCCGCTCGAAAGTTTTACGATAGACGATTTTGACCGCGCGAAAGTCCCCGTTCGCCTCCTGGGCCAGCCAAACGTCGCCGTAACTGCCGCGGCCAATGCGGCGCAACAACGCCAATCCAGGAATCACCGGGAGGTCGCCGACGGCTGCATCATCAAGCTCAGGCATAGGAATAGGCGCGCGGGCGTCCTCGCCCGCCGCCGGAGCCTGCGCGGCCGGGCGTGGCGCGGGCGAGGGCGCCCGCGCGCCTGTCTTGCTGTTGAGTGGCTCGCACGCGATCGTAATCTGTGAAGGATTACGATAACCGCTGGATCAATCGTTGTAAAATCTGTTGCTTGACCTTTTGCAGGCGCTGCGGCGACGCGAGGGGGCGGCGCAGCCTCAGTGCCTTGATTCGCAACATCGAACGAGTATCCGAAAGCGCCTCCCTATTGCTGCTATTCTTCACGATTCAAGATTCAGTAGTGCACCAAAGTGTATCATCCAGGGCCATGACGAATCACGTCATCTTTTTCTCCAACTCTCTGACCTGCTTTTTGATCAGCGCGGCGACCCGATGCTTGGCCAGGTAAACCTGTCCAACGCTCACGTCCAATTCGCGGGCAATCTTCATCACAGGCCATTCCTTAAAAACCCGCAACGCGAAAATCTGGAACTGCTCAGGGCTGACCTGTTTTTTAACACGATCGATGGCCGCATCAAGGATGTATTGTTCCCATTCTTCGTTCCAAACCTCGTCCAGGTCCATGCCAGCGGGGTCGGGAATGCGCTCGACCGTCGGCGTCCGAGCCGTCTCGGATTTGCGTCGCCGTGAACCAAACTCCGGTTTGCGCTTTCTAAGTTGATCGACGATCCGCCAGCGCGTCAGATTCAGCAGCCAGGTTTTGAATGAGCACACTGCCGGGTCATAACGAAACTCGGGAATCCGCCGTGCAACCGTGATGACCGTTTCCTGGACGACTTCCTGCGCCTCCTGGTCAGTCAGACCAGCCTTGATGGCTACGCCATAGACGAGTTTCCAATAGGTATTGAAAAAATCCTGCCAACTCTCCTGGTCGTTCCGGTCCTTCAACCGGCTCAACAAGCTGTCCCGCGTTGGAATTAGTTCCTCAGGATCGGCCATAAGCGCGCTGGCACTCATCATAGGCTAAACGGCCCGTCTATCGATTTCTTTCACAGATTTATTCCAGGGTTTGCCTCACACTTGACGGAAGGATCGGCTAAACCTAACTTTTGAGGTTCGATTGGTGGCTATAGCTCAATGGTAGAGCCCCAGATTGTGGTTCTGGATGTTGCGGGTTCGAGTCCCGTTGGCCACCCCATTTTTCCCACTGCCCGGATCAAATGACAGGCGCGCCAAAGCAAATTGGCGGGCCTGCGCAAGGTGAGCCGGCTTGCCAACCCAGCACCCGGCTCGGTCCATGCGAACCGAGTGCATTCAACCGTTGCGCCTCCAGCGCTACAGGTCGGTAAAACCCTACTTCGTCCCGCCGGAAGAATTGGTGGGGTAAATACCCCAATAGGCAAAAAAGACGAAGTACGTAAACTCGTCTTGTCGTTGCGCAATAGGCATATGACCTAAAAGGAGTTGTTAGGGTGCTCAGGGCCGACCATCGTGAGGTGGCCGGCCCTTTCCTTTGCGATTTACGATTGGCGATTGGCCCAGCCTCGTTGAATCGTTGAACCGGGCGGGGTTGAAGGGTTGAAGAGTTGAAGAGTTGAAGGGTTGAATTGAACCGTTGAATCGTTGAATCGGAAATCGCAAATCGGAAATCGGGAATCACTCGGGCGGCAGTTGGTTAAGGAAGGTTTGCGCCATCTCATTTGAAGGATTCAGCCGCAACACTTCGCGAAAGTGCTTCCGGGCCTCCACTGTCCGCCCCCGTTTTTGAAGCGCCACGCCGAGGTTGAGGTGGGCGACGGCATGGCTCGGTTCCAGACGCACCACGTCTGCAAATTGAATCAGCGCGCCAGCGTCGTCACCCGCTCGCGCCAACTCCAGCCCCAGCAAGTAATGCGCTTCCCAAAAGGCAGGGCGAAGCCGGACGGCTTCGTGGAGCGCGCGCGCGGCGTCCGACCGTTTGTTTTGCGCAAGGAATGCGTTCGCCAGGTGGTAGTAAGCGGCGGCGCTGTCGGGTTCGATGCGCAGCGCGTCCTGATAGGCAGCAACGGCCAACTCGAGTTTCCCCTGCTGCACAAGCGCTTTGCCCAACTCAACCCGCGCGTCCGCGAAATCGGGCCGGATGCGCAGCGCCTTTTGCAAATGGCCTTCGGCTTCGACTGGCTTACCGGATTGCGCCAGCAACTGGCCAAGACGGAAGTAGGCAATGGGATGATGCGGCAACAGCCCTGTGATTGCCCGCCATTGTTCCATAGCACCGGCCGTATCCGCGACAGCCGCAAGGAACTCGGCGTATTTGCGGCGGGCGAGGTAATCATTCGGCCTCGCGGCAAAGACGTTTGCGAAAATTGCGCGTGCTTGCAGTGCCGCTTCGGGCGTCAGATTCGCTTTCGATCGGGCGAGTTCCTGCTGGAGCCTTTCAACTTGCGCGTCGTGGTTCAACTGTCCGGTGAAGGGCGCCACCAGGATGCGCTGAAGCATCGCTTCGGCACTGTGATAGCGGTTCCAGTCTGTCAAGGCCAATCTCAGTGCGCATTCATGGGGCGCCAGCCACGATTGCCGGTCCCGCCGCTTTATGTTTGCGGGAAGCAGTTCCGCGAGCTGGTCTGCAACGGCGACCGCCAGCAGGTAGTTTCCATCGAAGTTAAGATGAACGTGTTCGTAAAAGAATTCGTGGCCCGGGACCTGCGCTGGCGTCCGCCCTCTAATCAATTTTACGGGGTCGGCCAAACGAACGTGTGCCGCGCTCCGGCGATTTGCCGCTTGCGCGATTATCTCGTTGAGCTGCGAATCAGTTCGAAACGCAAGCGCGTCGAAATCCCGCGCGCGCTCAAAGCAGCGCAGCGCCTGCACTTGATTGGTCAGCGCGAGGTAACAATTGCCAAGCCGGAACTGCAGCTCAGCGTAGTCATCGTCGATCTGCGCCGCTGCCACGTATTTGTCTCTGGCTTCGGCGTGTTTGCCGGCTGATTCAGCGGCCGCGCCCTCGTCGTAAAGCTGTTTCCATCGCCGCAGGTCACCTGGTTGCAGCGCCGGGGAGTGCAACGACGCAAACGGAGCGCAATTCCTCAAGTTGCTCGCAACAGTGCTGACCACCACCTTGATGTGATTTCTTTCTGCCAAATCGAGGATGTCATCGAGGTTCGCTTTGAAATGCTCGCGCGCGCGTTGCCGCGCAGGCGCGTCATGGCGGACCTGGTGTTCTAGAAACATGGCCATGCCGCGCCAGGTCTTTGAAGATTTTGATTCCCTCGCAAAACCAGAGCCTATTCTATCGAGCAATTGGCCCAATCGTGTTGTTTTCAGAGCCAAGCTGAATCGAATCGATGGCAAACCTGGCACGCGCGAACGCTCTGAGTTGCTCGGACCGAAGGGACCGATCATCTCGTTGTTCCCCATGTAAATAACCCACAGGTCGCCGTCGTGTTCGGCGCATTCGCGGGCAATCGGCAGCATCGCGTGCGAGTTGATTCCGGTCATCGCCGCGCAGATCACCTCAAAACGGGTCCCCGGAAATTGCTCCTGAAGGAGAACGTCGAGATAGCGCCAAAACCCATACGCCTGCTCGGGATCTCCCATTGCAGCGGATTCGCCCAAAACGAATACCCGATACGTGTTCGTGCCCTTTCTTGCCGGCATGACCGTGGCGGGTGGACTGCGAACCGCCGCGAGTGGAAAGAACCTCAGGCCGAACTCATGGTTTTCGACGAAGACCTCCTTGCCGTTGATGCGCGCTTTGCGAAAGAAACTCGTCTGGTAACCGTAACCGCACAGGCGCAAACCGCCTTCCAACAGGGAAAGGAACAGGATTGGGGCGAGGAGCATCGCGGCGGCGCGGAACAGCCATTTGCGTGGCCGTGATTCACGGGCGGAGCGCTTTGGTTGCTCTGGACCTCGTCCCATGGGTCGTTGTGGCAACTTATCACTCGACCTCCGTTGTACATAGCAAAAACCCGGCAATGCTTCGTCTTATGTCGTCTTATGTGCCACGTTGGCACCCGGCCCGGTGGTCAGGACTGGGCGGCACAAGTTGCGTGACTGCGGCGAAATGGGCTAGGGTGGCGGGCATGTTCAAACCAGCAGATTTGTTTGACTTGAGTCAGACGGAACATGCCGCGCTATTCGACGGGTGCGAACACGCTTGGGATGCGTTGAAGAAGCTCAAGGATTACCTGAAGGCCACGCTCAAGCCGGCTCTGAGGAATCGTTGCAAAGGCACCGCTTATATCGGTGATGACGTCTTTGTCGGTGAGGGGACGCTGGTGGAGGATGGAGCGATGATCGTCGGTCCGGCGATCATTGGCCGGAACTGCGAGATTCGCCACAATGCCTATATTCGCGAGCACGTGATCATCGGTGACGGATGCGTGATCGGGAATTCGTGCGAGTTCAAGCACAGCGTGCTCTTCAACGAGGCGAAGGTGCCCCATTTCAGTTATGTGGGGGATTCGATTTTTGGCCACGGCGCGCACCTGGGGGCTGGAGTGAAGGTGTCAAATATCAAGTTGATGCCGGGCAATGTCACGGTGGAGAAGGAGGGCGCGCCGTTCGACACCGGGCTGCGCAAGTTTGGGGCGTTGCTGGGGGATCATTCGGACGTGGGGTGCAACTCGGTATTGAATCCGGGCAGCATCATTGGGCAGGGCTCGGTCATCTATCCGAACACGAATTGGCGCGGCATCCTGCCCGCGAACATGATCGCGAAAAACAGGGCGGCGATCGAAGTTGTAGTGCGCAGGCCGCGTGAAGTGTGATACAATGCGGGCGCGCGCCGCGATGAACCGCGGCCGCTCGAAGCATGATCAGTATTGTCGAAGCCCATGCCGGCCCGCCAAAGCCGGACTTCATCGCGCAAGTCGAGGCGATTTTTTCGCCGGATGGGATACTGTCTAAAGCGCGCAATTTCGAATATCGGCCGCAGCAGCAGGAGATGGCGGCGGCGGTGGCGCGAGCGCTGCAGGACGGCGGACATCTGGCCGTGGAAGCCGGCACGGGCGTGGGTAAGAGCCTCGGTTATCTGGTGCCTTCCATCCTGTTCGCGGTCGCACGGAAAAAGAAGGCGGTGATTTGCACTCACACGATCAATCTGCAGGAGCAGTTGATCGAGAAAGACCTGCCGATGCTCGAGGATGTGCTGCCGGTGAAGTTCAGCTACACGATGCTCAAAGGGCGAGGCAACTACCTTTGCTTGCGGCGTCTGCACAAGGCGATGCAGCAGGCGGGCAGCCTGTTTACTTCGCCAGAAGTCCAGGAACTGAAGCGCATTTACGAATGGTCCAAGACCACCCAGGACGGCAGCCTGTCGGATTTTGATGTCGAACCGGACCCAAAAGTCTGGGCGCAGGTGTGTTCGGAACGCGGGCTTTGCTCGCCGAAAGCATGCGGTTTCGACTCGGAGTTTGCGAAGGCGAACCATGCCGTTTGTTTCTTCCAGCGCGCGCGCAAACGGATTCTCTCGTCGGACGTGCTGGTGCTCAATCACACGCTGTTCTTCACCTTGTTGGGCGCCGCCGAAAAGGTTGAAGGCGGCATTCTGTTCAGGAATGATTTTGTGGTTTTTGATGAGGCGCACACGGTGGAACAGGTGGCTTCGCGCCACATCGGGCTGAGCGTGTCGAACGGACAATTGCGCTACACATTGCAGCGGTTGTGGAACCCGAAAACGGAGAAAGGGCTGTTGGCGACGCTGCGGCAGGGGCCGGGAGTTAAAATAGTGGACGAGGCGCTCGAACAGGGAGACGAATTCTTCCATGAAGTTGAGCAGGCGTGCGAAGAGTTGCGTCGTAAGCAGAAGCGCGTTGCCGGCGAGGGCAGCGCCGGACGGCAATGGACGGAGTTGCGCATCCGCAATCCGGATCTGGTCACCGATACGATCACGCTGCCGTTGCAGAGGGTGCGCGAGACCGTTAGCGATTTGATCAAAGCCAGCAACGACGCCGATACGGGCAATGAGCTGGCCGAGTGCAACCGGCGGCTGACTGAATTACGCGCGGAACTGGCGTTTTTTCTGAGCCATGATGCGAATGACCAGGTCTATTGGGTCGAGCGCACGGGCAAGGCGCAAAAGCAATTGAGCCTGAACGCCGCGCCAGTGGACGTCGCCGACTACCTGCGCCGGCGGCTTTTCGCGAGCGAGACATCGGTGATCATGACGAGCGCGACGCTCGCGACACAGGTCGCAGGCGGCGGGCGCAATGCGGGCGCGGGCCTGGGCTACTTCGCGAAACGGGTCGGCGCGGAATCGGCCACGATGCTCCAGGTTGGATCGCCCTTCGACTACGAACGCCAGATGAAAATTTTCGTCGTCAATAAGATTCCAGAGCCGCGGGATACTGGTTACCAGGACGCATTGATCAAGTGGATCGAGCACTTCGTGGAGATGACCCGCGGCAAGGCCTTTGTGCTGTTCACGAACTTCAAGCTGATGCTCGATGTCGGCGAGCAGATGGAATCGTTTTTCAACAAGCTCGGTCTTGCGTGTTTTGTCCAGGGGACAGGCACGCCGCGCTCGTTAATGCTGGAGAAGTTCAAAAAGGACGTGGACTCGGTGCTTTTCGGCACTGATTCTTTCTGGCAGGGGGTGGATGTTCCGGGCGAAGCGCTGTCGAACGTGATCATCACGCGGCTGCCGTTTGCGGTGCCGGATCACCCGTTGATCGAAGCGCGTATTGAGGCCATCGAAGCCCGCGGCGGCAACGCATTCAGCGAATTCTCGTTGCCCGAAGCGATCCTGAAGTTTCGCCAGGGGGTTGGACGGCTGATTCGCACAAAGACCGATTCAGGCATTGTCGTTGTGCTCGACAACCGCGTCCTGACCAAGCGTTACGGCCAGGCCTTCCTCGACGCGGTCCCAAAGTGCGCGATCGAAATCGTATAGCGCTGTACATCGTCAGGAAATGGCGCCGATCGCGCGCAGAGCGCTCATGGTGAAAATGAGAGGATAGACTGTTTCATAATACCATAAACGCGCGAAGTAAAAGCCGATGGGCGAGGGTTTCTTCCATTCGCCACGTTCCACCTTGTCGATCAGCCAATCCGCCCCGCGTGAAATCGCGCCCGCGGTGGCAGCGGGAGTTTCAATGTGGGCCAGCGCGGTCGCAAGTGCTGTCAAGGCGAGGGAGGTCTCTTCTACGGAAACCGGCCCAATCACCCCGCCGCTCCAAGCGCCATCGCGTTGCTGAGCCTTGATCAGCCATGCGACACCCGCGGGCAGCATGTGGTTCAGTGCGCGCTGAAAATACGGCTCGAACCACCCGACGTGGGGCCGGCTCGCAGCGAGGTTTGCCAGCGCGGTCACGACACGCGCAGTGCCGTAAGTAAGGTTCTGCTCGTCGGGCGCATGTTCGTTGCCGAACCACAGCGGCGTCCACGCACCCTCAGCGGTCTGGCGCTTGAAGAGGAATTGTACCGCGCTACGAATCGCGTTGTGGAGGGCGCTTTCCAATTCAGAGGGAACATGATCAAGCCATGCCAGCCATGCTTCGATTCCATGCGCGGTGATGTCCGCGCTGCTGCGGTCGAACGGAAGGGCTCCCCACCCGCGACAGAACGTAGGCAGGCCGCCATCGGCGTTTTGCAGATCGATCAGCCAGCGCAAGCCACTTATCGCCGCTCCGTTCGCTCTCTCATTTGGATTTACTCGCGATAAGGCAAGAACCGCGCCCGACGTGTCATCGCCATCCGGCACTCCACCAGGCAAGTCCGTCCATGCCCATCCGCCCGGTGCGGCATTGGTGTAAGGATGAATCCGAGTGTGTTGTTGCTGCACAAGCCAATCGCGAACTGCGTCCAATCCCGCGACAGTAAGCTGCGGGTGAGGAATCCCATCTGCCGGTGCAAGTAATGCATTGGTCGCGAGCGTTGTCACCCACGTGGCGAGATTGGTGTCGATCGGCCAGGAACCGTCGCTGCGCTGGGAGGCTCTAAGGAACCCCAGCCCTTTGCGCGTGACCGGATGCCCGGCTTGACCGCTAGAGGCAAGACTCATCACGACGAAACTGGTGAGCGGAGTGGCTTCCAGGAAGCCACCGCTGGAGGGCTGAATCGCTCGCAGGATCTCCAAGGTACGCGGTCTGAGCCAATCACGGATGGCATCGATGATGGCATTGCCGGTTGGCGCGTGGTGGTGCTTTGCCTGGCCGACAGCGATAAGCGCTGGCAGAGCGTAGCTCACAACCGGCAACCGAAGCAGTGAGTAGAGCCTCGGCGGAAACGCAGCGAGTTCAAACGGAAGTTGGATCACGTGGTCCCACGCCGACGCGCCCCGCCCAAGTCTTCCGGAAAGGGCGCACATGGTGAGGATCGGGGAGGAGAAAGTGCGGTCCTTGCCATAACGCGCGACGACGGCGCGGGCGAGCGTATGAACGTTCCGGCTGCCGACGGCTTTCCACAACCACTGCTGTGCCTTCGCGATCACGCCGTTAAATTTCTCGTCTGCTCCCGGCACTGCGCCAAAAGCAGCCCAACATAAGGTGGTCGTGCTGAGGTTGCTTTTGCTGACGGTGGTGTCGCCCCAGCCGCCGTCCGCATTGACATTTTCAGCCAGCCAGCGCAAGCCATGGGCAATCTGAGTTGACGTGGAGTTACGGTCCGCAAGAGCGATCGCGGTGACCGCAGTCGCCGTCGAGAGCGCGCTGCTTGACAGTTCGCCCTCCCACTGTCCCGCGCTGTTGCACCGCCCGAGCAACTCTGATTGGGCCACTTCCAGCGCCGCATCCAGGCGGTTCCGCGCAATCGTGACCCTCGGCCCCATGAATGAATCTATTCGCGACCCGCCGCCGCTATGAATGGCCTCAAGTCGTTCATCAACCGCCTGAAAGCCTCGAGTGACACTTGCTGCGCGCCATCGCTCCAGGCTTCCGCCGGGTTGGGATGGACCTCAATTAACAACGCGTCTGCACCCATGGCGACCGCGCCCTTGCACATGGCGGCCACGAGATCGGCACGGCCAGCGCCCTGGCTCGGGTCAATGACGATCGGGCAGTGCGACTCCTGCTTGATGATTGGTATGGTCGAGAGATCGAGTGTGTTGCGCGTATATGTTTCAAAGGTGCGCACGCCGCGTTCGCAAAACATCAACCCGCAGTTTTCGTTTGCGAGGACGTACTCACCGGCGAGAAGCCATTCCTCGATTCGCATTGAGAGGCCACGCTTGAGCAGCACGGGCTTGCCGGTTTTCGCCGCGGCGATGAGAAGCTGAAAGTTTTGCGCATTGCGCGTGCCGATTTGGAGGATGTCGGCGTACTCGGCGACGAGTTCCGCGTGCTGTTCAGAGAGCAACTCGGTGATCACAGCCAGACCGGTCTCCCGGCGGGCTTTGTCGAGCAGTTTCAACCCTCTTTCGCCCAAACCTTGAAACTCGTAAGGCGAAGTGCGCGGTTTAAACGCCCCACCCCGCAGAATCGTGGCCCCGGCTTTCGCGACAGCTTCCGCCGTGCTCATCAACTGTTTCTCACTTTCAACCGAACACGGCCCGGCCATGACTTGGAACTTCTTCCCTCCTATGACGTTGCCGCGAACGTTAATAGTCGAATTGGCCGCGTGCGCATCACGGCTGACGAGTTTGTAACGCTTTTGAATCGGGGTAACACTTTCGACCTGCGGCCAGCTAACGAGTGTCTCCAGGGTCTGATGAGTCCGCTCGTCGCCGATAGCACCAATGACCGTTCGCTCGACGCCGCGCATGACGTGCGGGCGATAGCCGAGTTTTCGGATCTCTTTCAGGACGGCCCGTTCTTCTTTCTTAGCAATGTTTGGCTTCAGGACGACGATCATAGAAAATAAAAGCCGCAGGCTGCGAACCTGCGGCAAAGCTCCAATTTAACGCGTGCAGCTTCAGTCGCAGGACGCCGGGCCGAAGTAAAACCCGCCGCGTTGCCAGCGATTAAATCCAAAGCTGCGAAAATTCACCCCCGCACAATAACAAATGCTGCCGCGCCGTCAATGCGGAAGAAAAGAGGGCGGACTCGACAGACTCGACAGCGCCGACTGCACTGCGCGAGAGGACTCGCAGTTAGTCAAGTACCCAGTAGATCACACCTACCTGCGCGATACAGAGAAACCCAAGGCCGATCCACGTAACAACTTCGCGCCAGGCTTGGCTGCGTTGCCGGGCAGCCGACAAGGCGAAACGAAGCTTCGCGGCGCCAACCTCGACGACATCGCCATTCCGCAACGGCGCAGTCCCTTTGACCGGTTCGTGATTGAGCGTTACAAGCGCGTTTGGCTCAACGTCAAAGACGATCTCCTGCCCGCGCCGCGAAAACATCAGGTGCCGCTCCCAAACGCCGCTATCGTCGAGCCGCAGAAGGGAATCCGGCGAACGCCCCACGTAGAAAGGAAAATGGCGGGTTACGATGCTCGTGCCCGCCTTTTTGCCGGAGAGGACGTCAAGTTGGATCACTGCTACCAGCGGCGATGCACGGTGATTTGGTCGTTCGGATAAACTGGCGGGTCCAACCGCGGATTCTTGCTGGCCTTTTTCCAGTCAACCTTGATGATTTCTCCCGTTGCTCGACGCAGTTCGATTTTGCGGCGGTTCGCGAAATCTGTGAAGCCTCCGACGCTGTCAATCGCCCTCAGCACCGTAATCTCACCCATATAGGGTTGGCGCGCCGGAGCACGCACTTCCCCGCCGACATAATAAAAGCGGTCTTCGGGCCGAATAGTGACCGTCAGGCGCACAAACAAGCTCGGCACATAAGCGTTGCGTATCTCCTCCTGCAACTGGTTGACCGTCTTGCCGACGGCGAAAACAGTGATGTTGTAGGGTAGAGTGATCTTGCCGTCCGGCGGGATACGTATGTCCAGCGGCTGAATCCCGGGCGGCGGCAAATCCGAGAACGAAATCCGCACCAAATCCCCTGCGCTCAGAATCGCCGCGGTCGGTGGTGGAGTCGGCTGAGGAATCTGGTTGGGATTGACAGCAATTGGCGTGATCGGCACGGGCGCCGTCGGCAAACCCGGGGTCGGCGCCGTCTGAACCATCCCGGGATCCGGTGTTTGGCCGGGAAATACGAATGGCTGCGGGGGGTTGACCGGGTCGTGTTGTGTGCTGCCGCAGCCGGCCAAGCCCAGCGCGACCGCGGCAAGCGCGCATCCTGCCGCCAGTTTGAATGCTTTCATGACTGATCTCTCTTTCTGGTTCTTTAGTTAGACAGCGGATCAATATTTTTGTTTGATCTCCGCCCTCTCCTCAGCCTTGCCGCGCTTGTTGGCTTTCACTTCGGGCTCCTCCTCGTCCTGCTTCGAGTAGTAATCGTAATAATAACCGCTGTAATAATAATAATTCTCGTCGGATGCCATGCTGATGTTGTTCAGGACAATGCCGAGCAGATTGCCGCCCACCTTTTCGATCATCTGCTTCGCCCGGATGGTCATTGGTTGGGGATAGCGGCGATACTGGATCACCTGCAGCACGATATCCACCTCACTGGCGAGGATTGAGGCGTCGCTCACCCCCATAATAGGCGGCGAATCAAAGAATACCCAATCATAACGGCGCTTAAGGTCCTGGATCATTTCCTTCATTTGCACCGAGCTGAGGACCCCCATCGAACTGCTCGGCAACTTGCCGCTGGGCATGAAATCGAGTGTGGCCAGGCCCGTCGTCTGGATGACTTCTTCCAACGCGTTCTGCTTCAGCAGGTAATTCGTCAGCCCAACAGCGTTACTCACCTTCAGGATTTTGTGCAGACTCGGGCGGCGGAGATCCGAATCGACGACCAGCACCCGTTGGCCATTCTGCGCGAAGATAGTCGCGAGGTTGAACGTGGTGGTGGATTTGCCTTCACCTGCCCCGCCGCTGACGATGGTGATCGTGTTGCCATTCGGTTCCTTTTGCGAAAAGAGAATATTGGTACGCAATACGCGATAGGCTTCCGCATGAGGGCTGTCGGGCCCCTCCTGGAGCAATGAACCAACGTTTTGAGGGATCACGCCCAGTACCGGCGATTGTAGCGCCCGCTCCACGTCATCGATGGTCTTCACGCTCGTGTCGAGGTATTCAATGAAGAATGCCAACCCGATACCAAGGGCCAATCCGATCACCACTGCCACGGGAATAATAAACTTTTTGTTCGGCCGGACGGCGCGCAGACTCGGTTCTGCGGGGTCGATAATCTCGACAATGCCCGATTTCGGGATGGCCGCATCAACGGTCTCCTGAATGATGCGCAGCGTAAGGCGCTCCCGCACCAGTTGAAGGCTCTCGAGGTCACGCTTGGCCTGGAAATACGGACGACGCTTGATGGCGGCGTCGATATCGACTTTTTTTGCCTTGTCCACCTCCATCGCGAGCTGGTCCAGCGCCGCCTTTTCTGATGCGGTCTTCGCCTTAAGTCCTTCCAGAATGCCGTCGAGCCGGTCATTGATTTGGGTATCGATTTTTTGAAGCAGCCGGCGAAGCCCCGCCACCTCGGGGTGATTTTCGGAATAGTTTTCGATTGCCAGCGCGAGCTTCTGGTCAGACTCCGCCTGGCGATCCAGCAGCAGCCCCAAATGCGAATCCGGGGAGGCGACCTGGACGGCCTTCTTCAACTCCGGGCGGGCAAGGCCAGCCAAGTGGGTGTATAACTTGTGAATCTGCTCATAACTCGCCTGTTGTTCGATGCGCATCCCTTCCAGCTTTCGCAGCGTCTCGGGCTCCACGGTGGACATCGAATAACCTTGTTGCGCCTCCCAGTCGGAAATCCCGAGCTCTTCCTTCATGGCATCGACTTCGGCCTGCTGTTTTTTGACGAGCTTGTCCTGATTTTCAAACTCCTTGTTCAGCGTCTCGACGCCGCGCGCCGAATACATCCTGCGCTGGTTGACCCGCGATTCGCGATAAACGCTGGCGATCTCGTTTGCTATTACCGCTGCCTCATTGTTGTCCTCGCTGAAAGCGCGTACTTCGATCAAGCTCGTGTTGCGCGACTGGCGCACATCGATCTTGCTCTTTAGAATCTGATAGGTCAGGTCCGTGGGCAGTTCCCCTTCCTCCTTGTACTTTTCAGCCCATTTGCGGCTCAGATTCAGGTTGGTGATAACCTGGTGCAGAATCGATTTCGACTGAATGGTCTCGAACTCCGTTTGCACCCAATAGGGATCATAACCGGTGTACTGCCGTTCGCTGCCAAGCCCGCCGACGTCCTGGCTGTCCTTCTCCACCTTCATGCGCACACTGCTGGCGTAGGCCTTCGGAAGAATGAACGTCACCACCGTCGTGGTGATCGTCACCAACAGAAACACGGCGAGAATCACCGTCTTGCGCAGGCGGATGATTCGCCAGTAATCCAGAAAGTGAAGTTTGACTTCCGGCGCGTTAAACGTTGCTTGTTTTGCGTTTTCCATACTCAAAAAAAAGAGGCTAGATTGATCCTCCAGCCTCCCGTCCGAATTATTGTTTCAAATGACTAGTAAGTAGCCCGCACGCCCGCATACACGCGATTCCGCGTGTAGCTGCGCAATACTATGTCGGAATCCAAACGGTCATAGTTATAGCCCAACTCGGCGGCCCAGTTGGGATTGAATCTGTATTCAAAATTCAGACCCAACAGCAGGAAATTGTCAACTTCGCCATCGTACAAACCATTATTAAAGCTGGACCGTTGATATTGCCCAACGAGACTGCCGGTCGTGCGCGGTGTGATTCGATGGTTGATCGAGGCAAAAAGAGCCGATGTTTCCTGGTCGGTGGTTATGTCGTTCCCCGTACCGCCGGCCAGATCAGTGGCGTTGAGTGTATGCCGAAACCCAAACTGAAGGTAACTGCCGGGTAAATATGTGTAGGTGCCATGAATGTCCGCGTATGGACTTGTGTGGTCCTGATCCAGGTTGTCGTAGTCGGTGAACTGGGCACCGACGCGGGCCGACGCAGAGAACTGCGTGGTCAGCGCCTGCTCGGCGCCTATGTAAAAATAATGCGACGTGCTGTCGCGGTCCTCACTCACTCCCTCGTCCCCGTCATTGTTTGTCACACTACCCGCTGGAAAATCGGGATCGTTGATGATCTCGTCGCCAGTATAACTGAAAACGCCATATTGATACCCGAGGAGAGCGACGGTGCTTTCGCGGACGCGCCAGCGGCCATCAATGCGGAAAAGGTGCTCCAATCGATCCAACAAAGCCGAGCGGCTGAAGTCCCCATCTTGATCGTAATCATACCAGAGATTCTGGTACCCAAGACCAACGCCGAGCAGTTCAGTTATATCGGCCGTGAAATTAAGCGCGGCGCGATTTCGGAACGCATCCGAATCGGTTCGGTCCGGCGCGCCCACGGCCCCTTCTTCAATCAAGGTCGGCTCCTGGGCATAAACGAACGAATCATCAAATTCGATTTTGTAGCGTTCCGAAAACCGGTGGTCCGCCTTTAGGGTGACTTCGTGCGTGTGGTCGGCGGTGTTTTCATCGCGATCTGCGTAATACTTCATCGAGTAGATATACCCCACACCGATGAATGTCTGCTCCGTCGGGAGGAAATTCAATTGAGCGGCAGGACGAATCTCAAATCCGAGGCTATCAACATCATCATTGATATTCTTGTGCACTGCGGCGTAGTTGTCGTCGTAAAAACCACGCAATGTGGCCGAGATACTCCATGGTTTGGATGTCTCCATCGGAGATAATCCTGGAGGGGCAGCCTGAATCCCCGTTGCACTAACTGCGACCAATCCTGCGGACGCAATGATTTTTTTCATATTTGTTGTTTTATCCGACTCAATGACCTAAGGGTTTTAGCAAAACGACTGCCACGTTTTACGATTTCACTTCCGTTTGTCAACACATTCCCTACGCCACGATATTTCACGGCGGTTCAGACTGCTCGGAGGATTTGATTGTTTTTTCCGCCGGACGTTCAGAATCAGTTAAAAATACCTCAGGAATCACTCCTTCGGGAGCCCGCGTCAGGGGGAATCCCGTCGGAACCTCTCGTGTCACAAATACCCCCAGGATAAAGCCTTCCCAATCCACCCCCGCTCCCCGGACCCAATGCTTATCCGCCAGGGAATAAATTTCCATCAGCGGGTCCAAAGCAGCAGAATTCTGACCATCTGGAGAAATCGCCTTACCAACCGCCTTCAGTTTCTCCCGGAACGCCTCCCAATCGCGGTCGGCTGCCTCGCTTTGCCGCCATTGAGCGATGGCATTGACGTCGAGGGTTTTCGCGGTTCGGGGCGTCAGGTGCAACCCGGAGAGCGGCTTGATCCGATGCAGCGCATAGAAGTCGTTGGCGGCTATCCCGCCGGCGCGGCCATGCTTGAGGCTCAGAGAAACGGCCTTCCGGTCACCATACCAGGCCATCGCCCAGGGTATGTCGGACATGATCCACTGATCTTCCAGGGCATAACGAGCTTTGTCCTGCACCCAGGGCGGATAATAAGGAGGATACGCAAGGGGCGAAGCCGGCGGCGCTGAAAACGTCAGGACTAGGGGCAAGCACGAAACAAGAAAAAAAATCGCAAGGACAGAATAGCGTGCGGCCAACCCCGAGAATTGATCCAGCAGGTTAAACAACAAGCTGACTCCATAGATGAAAACCAATGGCGCGGCGATGATCAGATAATTATTCGGATCGACGCTAACCGATCCAGAGGTTGGGGAAACAGTTGCTTGCGCCAGGAGAAGAATGCCCATCGTGCTTACCACAAACAACCGCATTCGGGCCGTCATGGCGCTTCGAAATGGCATCAAAAGCCCTGCCAGGAACAGCGCGGTCACCCAGTTCCCTCCTAAACGCGGCAATTCCTTCGCTATAATTTCCCGCAGATTGAGCAAAATTTTCCGGCTCACTTCGGCGTTTGTCATGGTGCTGAAATCGGGCGAAAGCGAACGAAACAGGGTGTCAGCCGGGAACGGCGCCGTCGTTTGCAAGGCTGTATATGCCGCGGTTCCAAACAGCGTGCCGCTGACCGCGTGATTTCGCGCCAGCCACGGGACAACAAGGGCCAAAAAGCCGATGCCGGCGGCCAGCGCCATCGCAACTCTTTGTGGGGCTGGCACAGTGACCAGATATATGATCACTGGCACTATGAGCGTGAGCAGTGCATAACGGCTCAGCCCCAACGTCGCAACCAGGAATCCGGCGACGCCAGCCAGCAGGATCAATCCGCGTGGCGATGGTTCGCGGGCGATGGCGTCCGTGCGCGCGATCACCAGCGCCAGCAAAAGTGCGAGCATGGTTAACCAAAGGGTGGGCAGCCCGGAAATGCTGTGCCGCCAGATCAATTCCGTGCCTGCGAATACAGCGGCCGAAACCCAAGCCACCGGTTCATCGAAAAGTCGGCGGGCCAGAACAAACACCAGGCAAACGCAAATCAGGAGAATAAACTGATTGAAGCCGGCGATCCAAAGCTCCGGCGAATACGTTGTGAACGATTTGACCCGGCGCAGATTAGGAAAATCGAACGGCATCAGCTTCAGTGCGCCCGCCAGCGCAAGCGGATATGCGGGTGGATTTGACACGTCCGGGCTCCGTTCCACCGCCGCTGCCAGCGCGTTCGTGCCCTGGCCTGCCGACGGCCCGTGCCGTTTGAGTACATACAAGCTCAAAGGTCGCACGTAATCGGTCGTGAACCCCTTGCCTTCCGAGATGTTGCGCGCCAACTGGGCGGCGTCCATCGATTCCACGGTGGAAAAGTTCTGGAACGCCGCCATGTCATAGAAAAGGGCCAGTGCAACCACCGCAACGATGCCCACGATCACCTTCAGAACACGAGTCCCGGCGCCGACTTCGTACTTGTGAATGACCTCCTGCAGGCGCAGCGGCACGTTACAAATCCTCCAACTGGTAAGCGTGCAATTTGCGATGCAACGTCCGCCGGCTCATGCCCAGTTTCTTTGCCGCCTCGGTCCGGCTGCCAGCAGCCTCCTTGAGGGCGCGCACGATCAACTGTTTCTCGGCCTCTTTGACCGTAATATCACCCGGCGCGATCAACTGGCCGCCTGCCGTCGCGATGCTGGCTTCAGACGCGCGAACTTCTGCCGGAAGATCCCGGACAGCAATCTTGTCCGTCCGGCTCAGGACGACCGCGGTTTCGATCGCGCTGCGTAATTCACGTACATTTCCCGGCCAGCGATAGGCCAGGAGCTTTTCCATTGCGTCACTCGTGATTTCACGCACCGCTTTGTCATTCTCACGCGCTGACTCGCGCATGAAAGCGTGTGCGAGCAACGGGATGTCGCCGAGCCGTTCCCGCAGAGGCGGCAGTTCGATGCGCACCCCCTTCAGCCGATAGTATAAGTCTTCGCGAAACGTTCCCGCGCGCACGAGATCCTCGAGCTTCTTATTGCTCGCGGCGATCAGGCGCACATCCGATGTCAAGGTCTTTGTCGATCCAACCCGTTCGAAAGTTCTTTCGCCCAGAAACCTCAGCAACTTGATTTGTATAGCACTGTCTATTTCACCCACTTCATCGAGAAACAAGGTCCCGCCCTGGGCCTGCTCGACTCGTCCGATGCGCCGCTCGTGCGCTCCGGTAAAGGCGCCTTTTTCATGCCCGAAAAGCTCGCTTTCGATCAGTGTCGAAGGCAATCCTCCGCAGTGCACCGCCACGAGCGGCTGGCGGCTGCGCGGACTCAAATTATGAATGGCCCGCGCGATCAACTCCTTGCCCGTCCCGCTTTCGCCCGTGATCAGCACCGTCGCGCGCGCCGGGGCCACCTGCCGGACCACAGTGAGCACTTCCACCATCCCCGGGGACTTGCCGATGATGTTTTCGAGTCCGAATTTCGAGTCGAGTTGCTGGCGCAACGTCACGTTTTCTGCCTCCAGTTTCTGCTGGCGTAAAACGCGCGCAATCCGCATCTCAAGCTCATCAATTTGCAACCTCCCCTTGGGGATATAATCATCGGCCCCGCTCTTCATCGCCTGCACGGCGACTTCTTCCGAACCGTAGGCTGTCATCAAAATGCACACAGGCGCTCTTGGCAGCGACTTGGCGCGGGCGATCAATTTCATGCCGTCCTCATGTGGCAGCCGGAAATCGGTGAGCAAGACATCAAAGTGCTCAGCTTCGAGCAATCCCATTGCCGTGGTGCTGTCCTCAGCAATATAAACATCATATCGATCCTCAAGCGCCGCCCGCAAACCTTCCCGCGTCGGCTTCTCGTCATCGACAATCAATAGCATGGGTTTGCTCATTCTAATTACACCCGAGACAATTAGCCATCAGTCATTAGCCATTAGTCCCTGTCTCCCCCTGTCCCAGTAACCTTGGAGCGGGCTCGTGGAGCGGCAGCCATATACGAAAGGTGGTCCCCTGTTTCAGCCGGCTCTCAAGCTCGATGCGGCCCCCGTGGTCGCGCACAATCCGCTGTACGATCATCAACCCAAGCCCGCTTCCTTTTTTCTTCGTCGTATAGAACGGTTCGAAAATCCGGTTGATCTGGTCTTCGGGAATTCCACCGCCGGTGTCGCTCACTTTCACCCAAACACCTTCGGAGGTTTGCCCGGTTTCCAGCGTTAGTATTCCCCCGCGAGTCATTGCCTGGAGGGCGTTCTTTATCAGGTTGACGAGCACCTGCTTCATCTGCCCGGCATCGAACGGCGAATCCGCCAGGTGCCGCACCAGTTTCTCGTGAACCGCAATCCCTCGGTTTTCGATCTCTGGCCGCAACAGATCGACGGTTTCCCGCACCGCGTCGTTCAGGTTGGCCGGCGCCAGCTTGGGCGGGGAGGGCCGGATCGCCTCCAGGAATTGTCGCACAATGTAATCCAGGCGCACGATTTCCCCTTTGGCAACGCCCAGGAAGCGCTCCAGCCGTTGCAAGGCTTCCTCGGAGAGCACAGGAAGTCGCGCCTCCTCTTTGCGACGCCGCTCAAATTTCTTTGGAGCAGCCTCCGGTGCCCCCTGCCGGAGTTTCTTGATTTCCCGCTCCATCAACTGCACGTGGATGTCCAGCGCATTCAAGGGGTTGCCAATCTCGTGCGCCACACTCGCTGCCAGCAGTGTCAGCGCCTGAATTCGCTCGGTCTCTATAGCCGCAAATGTTTTCCGCCGGGCCTCGGTCGCATCGTGAATGATCAGCGCCAGCCCCGAGCTGCCTTCGGCGTCTCCATCCAGTGGAGCGGCATAGACGCTGAGATAGCGCGGCCGTGGATAAGAGACCTCGAATTCGTGCCGCATGATTCGCTGGCCGCCGCTGCTGTCCGACGCCAAAAGTTGTGCCCAGTCCAATTCGGGCAGGATGGCAGTGATCAATTGCCCCTCGGCGTCGCGCGTTTGCAGTCCCAGCAGCCGGGTCACCGCCTGGTTGAAATATAAAACTCGTCCAGTCTCATCCACGACCAGCACCCCATCCTCGATGGCATTGAATAGTGTTTCCAAAAACCGGCGCTCACGCGCCAGTCGCTGGATCACTGTTTGCAGGCCTTCCTTGTCCAGCCGCCCGATCCGGTAAAGCACCTTGTCCAAGAAACTGGAATTTGGATTAGCCATCACCTTTGGTCGTCAGACGGTTCTTGCCTTGACTCATTTATTGTTTTCTCCGTTCTCCGCTTCAACTCGACGCTTCAACCCTTCAACTCACTCAGAACCATTTCTTCCGCCTAAACCACCATACCGTAAGGCCGGTCGCGACCGCTGTGATAGCCAGCGCCAGTTTATACCCGTGCTGCCACTTGAACTCGTGCATCGCTTCGAAGTTCATCCCATACCACGTGCCGACCAGGGTCATCGGTGTTGTGATCACAGTGATCATCGTCAGCAGCTTCACTACTTCGCCGGTCTGGTTCGATTGCATGTTCAAATATACCTGCAGAATGTTCGTCAAAGAGTCCATGTACGTCTGCGCCAGTGTTGAAATCCGAAACAGCCCGTCATACACGTCCCGGTAATACGGCACCAAATGCGGACGGATCAGCTTGAACTCGCCTGCCGCGAATCGCGCCAGCACCTCGCGCTGCGGCCCTATGATTTGGCGCAGATGCAACACTTCCTTCTTAATTTGATTGATTCGGTGCAACGTCTTCTTGGTCGGGTTTTGTACCACCTGATCTTCCAGTTCGGATATTTCCAGCGATAACTCCTCCAGCGCAGGTTTGTAGTTCTCCACAATGCCGTCCAAAAGCGTGTGCGCCACCCGGTCGGGCGCCCGCGCGATGTGCATCGTCCCGCGCAGACACCGTTCCTCCGTCACCTGAATGCTCTTCAGCGGCACGTCGTGATATGTCACCAAAAAACTCTTCCCAAGGAAAAAGTTCAGCTCGCTGGTCGCGAACACGCCATCTTTGCGGCTGTAATCCACCGCGTGAATCACCATGAACAAGTAAGAGGCAAACCGGTCGTCGTCTTTCGGTGAATACTCCTCGACCTTTGGCGACGAACTGATTCCGATACAGTCTTCGACCGAGAGGGGATGAAAATGAAAGATATCGGCCAGCACGCGCTTGGCTTCTTCGGGCGTCGGCGCTTCGAGATCAACCCACAGGAACAAGTTCGTGTCGGCCAGCAAGGTTGGCATGAGAAAGATCTCGATGTCTTTGCTGTGCAGCCGACCCTGCGTCGTAAACGCGAATGACCGAATCATGCGGTTGTCCAAAGCGCCAACACATGCGCCAGATTGACTCACATGTAAGCGCCCGCCTCCCCTTAAGCAAGTTTCTTCAGCCGGACAATGCCGTGACTGCCGTGACCACGAGTGTTGAAATAGCGAATGTCAGGCTTAAACAGCTCGCGAGACCAAACGCCGTTTGGCCACCCACGCATTAAACTGATCGAGCACAACGGCCAATATGACTACTGCACCAATGACGATTTGGCTGTAGTTCTGGTTAATTTCCAGAATCACCAGCCCTGTGCTGATCATCTGGATGACCAACGCCCCGAGAAGCGCACCAAACGCCGACCCTTTACCTCCGGAAAGGCTTGCGCCACCCACGACCGCCGCCGCGATGACGTTCAATTCATAACCGGTGCCATCAGCCGACGACGCCGAGCCGTAATAGCCTAACGCCAACAACGCCGCAATCCCGGCAGTCAGCCCCGAGAACACAAAGACGCTCAGTTTCACGCGCTCAACCCGAATCCCGCTAAATCGGCTGGCAAGTTCGTTGCCCCCGACAGCATAAATTCGACGCCCGGCAGCGAGCCGCGACAGATACGTGCCGCCAACGACCGTTACCGCCACCATCACCAACAGCGGGACAAGACTTAAGTTGTTGCCCGCTTCCCATCGCACAATCCTGCGAAATGCTTCCGGGAATCCACCGACCGATTGCCCGGTCGTAATGACAAACGCGATGCCGCGGAAAATTGCCATCGTCCCAAGCGTGATGATAAATGGGTGTACCCGCAATGCGACCGTCATCCCGCCGTTTAGAAATCCACACAAGGTGGCGCTGCCCACGCACACCGCAATGCCCACAGGAACACTCACCCACGGCGGCGCGCCTGCCAGACTCCCGGTCGGCCCGTAAAGCTGAAAGACCAGCGCGCCCATAACCGATGCCAGCGCGTAAATGGCTCCAACCGACAGATCGATCCCGCCAGAAACAATTACGAAGGTCATTCCGACGGCCATGATCGCCGTGAAACTTGTGTCCTTCGCGAGTTGCGTCAGGCTTTGCGGCCGAAGAAACTTATTGCGTTCCACAAACGCCGGAACTTCCTCGCCATCGGCGTCCTTGATGAAGACGCGCTCAGATTCCCCTTGCTCGTTGATGCGGAATTTCGGCTCCCGAACCTTGCCGCCAAAAATCGTGAGGACCAGGCCGAGCAGCAGAATCACCACAATAAGACCGCCCTCCTGAAGTCGCAGCAGCGTGGGACGCGGGCGATTTTGGGCCGGTGAAGCCATTTTGACGCCGCTCGCTATAACCCAAACACCGGAAAACCCAAACACCAAAAATTAAACACCCTGGAAACGGCGAACCTCAAATCGCGATATCGCGATATGCCACATCCTGAGTTTTGGATTCCTTGCTGTGCTGTTTGCCGTTTGATATTTCGGTTCAGGCCGTACGCACGAGTGTCTTCACCGCGCGATTGCCTCGCGCCATCGCCTTGAACAGCGCGGGCAGCTCTTCGAGCTTGCATTCCCCGTTCACGAAATCCGCCGCGCGAATCAGCCCTTTCTCAATGTAACCTAACGCCTGCCGAATCGCGGCCGGCGTGTGATGGAAGCTGGCCACCAGCTTCAGGCTCGAATAGTGCATCAGGCCCGTATCGAGGGAGATAGACGTGTCCGAAGGGCAGCCGCCAAAGAAATTCACCGTGCCTCCCTTGCGCACAAGCTTCAGAGCCGCATCCCATGTGGCAGGCTTTCCAACCGCTTCGATCACGACATCGAACGCCTCGGTGCAACCATTCCGCACAGCCGCAACCACATCGTCAGCTCCCGACACATCGACGACGTGCCCGGCCCCAAGCCGCCTCGCCAGCGCCAGCCGCTGCTCGCCGCGCCCGGCGAAAGTGACTACGCAGCCCACGTAACGCGCCAAAGCTGTGAACATCAGCCCGATCGGTCCGCTTCCAATCACGAGCAGACGCTGGTCCTCCTGCAACTCGCAATCCTGCGCGCCTTGTGCGACGCAGGCCAGCGGCTCCGTCAACGCGGCATCTGCGTACGAAGTCCCCGGTTTCAATCGCACCATGTTTCGCTGGACAATCCGCGCCGGCACGGCAACCGATTCGGCGTATGCTCCGTTCAGAAACTGCAAGTCGTCACACAGGTTCTCACGGCGCTGCCGGCAGAAATAGCATTCACCGCACGGCGCGGAATTGGCCACCACCACGCGCTCCCCGACCTGCCAGCCGGTCACATCGCTCGCTACTTCAATAATTACTCCCGCCATCTCATGGCCAAACACTGCAGGGGGCGTGATCATCTTTGCGTGATAGCCTCGCTGGAAGACCTTGAGGTCCGTGCCGCACGTCAGCGCAGCTTTGATCCCCATCCGCACCTCGCCCGGCCGGAGCGGCTTCGCCCCGACCTCTTCAACCCTTAAGTCCTCGCGCCCGTACAAGATTGCCGCCTTCACACGCCGAATTGAACATCACGCCCCAGCCATGTCCAGAGGGAACAGCGCGTCTAAAAGCCCTGTAAGGCCCGACGTAAGAATGCCGCACGGCGCTTCACAATTCCGCCAGGTCATGCCTGGCCGACTACGACCAGGAACTCACCCATCTGGCCGAAGAACTCAAGCGCGTCCAGGCCGAGTTCCGCGAGCGCGACTACGGCTACGTCAACACCGAGCAGCTCTCCTGGTATCAGGGCACTCTTCTATCGCGGATCGACAAAAGATGTTCGCCTCTCACGCCACCGCAGCGCCTCCGGCTTCAAAAACTGAAAAACTGAATAAAAGTGAAGTGAATAGAAATCCCAGGGGCACTGTACAAACCATGAATCTCAACCCCGTTCAAATGGAGAGGACACGGTGAGGCGGTCGAGCGTGGCTGGACGAATCGGTAGTGTTCTGCTGAGCTATGCGGCGATGCATCGATTTTGGACCTTGCTCCTTTTCCTCTTTCCGCTGTCCGCCTGGTGCGGCGAACCGCTGGCGGGTTCGCGACCCAACATTATTTTGATTCTCACGGACGATCAGGGTTACGGCGATCTCTCTGCGCACGGAAATCCGGTGCTAAAAACCCCGCACCTCGATCGGCTGCATCGCGAAGGCGCGAGATTTACCGACTTCCATGTCAGCCCCACGTGTGCGCCGACGCGGAGCGCTATGCTCACTGGACGTCACGAGTTCAAGAACGGCGTCACGCATACGATTTATGAACGGGAACGCCTGACCCTCGAAGCCACCACCGTCGCCGACGTGCTGCAACGAGCGGGCTATGCCACTGGAATCTTCGGCAAATGGCACCTTGGCGACGAGCCTCAGTATTGGCCCAACCGGCGGGGATTCGATGAAATGTTCATTCACGGCGCGGGCGGCATCGGACAGACGTTCCCCGGGTCCTGCGGCGATGCGCCGGATAACAGCTACTTTGATCCCGTCATTTTGAAGAATGGCAAATTTGTCAAGACGAGGGGGTATTGCACCGACGTGTTTTTCAACGAGGCGCTGGCCTGGATCAAATCGACGAAAGACAAGCCACAGCCGTTTTTGGCCTGGATAGCCCCAAACGCGCCGCACGCCCCATTGCAGGTGCGCCCGCGCGACCAAGCGCGTTACTCCAGCCGGGTCGGCCACACGAACACGGCAAAATTCTTCGGCATGATCGCCAATATCGACGACAACGTGGGCCGATTGCTGGACCGCTTGAAACGCTGGGGCCTGGAGCGAAACACTCTGGTAATTTTCATGAACGACGATGGCGGAACCGTGGGCGTAAAGGTATTCAATGCCGGCATGCGCGGTCAGAAAGGCACACCCTGGCTGGGCGGCACGCGCGCGGCCTCGATTTGGCGCTGGCCAGGGCGCATCTCACCGGCGGATATCCCCGCTCTCGCCGCGCACATCGACGTGTTTCCAACGCTCGCTGCGCTCGCAGGCGCAAGACTTGACTCGAACACGCAGGCACAGGTCGAGGGCAGAAGCCTCGTGCCACTGCTCGAAAATCCTCGGACTGACTGGCCGGACCGCACGCTGATCACCCACGTAGGCCGCTGGCCGAAGGACGCAGACCCGGAAGACTCGAAGTGTAAAGCCTGCAGCGTCCGCAACACGCGCTGGCATCTCGTGTCGCTCGACGGCGGCCGGCAGCCCAAGTGGCAATTGTTCGACGTTGCCCATGATCCGGGCGAAACCAACGATGTCGCCACACGGCACGCCGAAATCGTTCGCGCAATGACCGCAAACTTCGACTCGTGGTGGACTTCGATTCAGCCGCTGCTCGTCAACGAAAAAGCCATCGGCCCGAAAGTGAATCCGTTCAAGGAACTCTATTGGAAGCAGTTTGGCGGCGGACCGGACGCGGCACTGCTCGAACAAATGAATCCTTTGCGGCGCTTGGAACAAGAACCGAAACGGCCGGCGCCAAAGTCCCGGTAGGTCGGCGCGCCGAGCCGGCCACTTTGGCCAACCAACACGGTCGGCGGCGACGCCGCGCCGACCCTACCCAACACTGCGACAGTCGTGGGTCGGGCATTTCCGAGCCAGCCCGGCGAACGATGAGCATTTTTGTGAAAAATGCGTGACATTTGCGTGGAAATATGCTTCAAATGCAAACACACGCTGCCTGACTTGTCGTTATGACATGCAACAATTCTTTGCTGCGAACGCCTCACGGCGCAAAACCCAATACACCAATTATGAAGATCATGCGTTTGTTCTCCACTGCTTCCGGAACAGTATTGGCCCTGGCGGTGTTGGCCACCGCCATTCCAACCAATGCCCAGATTGTCACCAACTGGGTTGCTTATAATGATCAGGTGCCCAATTATAACAACCCGGTTAACGGCTGGGTCACACATTCAAGGACAACGGGCCATGATATGGGCGAGGCAGGCGCCACCGGCAACCTGATCAACTTCTATAGTGGAGAGCAACTGGATGTGATCATGACCTCGTTTCATACGGGTCCTCTGCACAATTTTGGTTTGGCTGTCGCGCCGAATACCAACACCCCCGCCGCCCAGCTTTTCAGGGGCATCATCGATATCTCCAATGAAGGAAACGCGCAGCCTGCGGGAAATGTTATCGGGGTGCAGTTCTCACCTGAGGACTATGCCACCTTCACTTTTAGCGGGCTGGATCCAAATAAACGCTACGTCTTTCGAGGCACTGCCGTGCGTGGCGGCAGTTATCCGCTGCGTTGGACGGTGGCGACGATTATCGGCGCACGCACATTCGTTGATGCTCACATAAACGGTGTTGGAGGAGCCAGCGCCAGCGTGCTGACGTCGAACAACTTTCCCGCCAGTCTTGAACCTGGTCAGGCGGCCTGGAACGCGGGAGACAATCGGGCAGGCGCAGTAATTGGCTGGGACTTCATCACTCCTGCGGAGGACGGCACGTTCTCGATTCAGTCTTCAAATTATGTGGGGCAGATTCCTGGCGGCACTGCGGCCAATAATATCTATAGCTATGCAATCAATGCGATGCTGCTGGCGGAGGTCGAGGTGGCTCCGCCGGCAATCACGCAGCAACCGGCCGCCCAAACGAGCGTCGAGCAGAACCGGCCATTCAGCCTTTCGGTACTGGCCTCGGGCACTCCACTGTTTTACCAGTGGTATAAGCAGGGATCGGGGCTGATTTCGGGGGCCACATTTGCCACCTATTCGGTTTCGCAGGCGGCCTTTCCGGGTGACACTGGCGATTACTTCGTTGTGGTTTCCAACCCGCTCGGAAGTCAAACCAGCTCGGTAGCGCACGTCACAGTAAATGCCGACGTGACCGGGCCTGGCATCGCTACGGCGTTCTCATATCCGACCTTCGATTTTGCAACGCAGGCGGCTTCCTTGAACCAGGTGATTATCGAATTCAATGAAGGGATCGAGGCGGCGGGCGCGACCGACCCGACTCGTTACGTCGTTTCGGGCGGGATAGGCAATCCGGCTTCGGTCGTTTTGACCAATGACCGCACGGTGGCGCTACAATTGTCCACTGCTTTAGCCGAAGACACGCCCTATACCGTTCAGGTCAGTGGGATACTTGACCTAGTTGGAAACAATATCAGCAATGGCGGCACCAATAATCCCGCGCCCTTCCGGAGCTGGATGCGTGGACCTGGCAACGGCCTTTTGTTTGAGGTTTTCGACGGCATCGGCGGTAGCAGCGTTGCGGACCTGACAAGCAGCCCACTTTATCCAGATAACGCAAGTCTCCGAACCAACCTATGGATATTCGACTCGCGCGCTGCGTTGCCCGATGACATGCGCGAGGATTATGGGTCGCGCACACGCGGGGTCTTTATTCCGCCGGTATCTGGCGATTGGATCTTTTACCTGCGCGGGATTGATATTTCCAGACTCTTTTTAAATCCCAATGGCCTGGATGCCGCCGGCAAACAGTTTATGTGCGAGGAAGCTCACGCGGACACGGACGGAAACTGGGGACGAGTTCTGTCGAGTCCCGTAAGTTTGCGCGCCGGACAGGCTTACTATATCGAAGCCTTGCACAAATCGGACACGGCCGCTGATGTCATAAAGGTGGCCGCGCGGTTGTTAGGCACAGGTGTCCCGCCCGGTGTACCCAATGCCGAGCTGGACACCAACGCCGTCATGGGCGCCGCCATCGGTTCGCCCCTGGCGCCGCGCGACCTTGGCGGCACGCTGACGATCGCCCAGCCGCCGACCAATACCACCGCCGAAGCCAATCACCCGGTCACCTTCTCCGT
>JAKEEH010000339.1 GCA_022616725.1 Limisphaerales bacterium | reverse complement strand
CTCGCCTTCGACTACGTTGTCGTATTTCATGCTTATTTTACTTTCGTTTGCCGCAACAACAGGGCTGCGGACGTCGGAATGTCGCACGTGTTTTTTGGCGGCGAATTTCGAGTGTACGCCGTTGCATGCAGTTGCATGCAAAAACGCGCAAATACGGGCGAAACGAGTTTTTGACAAAACCGGTTCCAGGCCGGTTTTCAGGGGATTAACAGAAGGGTTTAGCTTGAACAGGAGCGAACAGAGACCTGCCCCCAGGCAGACGGTCATCGCGTTTTGCGGACCGGCGACGCGGACTTCGAAAGCTTTTGGCCCACCTCGTCCCAAAGGGACCGATTGAGAATAGCCCAACCGTTCCAACACACGTTTTAAGGTTGCGCGACGAATTGCATTGCCCAAGTCCTGAACGAACGAGCCCCGGAGGGGCGGCATGGTTATAGCCTCGCCCACACGGATTGACGCCAAGCTCCGTAGGAGCGACATCCCGTTGACTCAGCGAGACCTTCCTCGACGCATCTGTTTTTGCGAGGTCTCAGCAAAAGATTTAAATGGTGAATTTATCTTGACCTTCGCGAAGGTTTCTGTCTGGATCGCGGGCGTAACCAAAGCACCCGAATGAACCCTGCCCGCGCAGTGATGCGGCGGTGGAGTGCGATCACGCTGTTTTTCTTCGCAGTCCTCGGGCTGGTCATTGTTCCCACGCGACTTCCGGCGTTGCCGCAATCTCTGGGCGATCTGGACGAGGACGGACAGGCTACGGTGCTTGATCTGGTTCGGCTGATCGATCATATCAATAGCCGAACCCTGCTCTCGGCGGCGCTTCAGCCGTACGCGGATGTGAGTGAGGACGGGCTGATCAATGTCACGGATGTCGATTTGCTGGCGGAGTTAATCCTCGGCATCCCGTTGCCGCCCAATACCCGATCTGTAGCCCTCGAACCGGCTTCGGGCTCCAGCGAAGTCGGTGTCACGGTCCGGCCAAAGGCGACTTTTCCAAAGCCGGTGGACGTATCGACGCTGAACTCAAACAACTTTTATGGTTCGTTTGCGGGTCAGAAGCTTCCTGCGAGCATCGTGCCCGCGAACAATGGGACTTTTGCCTGGCTCTACTTCGATCCGCCGACGCCGAATGCCTCGCAAATCATGGTCACCGTGGATGGCTCGACGATCCGCACAAAGTTAGGAGTGCCGCTTGATGCCAACGGCGATGGAGCGCCCGGCGGGCTGATCCAATTCAACTTCAGCACGGTAAGCATCACGCCGATCCCCGGCACCGTCCTGGCAGGACGGATGGTGGATCCCGGCCCCGACCTGCGCCCGATGACTGGCGATGATTTCGCTCCCGGTCCCGACGGGATGACCAACACTACGGATGATGTGTTTCTGCTGCCCATCGCGGGCGTCACCGTATTCCTCCTCGGCAGGGAAGATCAGCGCGTCTTTACCGATTCCAATGGCTGGTTTCGGCTTGAGCCAATTCCCTCCGGCAACGTGAAGGTCGTCACGGACGGTCTCACCGCGACTTCGCCGCATCCAGGCTTTTACTGGCCGGAGATGGTGATGGACGCGCACATGCAGCCGGGCATCACGAACATCGTCATGGCGGGCATGGAGACGATGTATTTGCCGCGCCTGGTCTCGAACATCCTGCAAACCGTGTTTGCCACGAACACGACGATGATTACGCTCCAGTCCAACGCGGCCTACAACCTCTCGCCGACCCAGCAGCAATATCTCACGGTGGAAGTGATGGCCGGCAGCCTCGTGGGCATGGACGGTCAGCCGCTGGCCAGCGCGCAAATCGGCGTGAGCGTGGTGCCGCCGGAACTGGTGGAGGGCATGTTGCCGCCCGGCCTTCTGCAACACACCTTCGACATCACCGTGCAAGCGATGGGTGTCTCGACCTTCTCCACGCCCGCGCCGATGACCTTCCCGAACGTCTTCAACGCGCCGCCGGGCGCTAAACGTGGTGCGCGCAGAGGCGATTATTTGAACAACCGGAGTTGCTTCGAGGAGATGATTACCAGGAGTCGATCTGTCGTCCAATGTGTTTATGAACCAACCTGAGCAAGGATCGCTACGTTCATCCAGCGTGCCGTTAGACAAACTGCACGCGCTACTTGAAACGAGCAGCAAGCTGCCGCAGTGCATTTTTACCCCCTCCCCTCAACAAAGCTTGAATCCAGTGTGCAAGTACATCTACGACCTCATACCGGTGGAGTCTTGCGCCATTTTTTTGAGCAGGGAAGACGATCCGGAAGTGCTCACATTCGAAGCATCCTTCACGGATAAATGGCAGCACGCTCTTAAAGATCCGGGCCCCATCCGAAAACACCGTAGCGAAGGGCGTGGCCTGACCGGTTATCTCGCCGCTGTTGGCAAGCGCGCTCGCTTGGACGCAACAGAGCTTGCTGGGCACAAGTACCGCGCTCGGAACCCTCCGGAGCACCTCAAGTCCGGGGAATGTCTGTCCTTACTTGCCGTGCCCTTGGTGAACCGCAAGGACGCTATGGCGGGTTTCCTCAAACTGGAGAACCGGAAGGATTCAAACGGAAAAGCCTCGGCGAGCGTTCAGTTTAGTGAGGCTGACGAATATATGGCCAGTGTGCTCGCCAATCAAACTGTGGCGGTACTGGAGAATCACCGATTATTGCAAGCGATCTCCGAGATCACAACTGCCATTCCCGACACGCGGCAGCTTCGCTCGATTCTGAAAGTATTCCTTCGTAAGGCCAAGGTGCTATTAGGGGCGCAACGGGCGGAATTCGCTCTCTGGAGTCCACAACGCCAAGATCTCATCATGGCCGCTCACGATGGCGCCGTAGTCGGCGGGACGGTCAAAATTGGGGAGCCTTTGCCGGATCCCAGCATGATGCGAACTGTTCTGAGATCGGGAGGTGACAGGCTTCTGAGACTCGATGATATCGCTGAACACAAAAATATCTAT
>JAKEEH010000050.1 GCA_022616725.1 Limisphaerales bacterium | reverse complement strand
TCCGGATCAAAGCGATAGCGATAATGCAAGGCCAAGAGGTCTTCCAAAGGCACTCCATTTTGCGGGGCGACGCCGTTGACGCGCCGCAACCATGCGCCCAGCGGTTCTCCCCGCTGGCGGCTTAGCCCCAACTCCTGCAGGCGGTTCTCGACGAGGTAAAACTCTGAATCCCGGCCGGCAAAGAGCCTGGGCGTTTCACCGCGGCCGGCTTTGGCGCGGGTCCATTGCCGCCGTTTGTAAACCATGATGGCGAGCCCGGCGACGGCGGGGATGGAGATCCAAAGGGCGTAGCGCTTGTAATTGACGATGTTCCAACGGGCGCGCGAGACGTTGAGCCAGAGCTTCGACCAGGCGTCGGAGATGGGTTCCCACCAGGCGGCGCGCTGGGATTCGATCAGATTCCAGGCGGGCGGGGTGGTGTCGATGTCGCGCCACTGGCCATTGATCCAGGCCAGACACCAGGCGTGCGCGTGGCGCTCGCGCACGATGTAACTGCCTTTGCCGCTGCCCTCCTGCACCGAATAGCCGACGGCATAGCGGGCGGGGATTTCGGCCTGGCGCAGGAGCAACACGGTGGCGGCGGCGAAGTATTCGCAATGGCCTTTGCGCGTCTCCATGAGGAACTGGCCGATCGCGGTGCGGTTGGCGCCGCGATGGCGGCGGCCGGGTTCCAAATAAAGTGAGTAAGAAAAATTGCGGCGAAGGAAGTTCTCGACGGCTTCGACCGCTCTGTTGGTGCTGAGCGCTGCAATTTCCGCCAGCTTCAGTTCGGAAGCGATGCGGGCGATGACTTCGGCTTCCTTGGGCGGCACGCGTGTGTCTTCCTGTGTCGGCGGTGTATCGATTCCGGGCGCGGCGCCATAAAGGGCGTCGTAAGAGAGGAAGCCGGGGCTACGCACTCGCAGAGCGCCCATGGCGTTGGTTTCCAGAGTGTACACGGCCATTTGCCGCAATTCCAGGGTGCCGTTCGGAACCGCGAGCACGCCACGATCGCCCGAGAGAAGCCGCGAAACGCTGACGGCGCGTTCGGTCGCGCGATCGGGCAAGAGTTTCCAGGTGGTCTGGTTTGTCTCGGAGGCGGTGAATTCGAAATCCCGATTGGAGAGGTGCCAGACCGGCGAGGTGAACAGGTCGTAGCTCGCCTCGCGCAGGAGAGTTGGCGGCTCGCCCGTGGCTTTGACCCACAGCACGATTTTGCCCGATTTCTTAAGACGGCCGATGGCGCCCAGCAGGGAGCGATGCTTCTGCGGATCGAAGTCGCGCCCGGACCATCGGGACATCACGGTCGAATCGAGGCGCATGGCGAGTCCCTGCAATCCGCGGATGCCGTAATTTCCGGCGTAACCGCCGGTGCAAACAAGCACCACGACCAGCGCCGTGACGGCAGGCGCGAAGCGCGGGACTCGCTGACTCCATAGCGCCCAGACGAGCAGCCCGGCCATGCACGGGTAAAACCATGCCGCGCGGTCGGTGGTCGTGCTGGCGGCGAGCACGCAAACCGCAAAGTAAGGGAAAGTGATGTTTACCAGGCCGGGGTCAAAGGCAGGGTCTTGCGCCGCGCGCCGGCGCATCAACCAGGAGAATGCAATCAAGCTGATGCCGGGGGCCTGCCCGTAGGCCTGCGCCACCATGATGGGGAAGAAGACCAAGGGCATCCATTGGACAAACAACTGCACCGACTTCGCCGTCTTGTTCAGCGTCTGGACGGGCGTGTTGGGTCTGGCGTCCAACAGCGCAAGGCCCTGGTTGGAAAGGAGCGCCATCGCCATTGCGCCCGCGAACAAGAATGCGCAAAGGTTTACGATGCGGTTCAAATCGGCCTGGGAAAAATTCCAGCGCGCCTTGACAAAGCGCGCGCCTTCCAGCACCGCCGCGAGAACGGCTGCCAGGAGCACCATCCCGCTTTGCCATCCCCAAAACAGAAGGGCGATTCCGACCAACATCGGCGGCGTGTTCATCTGTGCACAAGATAACCGCTGAGATGGATTTTGCCGAATGGGATTTTTCTTAAGCCGAGCAATGAATCCGGGTTGGCCGCAGCACGTCAGTCAGCTTCCGACAAATACAATCCCCCGCGCGTTTGAAGCGCCTCGAGAGATTTAAGCGCAAAGACCGCCGAGAGGGCGAAGATCGGACCAAGCCAGAACTCGGATTCGTCTTTAGGAGTTAAACGCGGAGACCGCGAAGGGAGCCGAGCAATGGCGACGCGGTGGAAAAGGCTTGCGTCGGAGCGATAATCGACAAGTAATATTCGGCAGAGCTAATGCCGATAGAAAAGATTATCGTCCTGGAAGACGACCTGGTCGTCCGAAAGAGTCTCGAGCAACAACTCCGCTACCGGCGTTACGACGTCGCTTCGGCCACCACCATTGCCGAGGCCCAGGAACTGCTGGGCAAAGATAATTTCGATTTGATGATCGTGGACGTTCGTTTGCCGGACGGGCTCGGCACGGACCTGCTGAAGCAACTGCAATCCCGGCCCGCCCGGCCGCTGGTGGTGATGGTTTCGGGTTTCGGCACGGTGGATCTCGCGGTCGAGTGCATGAGCAGCGGGGCGTTTACGTTCCTGACGAAGCCATTTTCCCCCGAGCAATTGGCCGTTACGCTCAAAAAAGCCGAGGAACACACGCAACTCGTCAAAGTCAGCCAGTTTCTCAGCCATGGAGAAGACGAGGAAGGCTACGAGTTGCTTGGGCAAACGCCGGAAGTCGAACAATTGCGCCAGTTGATACGAAAGGTCGCGCGCACGCAGGCGACTGTTTTGATCCAGGGCGAAAGCGGCACTGGCAAGGAGTTGGTCGCGCGCGCGCTCTACCGGCAAAGTCCCCGCACCAGCGCGCCCTTTATCAAGGTCAACTGCGCGGCGATTCCGGAAAACCTGATCGAGAGTGAGTTTTTCGGGCACGAAAAAGGCGCTTTCACCGGGGCGCTGAACAAACGGGAAGGCCGCTTCGAGCTGGCGCATGGCGGGACGATTCTGCTGGACGAAATCAGCGAGATTTCGCCGCAACTCCAGGCCAAGCTGCTGCGCGTGCTGCAAGAGCGGGAATTCGAGCGGGTCGGAGGCAGCCGGAGCATCAAGGTGGACGTGCGCGTGATCGCCACCACCAATCGCAATCTCCAGGAGAGCGTGGAGAAAAAGGAATTTCGCGAAGACCTCTTTTTCCGGCTGAACGTGGTGCCGGTCATCGTGCCGCCGTTGCGCAATCGCAAAGGGGACATCCCTTTGCTGGCGGACCAGTTTCGGCAGCGTTACGCGCGCAAGCACGGAATAGAAGTGCACGGGATTTCGCAGAACTGCATGGCGGTTTTGAAACGGCATTCGTGGCCCGGAAACGTGCGCGAGCTTCAGAACGTCATCGAGCGGGCGGTCATTCTTTGCAATGAGGGAGGCGTGCTCGAACCGGCGCACCTCGGCCTGACGGAGAAGCCCGACGGGCCGGCCGGGATGCCGGCAAGCACCGGCGAGATGGGCGAGTTCCTCACGATGAGCGAAATGGAAAAGCACCATGTGCTGGCGGCGCTGGAACGGAGCAAAGGCAATCGCACGCAGGCGGCGAAGATGCTCGACATCAGCATCCGCACGCTGCGCAATAAACTGCACGAATACAACGTGCAATCCCAGGGC
>JAKEEH010000338.1 GCA_022616725.1 Limisphaerales bacterium | reverse complement strand
GCCATCTTTCTCAACCCGCAAACCAATCGCTGGGAAACCGAAGACGATTATCTGTCCGGCAATGTCCGCGCGAAGCTGGTTGCGGCGGAATCAGCGGCATTGGCTGATGCGCAGTTCCAACCTAACGTCGATACTCTCAAAACAGTTCAGCCTTCTGACCTGAACGCCACCGAGATTGACGCTCGCCTCGGCAGCACCTGGGTTCCGCCGGAAGACATCAAGCAATTCGCCGAGGAGATGCTCGGTGAGCACGGCATCTCTGTCAGCTATGCGCCGATGATTGGGACGTGGATTGTGCGCGGCGGCTGGTCGGCCAAGACGAGCGTGGCCAATGTGACCGAGTGGGGCACCGACCGGCGTCCCGCGCTGGATCTGCTGGAAGACGCGCTAAATCTTCGCACGCCAACCCTCTACGACCACGATTCACGCACGGACAAGCTCATCCTAAATCCCGCCGCGACCGAGGCGGCGCGCGACAAGCAGGAGAAAATCAAGGGTCGCTTCAAGGATTGGCTCTGGCGGGATGACGACCGGCGGGAACGACTTGTCCGCAAATACAACGACGAATTCAACAACGTCCGGCTTCGCACGTTCAACGGCGACCATCTCACCTTACCCGGCGCCTCACTGGCCATCACGCTGCGCCCGCACCAGAAGGCGTCGGTTTGGAGAATCCTCCAAACCCCGAACACACTGCTCGCTCACGTCGTCGGTGCGGGCAAGACTTACACGATGGTTGCAGCGGCAATGGAGTTGAAGCGGCTTGGCCTCGCGCAGAAGCAGCTGTTCGCCGTGCCGAACCACATGCTCGGCCAGTTCTCATCGGAACTGCTCACGCTCTATCCCGGTGCGAACATTCTGGTCGCGACGAAAGACGACTTTGAGAAAGAGAAACGCAAGACGCTGATGAGCCGTATCGCGACGGGGAACTGGGATGCCGTCATCGTGACCCATTCCGGTTTCGAGAGGATTCCCTTGTCGCGCGAGACTCAACAGGAGTTTTTCCGGGAACAACTGCTCGAACTGGAACTGGCGATTCTGGAACAGCGTCAGCAGGACAATTCCCGCATCGTCAAGGAACTGGAGCGGTCCAAGAAGAAACTGGAAACTCGACTCAAGGAACTCGCCAGCGGAGGAAAGAAGGATGACATGCTGACGTTCGAGGAACTCGGCGTTGACCGGTTGTTCGTGGACGAGGCGCACTATTTCAAGAACCTGTTCTATGTCTCCAAGATGACGCGCATCGCGGGGCTGCCAGCGACAGCGTCACAACGCGCTTTCGACATGTTTCTCAAGGCGCGGCACGTCCAACGGGTTAGTGGCGGTGGTGGTGTTACGTTCGCCACCGGGACACCCATCGCGAACAGCGTGGCCGAAATGTTCACGATGCAGCGTTACTTACAGATGCCGGCGCTCAAGGCACTGCACGTTGACCATTTCGATTCGTGGGCGGCGACCTTCGGTGAGCCTGTCACCGCGATGGAACTTTCTCCCGACGGCTCTGGCTACCGTCTGAACACCCGCTTCGCTCGTTTCATCAACGTGCCGGAGTTGATGCAGCAGTTTCGCCAAGTCGCGGACATTCAGACGCAGACCATGCTCAAGCTGCCGGTTCCGGCCATTCGCACCGGCAAGCCCATCGTGACCAGCGCGCCATGTTCGCCGGAGCTGAAAGCGATTGTGCAAATCCTGGTCGAGCGTGCCGAAGCGCTTCGCACCGGAAAAGTTGACCCGCGCGAGGACAACATGTTGCTCGTCACCACCGATGGCCGCAAAGCCGCGCTTGACCTCCGGCTGCATGACCCGCGTTTACCCGACCATCCCGACAGTAAGATCAACAAGGCAGTCAACGAAGTGGAACGAGTCTGGCGGGCCACAGCGGATAAGCGCTCCGCTCAACTCGTGTTCTGTGACCTATCGACGCCGACCAACGGCAAAGGTTTCTCCGTGTACGAGGACATGCGCGACAAACTCGTCGCGCGCGGAATTCCAGCCGAAGAAATCGCGTTCATGCAGGACTACGATGGCGATGTGGCCAAAGTCGGGTTGTTCCGCGATGTCCGCGCGGGCAAGGTCCGCGTCCTGTTCGGCAGCACTCTAAAGATGGGCGCGGGAACGAACGTGCAGGAGCGATTGATTGCTCTCCATCATCTCGATGCGCCGTGGCGTCCCGCCGACGTGGAGCAACGAGAGGGGCGCATTCTGCGCCAGGGCAACACCAATCCCGAAATCCAGATTCATCGCTACGTCACCGAGGAATCCTTCGATGCCTACATGTGGCAGACGTTGGAGACGAAGGCAAAGTTCATCGCTCAAGTGATGACGGGCGAAAGCAATTTGCGCCGCATTGAGGACGTGGACGGCGCGGCGCTCACGTACGCCGAGGTCAAGGCCATCGCCTCCGGCAATCCAATGGTGATTGAAAAAGCCGGCATCGACGCCGAAGTCGCCCGGCTCACTCGACTCCGCAGCCAGCACACGGAGACGCAATACAAACTGCGCTACCAATCTCGGCACCTCACGGACGAAGTTCCCCGATTCGAGAAACGCTTGGCGGACGTGCAAAAGGATATAGCTATTCGGCAAGACACCAGCGGCGACAAGTTCGTCATTGAACTCGAAGGCCAGAAAATCCAAGACCGTGGCATCGCGGGAGAATTGCTTCTTCGCCGGGCCGAACGAATGCGTGGGACGGGAAGCGAACGTCCTATGGGCCACTTCGCCGGGTTTCAACTCTTCGTGGCGGACAACTTCATGCGCGGGCCGGAAATTATCGTGAAAGGAGCTTCGACTCACACCGCCAAGGCTGCGAACACTGCGCTCGGAACCATCCGCTCCCTCGAATACACCGTGCAGAACCTCGACGAGTCCGCCGCCGCGTTGACACGGAACATCGCGGACGCGCAAAAGCGCCTAACCGATTTGCAAGAGCAAGTGGACGCGCCCTTCGAGTACGCCGACAAGCTGGCTGCCCTGGCGAAACGGCAACAACAAATCACCGAAGCACTTGACCTGACCAAGAACCAGGCTCCGAACCAACTCGACGCCCAGGCCAATGAGGTGGTCGAAGAAGCTATCCTGCAAACCGAGACCCCGGCAAATAAATTGGACAAGCGCAATGGCCACAAAGTCGAGTCCGTGAATGACACGGAAACCACGCCACCAAATCAACGCAAGCGGGAGCGAATCCGGGTCGCAAATAATTCGCCGTGACCAACGCGCGTTCCGGTCGGCGACGGGGCCGGCGTGATTCGCTCCGGCCGTTTTGCCTCCCTCCACGCGCGCTCGTCACGGCTGAACGAATCGCGCAGTCGCGCAGCG
>JAKEEH010000337.1 GCA_022616725.1 Limisphaerales bacterium | reverse complement strand
GGAAAGATCAAACAGCAGTTGCCCCAGCAGGATCGTGCTCCGGGGGTACCGCGTGCCCGGTGGCAAGGTTACGCTCACGCCGACCAGGCCTTCGCCTGTGCGGGACGTGTCCACGTTCGCGGAGGCGTTCACGAATGATACCTCAAAACCGGGATTCTGAAGTATCGCCGGATCATATTTGAGAGAGAACGCGACTGAATTCTCCTGACCGTTGGCCGCCAGTTCGATCCCGAGCGACACCTGGCTTGCGTTCGTTGCATTGATTTCAGGGGCGAAGACCGTTAAGCGGCGAGGCGGGTTGGTGGACACCGCCAGGTTGGCGCTTCCGGATGTCGCGCTGCCGCGCGCATTGCTTACGATCGCCGCGTAACTTCCGGACTGCTGCAAGCTCAAGTTTGTCAACGTGAGCACCTGGTTGGTCGCCCCCGCGATCGCTGCTCCGTTAAACAGCCATTGATAGGTGAACGGCGGTGTGCCGCTCGGTTCAACGTCGAATTCGATGCCTTCCCCGACAGCGGCTTTTGCCCCCACTGGATTCCGGATCGTCCCGGGATCGCCACGCACCGTCAAAAAAGCCAACGCACTCGTCACGGACCCGCTCAGGTTAGTGATGACAACGTCGTAAAATCCGGCCTGGCTCACCTGGGCGTTGGTCACGATATAAACGTCATTTGTCCCGCCCGGGATGCTGGCCGCATTGAGCCGCCAGTTGTAATGCAACGGCGCATCGCCATCCGCGACCACACTGAACATCGCCGTGTTTCCCTGAGTTATAATCAGGCTGACCGGCTGCTGGATAATAGTAGGCGGGGCTCCGAGCAGGCGCATGGGCGCACTGAATGTGGCGAGCAGGATCACAAGAATCGTCGCCCAAAGGACGCGCATGGAGCCGGGACCAGCATGTGGCCGGGATGCATGCGAACAAGTGCTGTGGGCTGGGCTCACCGCCGCGAACCCTATTCGTTTGACTCGACGCGGTGCAAGGACGAAGTAGTCTCTGGCGCCATGATCAACCGGTTTCCCTGCGTCCCAATTCTCCTCGCACTAGGAGGCTCGATTCCGTAAATTTGGCCATGACAGCAGAGGAACGGGAACTCATGAAAAAGTGGGTGGAGACTTGGAAAACCACCGGCCCCATTCTTGAACGCCTCCGACGAGAAGAAGTTAAGCAAACCGATACGACCGAGTCGATCCTGATCCTGAACGATGCTTTCGAGTCCGCACGGTTGCACTATCCGCTGAGACCGACCTCCGGATTGGTCGAACAACAGGCATGGTTCATGAAGGCCCTCGAAGCGTGAAAGCGCTGTACGAATTTGCGGCTGAGGTCCAGGCTTTTCTTGAGCAACAAAATTGGCAGTTCTGTTTTATCGGCGGCGTTGCCGTGCAGAGGTGGTCCGAAGCTCGCGTCACGCAAGATGTTGATCTCACACTTCTCACGGGTTTCGGAAATGAAGAGAATTATGTTGATAGGCTCTTAAGTCGTTTCGAGCCTCGAATTGCTGACGCCCGCAACTTCGCATTGCAACGCCGCGTTCTCTTACTGTGCTCGCGCGACAAAAATATCGGTCTCGACGTGGCGCTCGGCGCCTTTCCCTTCGAGAAATCAGCCGTCGAACGTGCGGTCAATTTCCAGTTTTTGCCGAATGTCCGGTTGCGCATCTGCACAGCCGAGGATCTCATTGTTTTTAAAGTGTTCGCGGGACGAGCCGTCGACTGGCGAGACGTTGAAATGACGATAGCGCGGCAAGGAGAGGCACGTCTCGATTGGAACTACATTAGAGCGCAACTGCAGCCGCTCCTTGAGTTAAAGGGGCAGTTGGAGGTTTTGGACGACTTGCAGAAGCTTCGATCGAAAATTCGCGAAGATCGGTGAAGGGAGCGTCCTTAGTCCCGCGGCCTCGCCACCTCAATCTCCTCCGGGCGCTTCTCCCCAGGAAAATAGATCTTGACATAGAAATTTGTCCCGTCCGCAAACGAACGAGCCAGCCAGTTCTCGACGAACTTGGTGACTTCATCCCGGCCGGTCTGGCGGGCCAATTGAATGTTCTCTTTCGCTCGAAGAGTCGCCAATGACGTGACCGACCGCTTCAGGTTTTCCAGCGCCTCATCTGACTTGAAGTAGCCCTTCTTCACTTCGTAGCTAATCGCCGACACATCGACCGCGGGTTTGTTCGCGCGAATAGGCGGCGTGAATACGTGAATGATGTTGTCCTTGCGCACGAGTTCCCACTTTTCGTTGAGGTCCAGATAGTAGGTGTACGTTACCGGCGCTTCGGCCACCACCACCACCTCCGGCAGGGGGACGTAGCCAAACGCAGTCGTGGATTGCTGCGCGCGCTCGAACTTTTCCCGTTGTGAGATCGTGGCAAACTGCAAGTACTGATGGTTGCTGATCGTCGTCCCATACCCCACGAGGGTGGTCGTAATCGTGCCCCGATTAAAAGCTGCCGCGACCGTGGCAAGCGCATGGCCTGCTTTGCCAATCGCGTTGGCGGTTTTGTCGGCAAGATTTGCCGGGGCGTTCAGGCACGATTTGAGCATGATCATGCTGTTGAAGGAGATCACAAGGATGACCACCATCCATAACGTGGCCTTGGGCCAATTCATCTGGTGTGATGGCGCTGGCTGAGAAGGCGGTCGCTGCTCGATCTCGTCTGCCATACGCGCAACTTAGCGCGTTCCATTCCAAACGAAAAGCCGAGTTTAGGCTTTTCTGCGCGGCTTTGAAAACTACTCTGAACGCGGCATGAGAAGCGTTGCGCTCGGAACATCGTCTCTCGTCTCGAGCCGCCTGGCCTATGGCTGTTGGCGTATCGCAGGCACGTGGGATCCTTCGACGGTCAGCCCTGATGCCGCCAAGCTCGGCCGCCAGGCCGTTTTCGCAGCCTTTGAAGCGGGATATACGCTCTTTGATCACGCCGACATTTATTGTGACGGCCTGGCAGAGACAATTTTCGGGCAGGCGCTCAAGGAAGCGCCGGAGATGCGCGGCCGAATTCTCGTCGTGACCAAATGCGCCATTCGCAAAGCGGGCGAACCGCATCCAAAATCTCCCTTTAGATACGACTTTTCGTTCGACCATATCATTTCATCCTGCGACGGCTCCTTGAAGCGCCTCGGCGTTGAGGTCATCGACTTGTATCAGCTTCATCGGCCAGACTACCTCATGAACCCGGAGGAGGTCGCTCGGGCGTTCGAACGCCTGAAACAGCAAGGCAAGGTGCGCGAGTTCGGCGTCAGCAACTTCCGTCCGTCCCAACTCACTGTCTTGCAGAAGGCCTGTCCGATGCGGTTGATCGTTAACCAGGTCGAGATCAGTCTCGCGAACCGAACAGCGTTCGAAGACGGGACGTTGGACCAATGCCTCGCGGAAAGGATTACGCCCATGGCCTGGAGTCCGCTCGCTGGAGGCTTGCTCGCGGATGGAGCGAAGGCGTTACTGCCCTCCCAGGAGACCTATAGTACAAAGCGTGTTGTCGCCGAGTTGGACGCGATTGCACGCGCCCATGGAACGAGCCGCAGCGCAATTGCCCTCGCGTGGTTGTTGAAACATCCTGCCAGTATCATGCCTATTATCGGGTCCATCCAACCCAGGAGCATCAAGGAAGCCGCGCGGGCTGATTCGGTTGAACTCACCCGGGACGAGTGGTATCGGCTCCTTGAGGCGGCGATCGGTCAGCGCCTGCCCTGATATTTCACAATGAGCAAGCCCTCTGACGTGCCCGCCGCGTTGGGCTACCGCATGCCCGCCGAATGGGAACCGCACGCGGCAACCTGGTTCACATGGCCACGGCCGGAAGGCATCAGTTTTCCCGCGAAGTATGAAGCCGTACCGGCGGTTTATGCGCGGCTGATTGGTGAACTTGCCGAAGTCGAAGAGGTGAACATCAACGTCTGGAACGCCGAGATGGAGCGGGGGGTGCGGGAGCTGTTAACGAAGCTCGGCACGCCGCTCACCAACGCGCGTTTCCATCACTTTCCCGCCTATGAGCCGTGGTGCCGGGATCACGGCCCCATATTCCTTGTCCGCGAACGCGATGGCCGCCGCGAGCGTGCCATTGTCGATTGGGGCTACAATGCGTGGGGCAACAAATATCCGCCTTACGACCTCGACGACGCGGTTCCACAGCATGTCGCGAAACTGCGCAATCTCCCGCTCTTCTCGCCGGGAATTGTCATGGAAGGCGGCTCCGTGGAGGTCAACGGGCGTGGGACGCTCTTGACCACGGAAGCATGTCTGCTGAACCCGAACCGCAACCCGCATCTGTCCAAACCCGAGATCGAAAAATTCTTGCGCGATTACTTTGGAGTCGTGAACGTGCTCTGGTTGGGCGATGGCATCGCCGGCGACGACACGGACGGGCACATCGACGATTTGAGTCGTTTCGTCAATGCCAGCACAATCGTCACTGCGGTTGAAGAAGACCCTGGGGATGAAAACCATAAGGTTCTGCTGGAGAACCTTAGGCGACTGAAGACTTTGCGCGATCAGGACGGACACCCCTTCCGAATCGTCGGGTTGCCGATGCCCGGCAAAGTTGAACACGCCGGCCAGCGTCTGCCGGCGAGCTATGCGAACTTCTATATCGCGAACCGGAAGGTCCTCGTGCCGACCTATCGCCACGCCAATGATGCGAGAGCGCTCGAAATCCTTCAGCGCGAATTCCCGGATCGTAAAGTCATCGGCCTCGATTCCACCGAATTGATCTGGGGTCTGGGCTCTTTCCACTGTATCACCCAGCAGGAACCGGCGTAATTGGTGCGAGTCTCTCCGTTACCTCATTGCATTGGGAAATTGCTAAACCCGCATCTTTCGATGTCTCCTTTTGCCGTAACTGATCTCGCGCGGCTTGGCCGGTTCGCCGGGCGCGCCGCCAAAGCTGCGTTTTAACTCCCGGATTTGGTCGCGCAATAAGGCGGCTTTTTCAAACTCCAGATTGTTGGCCGCGGCCAGCATTTCCTCTTCGAGTTCGCGCAGCGTCTCAGTCACGTCAAAATTTGCGCCAGATTCGTTGATCACCGCAGCGGCTCGGTCGGAAGCCGGGCGGGTGGACAGGCTCTCTTCGACGGCGCGCCTTACGCTGCGCGGGGTGATGTTGTGCTCCTTGTTATAAGCAATTTGCTTTTCGCGGCGATACTCCGATACAGCCAGGAATTTTTGGATGCTTTGTGTCCGCTCGTCCGCGTAGAGAATTACTTCGCCGTTGAGATGACGTGCGGCGCGCCCCGCCGTTTGGATCAGACTGGTGGCGCTGCGCAGATAGCCTTCCTTGTCGGCATCGAGAATCGCCACCAGTGAAACCTCGGGCAAGTCCAGCCCCTCGCGCAGCAGGTTGATGCCAACGAGCACGTCGAAATCACCTTTGCGCAGCGCGCGCAGGATTTCCACGCGCTCGATCGCATCGATCTCGCTGTGGAGATAACGGACATTGATACCGATGTCGCGCAGGTAATCGGTCAATTCCTCGGCGGTGCGCTTCGTCAGGGTGGTTACGAGGGTTCGCTCCTTGCACTCAACGCGTTTGCGAACTTCCTCGATCAAATCGTCCACCTGTCCCTTGAGCGGCTTTAGTGTGACCTTCGGATCGACCAGACCCGTCGGGCGCACCACGAGTTCCACCACGCGGGCTTTCGACCACTCGATCTCGCGTTCGGCAGGTGTCGCGCTCGCGTAAATGCTCTGGCCTTGCAACGCCTGGAACTCCTCGAAATTCAGAGGCCGATTGTCGAGCGCGCTCGGCAAGCGAAAGCCGTGTTCGACAAGCACGGTCTTGCGAGCCATGTCGCCGGCGTACATGCCACCGATCTGCGGGATGGTCGCGTGCGATTCGTCGATGATCAGCAGATAATCGCGCGGGAAAAAATCGATCACACAGGTCGGTCGCGAGCCGGGCGGGCGGTGGGCGATGTGGCGCGAGTAGTTTTCGATACCCGAGCAGAAGCCCATTTCGAGCATCATTTCCAGGTCGTATTCGGTCCGCATCTTGATGCGCTGCGCCTCCAGCAACTTGCCGCGTGCCTCGAACCACGCGATCCGCTCGGTTAACTCTTCCCGGATAGCGAGGGCGGCGCGCTTCATTTTGTCCATCGGCGTGACAAATTGCTTGCCCGGATAGAACGTGACGCCCGGAAGGGTGTCGATGGTGTCGCCCGTCAGTGGTTCAAAGCGCGTCAGCCGCTCGATCTGATCGCCGAAAAACTCCACGCGCACGGCATCCTCGGTCGAGGCGGGCCGCACCTCGACGGTGTCGCCCCGCACGCGAAAGTTGCCGCGCGCAAACTCAATATCATTCCGGTTGTATTGCAGGTCGATGAGCCGGGAGAGAAACTGTTCGCGGGTAATTTCCTGGCCGACTCGCAAGGGAATCACCATCGCCTCATAGTCCTCCTTGCTGCCGATGCCGTAGATGCACGAGACACTGGCCACAACCACCACATCACGCCGCGCAAAGAGCGAACTCATCGTCGAGAGGCGCATGCGCTCGATCTCTTCGTTGACGCTCGAATCCTTCTCGATAAACGTATCCGTGCGCGGAATGTAGGCTTCAGGCTGATAATAATCGAAGTAACTGACGAAATACTCGACGGCGTTCTCCGGGAAAAATCCCTTAAATTCCGCGTAAAGCTGGGCGGCAAGGGTCTTGTTGTGCGAAATGACCAGCGTGGGTTTGTTCACGTTTCTAATCACATTCGCGATCGTGAACGTCTTTCCCGAACCCGTGACGCCAAGCAGCGTCTGATGCGCCGCGCCAGACAACACACCTTCGGTCAGCTTCGCGATCGCTTGCGGCTGATCCCCGGCAGGTTCGAATGGCGCCACGAGTTTAAACATGGACTAGCAACGTAGGTGGGCTCGCGCCGTCTGTCAAAGGGCCCAACCCGATCCGACGCTCTCGTATGGTTCCGCGGGAGAGCTGTCGTTCTTACGCGCCATCACCGGTTCGGCGGCTGGCCATCGCTGACGTAGCCGGTGTTGGGGTGGGTGCCTGATCTGGTAATTCCTTTTCGGGCGGCGAGGTCAGCAGCTTCGAGATCACGGCCCTGGTCGTTGGTCGTGTCAATCCATTTGTTCAGCGCGGCGCGCAGGCGCCGCAGTTGTTGCTGATGATCTGGCGATTTGGCGAGATTGTTGATTTCGTGGGGGTCCGCTTCCAAATCGTACAGCTCCTCCTCCGGCATGCTGGGCGCGCAAAGCACCGCCTGAGCAGGCGTCAGCTTGCCCTCGGCGTGCAGTTCTTTAAGAAGGTTCCAGACCGGGTATTGACGTTCTTTATATTCGTTGATCTGGAGAAACGGGCGCTCGGGCGTGAAATTGCGGGTGTAGCGATAGCGTTTGTCGCGGACGGTGCGAAACCGAAACACAGTCTCGTCGCAACGGTCGCGCGCGCCGAACACGTATTGTTTCGCCGGCGCGGCGTTTGCGCCAAGGAAGACCTGCCCCTGCATGGCATCGGGTTTGGCGGCCCCGGCAATCGCGAGCATGGTGGGCGCCAGATCGATGGCTTCGAGCAGGCGCTCATCGACGGCGCCAGGCTTTATATGGCGCGGAGCGCTGAAGTTTTCGGGCCAGCGAATGATCAGCGGGACGTGGAGTCCGCTGTCGTAGCAGAATTGTTTGCCGCGCACGTGTGCCTGGCCATTGTCGCCAAAGAAGACAATGACCGTGTTGCTGGC
>JAKEEH010000336.1 GCA_022616725.1 Limisphaerales bacterium | reverse complement strand
TTTTTCTTTCTCTTTTACATTTCCTTTTTCTGTTTGCGAATGGACATCGTCCATTCTTCTAAAGCAGATTCTCAATCCGTCATTTCCTTTCGGGATTTTCTTTCTTCAAGCTCTTGAGGAAACCCTCGAACAAGCAACGGTGTTCTTCCTCATCGGCCTGGAGTTTGACCGCGAGATCCTGCGTGACGAAGTCCCTGCCCTCGCAGGCTTTGATGATTTGCTGGTAACACGCGATAGCCTCGTTCTCGGCATCGAGCACCCCCTGGACGACGCTCAACACGTCGGTCGAGTCAACGGGCGGCTGCAAGGATTTCTGACGGCGCTCCAGCTTGAGTGAACCGGGCGGGCAGGCGCCGAGTTGTTTGAGACGGTGCGCCAGCTTCTGGGCGTGGCCCAATTCTTCGGTCACATCTTCGGCCAGCGATTCGCTGACCTCCTGCGCGCCCAGACCGTCCAGCCACACCGAGTTGGCCAGGTAGTTTTGCACGGTCTCCAATTCGGCCGCGTAAGCTTGCGCCAACAGTGATATAGTCTTTGTGTCTTTCATTTTGTCTCCTGTGTCGTTTCCGACGGAATGGAGAATTCAGGCCTGCCGCCTTCCTCGCGCTTTTGTTGTCGTCGAATCTCTCTCAGGTGCCGATATCCCACCAGCTTGCGACGCTGTTCATCCCAGAGACGGAAGGTGAATGATTTGAAACTGGAGAACAGGGTGACCGGCTTCACGCTCTGAAACAGCGGCTCCGCCTGGTGGCACCGCTCCAGGTTGTAATTGGGAATGCGCGGACTCAGATGATGAATGTGATGAAAACCAATGTTTCCTGAGAACCATTGCAGCGCCCTGGGCAGTTTGTAGAAGGAACTGCCTTTCAGTGCCGCCGTCGTGTAATCCCAGTCTTCGCCGTGTTCCCAATAAACGTCCTCGAACTGATGCTGCACGTAAAACAACCAGAACCCCGCTGCGCCGGCCACTGTCAGCACGATCAACTGGATCAGCAAATATGCTTTAAGGCCGAATGCCCAGGCCAATCCGGCGGCCATTCCCAACACGGCCAGATTCGTCCAATACACCGAGTAACGCTCTCGCCGGTTCACCTTCGCCTTGGGAAACCGATGCTTAATCAGAAACACATAAAGTGGCGCCAGCACGAACAGCACGACCGGATTGCGCGCCAGGCGATACGCGAATCGCTTCCACCGGGACGCCTCCAAATATTCCAGCACCGTCAACGTCCAGATGTCGCCCACGCCTCGCCGGTCCAAATCACCCGAGGTGGCGTGGTGGGCGGCGTGTTCCCATCGCCAGTGATAGTACGGTGTGAAAGTCAGCACGCCGGTGATGAACCCCCAAATGTCATTGGCCTTCCTGGATTTGAAAAACGAGCCATGCCCACAGTCATGGTGAATGATGAACACTCGCACCAAAAACCCTCCCGCCAGAATCGCCAGCGGCACCGTGATCCACCAGGACACCGCCAGACTGCGGTACATCAAATACCAAAGGAGCGCAAAAGGACCGAGCGTGTTAACGATCTGCCAGAGAGCTCGTCCGACGGATGGGTGCTGGTACCGGGTGACAATTTCTTTCCATGCCGAAACCTTTACTGGACGCTCGTCCGTACTTCGTTGTTCCGGAATTTGCCGACCACCCTCTTCTTCAAATCTCGACAAGTCGTCAGGTTCTATTCCCGGCATCGTCGCGGCTCGTGGCTGGCCTTCATGTTCGGTCAAATTTGCGTCATCTCTCATAAATTTTTACCGACAGGTGAATGTTTTCATTCCGCACTTAGGATCGCCCCGCCAACATATTCACGCCAATACTTGGAATATTGGTCTGCAATAGCCCTAAGCTATGAAGGGTTGCTTAGGCGACGCCAACGCCTACACTACCAGCGACGATATGGAACTTCGTCATTTGCGCTATTTCGTGGCCGTGGCGGACACCTTGAATTTCACCAAAGCCGCCGAGACGTTGCATTTGGCGCAGCCTTCGCTCACAAGACAGATTCAGAACCTGGAGGAGGAGATCGGAGTGCGCCTTCTGAACCGCTCCAAGAAGCACGTCGCGCTCACTGAAGAAGGGCGCGCATTCCTTATTGATGCGCGGCGTATGCTGGTTCTGGTCGCCGAAAGCATTCAAGCCGTCCAGCGTTTGAGTCGCGGCGAGACGGGACAACTCAACATTGCCTATTCGTCAAACTTCAGCTTCGACCTTCTGCCGCAGACGCTGGGGGCGTTTCGCCAGTCACATCCTCACGTCGCTCTCAACTTGTTCGATATGACGCCAGCCGAACAGTTTCGAGCTTTGGAAGCACACAAAATTGATCTGGGCTTTGTGGGACTTCGTGTTTCCGCCGCCAACCGTCATTTGCAATGGGCATGCATCGCCCGACATAAAACGGTGGTCGTTCTCCCGACGAAACATCCCCTGGCCAGAAAAAGCCGCATTCGTCTCGACGATTTGAAGTCGATGTTTTTTGTGGGCATGTCGGAAAAAAACCATCCCGGCTTTCGCGAATGGCTCTCGCAGACCTGCCAGCCGGCCGGTTTTACACCGAGAATCCTGCAGGATGCGGATCTGGAGCCGGCCCTGATGACATTTGTCGCCGAAGGCCTGGGCGTGACGTTGGCCCGGGAGCAAATCAGAAATCTGCCCCATTCGGGGGTGGCTTTCCGGCCACTCACCCCTCCAGTCCATTCCGACTACTGGATCGCCTGGAACCGGGATAACGAAACAACGGCATTGCGACAATATATCGAAGTAATCAAAAGTCTGACCGGAGCCTTTTCCAATGGCTTCGAAAAGGCGGCGACCTCGGTTTGATAGTCAATGGCTATCAGCGAAATACGAAGAAGGTATTGGCCGGGTTCGTTCTCTGCCTTCAAAGTTTGATAATGGAACCGGATTGACCCGATCCTGGCGCTTGAAATTGCCGGGACGGGCTTGGCATTCGTTTACCGGGGAGCAGATGTTCTTCGTCTTTTTTGCACAGAACAGACGCCAAATGCGGCACGCATCGAACCGCCGCGGAACCGCCAGAGATTGTTGGGGCAACAACAGATCGAGACAACAGAACCGGGCGCATCGCTGGGAGGACTGGATACACCATATCCGTGGGTGCAGGCGCCCGGTTTTGCTGGAGGTTTGGGGGCAGCACTCCGCCATATGATTATTACATCACCATGAACACAAAATTACATGTGGGCAACCTTTCGGCGCGCGTTACCGAAGAGAGCTTGCGCTTTTTGTTTTCCCAAAAGGGCGAAATCACCGAAATCAAACTTGTGACCGAACGGAGCACTGGCCGTTGTCGCGCCTTTGCCCTTGTGACAATGGCGACACGCGAAGGCGCGGAAGCCGCACTGTGCGGACTGCACCGACATATTTGGAATGGGCGGTATATTACGGTGCACGAGGCTCCGCCAAAAGAAGCGCCTTTGCCTTCGGTGGCCGCAAGCCGATGCTCTACCTCTCCGGCCGACCAGGCTATCTCACCCTTTTTTCCGATCAGGCTGAAGCGGGATGCGGACTGATTGCGCGGCTCGTCTCAATTGCGGCTGAACGCGATACCGGCGTCAGGCGGATGAAATCTCCACGATTTTCATGCTGCGCCCTGAACAAGACGACCCACGAATCTGTCCTAGACAAATGAGATTCTGCCGAGCATCCTCGGAGAGCGTGAATTGCAAATGCGAACGGGCTCCGAACTGATTTTAGCAACCAAGGTTTATGCGCGGGATTCGACCGCGCGGAGTTGGTGGTTCATCCTTTCGACTACTTTTCTCCTGCTCGCGGCTATCGCGGGCACGCTCCCGAAGGTTCCTCTCCCCGTAAACATTCTCTGTAGTGTTCTGGCCGGGCTCCTGATTCTTCGCCTGTTCGTGATCTACCACGATCAGCAACATCACGCCATCCTGCCCAAATCGCGGCTGGCCGAAATTTTCATGAGACTCTTTGGCATTTATGCCCTGAGCGCCAGCAGCATCTGGCGCAGCTCGCACAACTATCATCATAACCACAATTCCAAACTGCGCGGTTCGCATATTGGATCCTTCCCCATTATGACGAAGGCCCAATTTCTGAGATCGTCGAAGGGCAAGCGCTTTGCTTATTTGTTCGTGCGACATCCGCTCACGATTCTCTTCGGCTATGTTTTCATGTTCCTCTACGGCATGTGTTTGAATCCCTTTCTGAATTATCCCCGCAAACATTTCGACTGCCTGATCGCTCTGGTTGCTCACGTTTTTATTGGAGTCGGTCTCCTTTACTTTTTTGGATGGCAGACCCTGCTGCTCGCGCAAACCGTCCCGCATTTCATCGCTTACGCCGTCGGAACGTATCTTTTTTATGCGCAACACAATTTTCCGGGAGTTTCCTTTAAGGATAAGTCGGGCTGGACTTATGAAATGGCAGCTCTCGAATCCTCAAGCTACATGAAAACCAACCCGTTGATGGCGTGGTTTACCGCCAACATAGGCTGCCACCATGTGCATCACCTCAATGCCCGCATCCCGTTTTATCGGCTCCCCGAAGCGATCGGCCAAATCCCCGAACTTCAACATGCCAGGACCACCTCGCTGAGTCCCATCGACATTTTTCGTTGCCTCCGCCTGAAGGTTTGGGACGTCGAGGCTCAACGGATGATTACCTTGCGTGAAATCAAGAGGCCACGCCTGGTTTGCAGAACCGAGTCTGTCCCGCACCACCAGTTCGACTCCGATATTGGGGGCTCCGGCCAGAGCCGAGACGCCGCAAACTTCAACTCCTGATCCATGGCTTTAACCGCCGCCGAGATCGCCGAAAGAGTTCGTGGTGAAGTTCTTGGTGACGCAAGCACGCTGATCAGCGGCATTGCGCCTGCCGATGCGGCGCGCCCCGGGGATATTACATTTGCGGAAAACGACCGCTATTTCGCGGCTGCCGAGCAGAGCCACGCCGCCGCTATTCTTGTTTCCGGCCCATTCACTTCCACGAAAAAGGTTCTTATCCGTGTTACCAACGCGCGCATTGCAATGGCCCGATTGTTGCCGCTGTTTTTTCCGCCTGAGCGCCCTGCGGAGGGGATTCATCCAAGCGCGGTTATCGATTCGTCAGCACAGGTTGATCCAACCGCGCACGTTGGGCCCAACTGTGTCATCGGCCCGCGCGTGCGCATCGGAGCGCGGTCCGCGCTCATGGCCGGCAATTACATCGGGCACGATTGCCGGGTTGGCGATGATGTATGTCTTCATCCCAATGTGCTGCTGTATCCGCGCACCGTGGTCGGGCATCGCGTGATCATTCATGGGAGCACCGTCATCGGATCGGATGGTTATGGGTATGTCCTGGACGAGGGCGTCCATCGCAAGGTGCTTCAACTCGGCAATGTCGTCATCCACGACGATGTTGAGATTGGCGCTAACGCCGCTATCGACAGGGGAGCGCTCGGGTCAACCGTGATTGGGCAGGGCACCAAAATCGACAACCTGGTGCACGTGGCGCACAATGTCGCCGTTGGCAGGCACTGTTTGATCATGGGCCAGGCCGGGTTCGCGGGGAGTACGCGTCTGGGAGATTATTGCGTCATTGCGTCGCAATCCGGCATTGCCGGGCATTTGAACTTGGGGCGGCAAGCCACCGTGGGCGCCAAGTCCGGGGTAATGCGCGACGTTCCCGACGGTGAAACAGTCCTCGGGATACCGGCGATGCCCGACCGGCAGACAAAACGCGGATGGATTGGCATTCAACAACTGCCCGAAATGACGCGGCGTCTGAAGGAGCTGGAAAAGCAGGTCCAGCAGCTACGTGACGCCGCGGCGGGTCAGAGCTCGGCTGCTCGCGATCCGGCCTGACTCACGACGTTTTTGCGCGAAAGTGATCAGGGCATCAGCGAATCCAACAAAATTGGAGCTTTCTCTTCCTCAGAATTAGCTTAAAGTGACTGTGGACATGCGCAAACGTCTAATTCCCCCGGAAACGAGGTCTGTCGGCCAACCGGACTGGCTGGGGCTGGAAACCGCCGCCGAGGCGGAGGTGACCTCCGAAGATCCGGCCTTCCCGCTCGAGTCCGCCCTCGGCATTGCTCCGGGGCCAGGCTGGAGGGCTTCGGTAGCGGGAATGCAAACTGTTCGCCTCTTATTTGATCATCCCATGCGCGTGCGCCGCATTCACCTGGAGTTTCGCGAGGAGGATGGTGAACGCAGCCAGGAATTCCTGCTGCGTTGGTCCGCTGATGGCGGGCAAACCTGGCGAGAGATCGTGCGCCAGCAATACAATTTCAGTTCCGCCGCTACGCGTGAACTCGAGGACTACGCGGTCGATTTGAATCACGTGACTGCTCTCGAGATCCAGATCATCCCCGACCTCGCGCGTCACGAAGCGCATGCGTCGCTCCACCGGCTGCAGGTAGCCTGATCCCCCAAAGCGGGTCCGCGCCGCGCCAGTTTTCAGACCGGCGGCGGGCCGTTGCCAGAATCGGGTGCAGCAGTTATCAAAGGTGTATCGACCCGTGACAACATGGGGTAAGCGCAGGAACAAAGCTTCAAAGTGGATGAATAAAGTCTCTTCAACCGGCAGCGGGGCCTCGCTCCTGCAAATGATGCTGTTGCTGCCGGCGCTTATGGCGAGCCCGTCTGTTTCGGGAAGCGAAGGGCTCGTCGATGCAGTGCATCGTGGCGATACGGCCGTAATCCAATCGCTCCTGGCAGGTCAACCCGACCTGCGCGCGCGGGACGCGCATGGCAACACCGCGCTGCACTGGGCGGCGCTGAATGGCGATGCGAGGCTGGTGAAGGAACTGCTAAAACGGAGGGCGGTGCCGACCGCGGAGAACGACGCAGGGGCAACTCCGCTTCTTTATGCGGTGGGTAATGCCGAATCGGTGAGTGCTTTGCTGGAGGGCGGGGCTGCCAGTGTCATCAACAAGGCCTCGAAGTTCCGCACCACCCCTTTGGTGGCCGCGGCGCGATATCCCAAGTCGAGCGCGGTGGTGCGGCTTTTGTTGGACCGGGGAGCGGACGGGTGCTCAAGAACGAACGCGTTGAGGGAGGCAGCCAGCGCCGGCGACGTCGCCAGTTTCAAGCTATTGCTGGCGACTGGAGCGCGCCCGCGCGATGTGATTTCACCGGCGATGATGGGGCACCGGGAGATTATGGAGGCGGCGTTGAACGCGGGGGCGGATCTTCAGTTCAATGGAGGGCATGCGGGCCACGCGTTGAACTTCGCCCTCTACGGACATCAACCGGAAATCGCGAAACTGCTGATCGAACGCGGTGCCGACCTGAGCGTTCGTTCCCCTTCCGGGGAGCACCAAACACCGCCAATCCTGTGGGCGGCGTACAACGAGAGCGGGGATGCCTCGGTCGCGCGTTTGATGATCCAGAAAGGGGTTGACGTAAATATGTTGAGCGCGTTGGGCGAGAGCGCGCTCGATTGGGCCCGGGCGCGCCATAACAAGGCGCTGGAGAAGGTTTTGCTTGACGCTGGCGGACGGGAGGGCTCGGCCGTGCGCAAGCAGAAGATAATTCCGAATCGCGAATTGCCGGCTGGGCGCGAGGCTCTGAATCCTTTGATCCGGGATTCAGTGACGCGCGCGGTCGAAGTGTTGCAGGGAAGTTCGGATTCTTTCCTGCGGAGCAGTATCGCAAGGCAACAGGCGTGCGTTTCGTGTCATCAGCAAACATTGCCGGCGGTGGCTTTTGCCTGGGCGCGGGAGCGGGGACTGCGGGTGAATGAGATCTCGGTGGCGCGCCAGGTGCAGGATCAGGCGCGCTATTGGAAGCAAGGCGACAAGATCGCTAAGGCCTACGAATTGATCCGGCCGCAGCCGGACACGCCCGTTCTGGTGGGATACGGCCTGTGGGGGCTCGCTGAATTGGGCTATCCCGCGGATGCGTTGACAGAAGCCATGACGTGGTATCTGGCGGCGACTCAACGGCCGGACGGTTCCTGGCCGGCGGCGGACTATCGTCCGCCGATGGAGGATGGTCCGATGCAGGGAGCGGCCTTCGCGATTCGCGCGCTGCAACTCTATCCGCTCGTTGGCCGCGAGGCAGAGCTGAAGCAACGCATTGCCCGGGCGCGCGATTACCTGTCGAAGGCTAGTCCGGCAAGTTTTAATCAGCAGGTGTTTCAACTTCTGGGGCTGGGGTGGGCCGGTGAAGACGCCAAGCGGCTTCGTCCTTTCGTCACAGGCATCATCGAGAAGCAAAATCGCGACGGTGGCTGGTCGCAGCTTGAGGGGTTGCCGAGCGATTCGTGGGCCACTGGACAGGCGCTGGCAGCGTTGAAGCTGGCAGGCGGCGTGGCGATCCCGGAAGAGACGTATCAAAAGGGCGTGCGCTTTCTTCTGCGAACGCAATTTGACGACGGCTCGTGGTATGTCCGGAGCAGGGCGTGGCCTTTCCAGCCGCATTTCGAAAGCGAATTCCCGCATGGGAAAGACCAATGGATCTCTGCCGCGGGCACAGCCTGGGCCACGATGGCCTTGCTCCTGACACAACCGCAGGTGAAAACCAACGATACGCCGGATTGGATAGCGTTGAAGGTTCCGGATGAACGGGGGCCTGCCGTGGGCACTGAGCGCCATGCGGTCGAACCCGTCACCGGCAGGCGCACGGTCTATTTCGCGCGCGACATTGCGCCGCTGCTGGAGCGATCCTGCGCCGCCTGCCATGGCGGTGAAAAACCGAAGGGGAAGTTCAGCATCGCCAGTCGGGAAGCGATGCTGAAAGGCGGACAATCCGGCGAGCCGGCGGCACATTCCGGGAACAGCACAGAGAGCAGATTGGTTCGGATGGTAACCGATCAGGTAGAAGATCTCGAAATGCCGCCGCTGGCGAAACGGAGCAAGTACCCGGCGATGACCAGGGAGGAGGTTGGACTGTTGAAGGCATGGATCGACCAAGGACTGCCGTGGGATTCAGGGACGCGGCGGCAACACTGAGCGAGGACTTGCGAGTCCGAGAGGAAAAAGTCTGCGGCTTCTTTCGCACTTGGCGGCTTGAAATGGGTTGCCGAAGCCGTCAGATTGTTCGGCTATGAAGTCAGTATTTAAGGGTCCCGTTTATGTCGTTCGGGACAATATCGACACGGACCAGATCATCCCGGCCGAATTTTTGAATTTAATTCCGACGATTCCCGAGGAATACGAAAAGCTGGGCAGTTACGCTTTGTGGGGCTTGCCGGACTCATTATACCCGACGCGCTTCGTGAAGCCGGGACAGCTCGACACCGAATACCCGATCGTGGTCGCCGGCCGAAACTTCGGGTGCGGCAGTTCGCGCGAGCACGCGCCGATTGCGCTCGGGTCGGCGGGGTGCAAAGTGGTCCTGGCGGAAAGCTTCGCCCGTATTTTCTTTCGGAATTGCGTGGCAACCGGAGAACTGTATCCGTGCGAATGTGCAGATCGGCTGTGCGAGATCCTTAAGACGGGAGACATCATCACGGTGGACCTGGACCAGGCCGCCGTCCGCGTGGAAGCGAGCGGCAAAAGCTTCGCCTTCAAGCCGCTGGGGGATGTTCGGCCAGTGGTGGATGCCGGCGGGTTGTTCAACTATGCTCGGAAGACGGGCATGATCACAGCTCAGACGTGAGCAATCGCGTGGTCAACACGCGCTTCTCGACATGACCGGTTCCGTCTCGATTTCGCTGGCTGATCTGCGCGCGGAATACACGCAATCCGGCCTGGAGGCGCGCGACCTGGATCCCGATCCGCTGCGCCAGTTTGCGAAATGGTTCGAGCAGGCGTTGAAGGCGGGGATACGCGAACCCAATGCCATGGCGCTCGCGACCTGCAATGCCGCCGGGCAGCCTTCAGTGCGGATCATACTTTTGAAGAGCCTGGAGGAGGACGGGTTCACGTTTTTTACCAACTACGAGAGCCGCAAGGCCGCGGAACTGGAAGCCAACCCCCACGGGGCGCTCAACTTCGCCTGGCTGGAATTGGAACGCCAGGTCAACGTGACGGGGACGGTGAAGAAGTTGAGCCGGGAGAAATCGGAGGCGTATTTCAAGACGCGTCCACGGGGAAACCAACTCGGCGCATGGGCTTCCCGTCAAAGTGCAGTCATCCCGGACCGGGCGACGCTCGAGGCCAGAATGGCCGAATTTGATGGCAAATACCGAGGCGGCACGGTGCCGACGCCGCCATTTTGGGGCGGGTACGTGCTCGCGCCACTTGAGATCGAGTTTTGGCAGGGACGCCCGAATCGGCTCCACGACCGCTTCCGCTATACGCGCCAGGCCGATAGTCGATGGAAAATCGACCGGCTTGCGCCGTGACGATGGCCTCGGGCAAAGACCCACTGTCAGCAAATATGCGGCCGCCGGTAGAATCGTTTGTGAGGTCCGACGTATGTGTAAGCTAGATAAAGATAATCCATGGGGCCTGCCCGTTTATTCATGCGCATCACGGCAATTATATCGAAACAGAATGGTCTGGCAGGCAATGATGTTCGACGGGCCATTCGGTTCGGTTCAGCCTCGCCATGAGTCATTCCTGGACGATTTGCAACACTCGGGGCAAGTTGTCGGGCGCGGGTTGACGATTGAGTTGACAAAAAGAGATCTCAATCATCAGTAGTTCAATTTTCCGGGCGATCGAAAGGGTATGAGCCGAAGATCAGAGATGCTGAACGAGCGTCCAACGCTGCTGGTGGTCGAAGATGACGAAGACGACATTTTTTTTGTCGAGCGCATCTTCAGGCAGATAGGCGCGCGCTGCACCTTGCAATTTGCCCGCGATGGCGTCGAAGCCATCGATTACCTTTCAGGGAAGGGCAAGTTTGGAGATCGTTCCAAATACGCGCTGCCGACGATCATCCTTATGGACCTCAAGATGCCGCGCAAGAGCGGTTTTGAAGTGCTGGAGTGGATGCAGAAGCAGCCCGAGATCAAACTCATTCCGACGGTGATCATTACATCATCGACGTTGCAGGACGATGTGACGCGGGCATATCGACTCGGGGCCAACGCCGTCATGAACAAGCCTGTGGACAAGGAATCCTTGATGCAGATGCTCAAGACCTTTCACATTTACTGGACGGATTTCGTCGAAATGCCTGAAGTGAAGTCCGCTGGCACGGTTGATTGAGCCGACCCCTTTTCTTCCTCCCGGTTGGTGTCGGCAATTGCCAGCGTTACGGCCAGCCGCGCGTCGAAGAGCGCGAGAGAGGCGCGACTTTCGCGCCCTCTCGGTGCAAAAGGGGCAGTGAACGCCCCCCACGTAATGACGATTACTCTGCTCTTGGAGCCGAGCCGACCGCGTCCGACATCGCAGCCGGGTCTTTGACGGCGTAGTCCATTTTGTAAACTACAAAATGTTCCGACGGATCGATCGGGGTATAGTCGATTTCGACGCAGGTTACCTTGTTAGCCTGGACTGGCACATCGATCTGAGAACCGTCCTTTTGCAGCGCAAACCGGTGTGTGCCGACCGGGGCGGCAACGCGCAGCCGCTCTGAGACTTTGAGCCCCCCGCGCTCGCGATACTTGTCGCCGGTTGCCACGCCGACTCCTGCCAGCGGTTGTGTGCTATTGTTTTCGTTGACCAGGTATATAAATACCGGGCCGTTTGCATCCCTGGTGTAAAACTCGACGTATCCTTTCGTCGCAGACTCCGGCAAAGTATCAATCACGCCAAGTTCGCGGGCCGTATTCACTTTTCCGCCCGTGGCGCAGCCGCCGCCGATCCAGGCAAGGCATCCCGCGACAATCGTGATTGAAACAACACATTTTTTCATAATTACACCTTTAGTGAGTAGTTCGGCGAAACTCTAATGGGGCCAGAATCCTCGCGTAAGTAGGTCTTCGCCCCACCTGGGCTTTCGCCGCCGGGCGACGGCTGTTATCGTTGGCCTGTGCGGTGGCGAGATGAGTGTGCGGTTGTAATTCCCTGCCTGAATGAGGCGGCGGCCATTGGGCCGTTAGTGGGCGCGGTGCGTTCCATGCTTCCTTCGGTGATTGTCATCGATGATGGGTCAGGAGACCAAACGGCTGAGTTGGCGGGGGCCGCTGGCGCGGTAGTGCTCCGCCATGACCGGCCCAAGGGCAAAGGCGCTGCGTTGCGCGAAGGCTGGCGGCATGCGGCGCAGTGCGGCTTCCTCTGGGCTATTTCGATGGACGGCGATGGACAACACGCTGCGATGGATGTTCCAAAATTCCTCCGCGCAGCGGAGGCCGGCCCCGCCAGACTGATATCCGGAAATCGCATGCACGCCACCGCGCGCATGCCGTTAATCCGGCGCCTCACCAACCGGTTCATGAGCTGGCAGCTCTCCCGGCTCGCGGGCGTGCGCCTTCCCGACAGCCAATGCGGCTTTCGCTTGATGCACCTGCCATCCTGGAGCGAACTCAAGATTTGCACCGACTGTTTCGAAATCGAATCCGAGGTCTTACTGAAATTTGCGCGGGCGGGCCTGCTCATGGAGTTCGTCCCCATCCAGGTGATTTACGCGTCAGAACGGAGCAAGATTCGACCGATTCACGATGCCTGCCGCTGGTGGTATTGGCTCCAAGCCATGCGGAGAGATAATTGTGGCTCAGCAAACCCTTGCGAAAAATCCCGTGAATGAGGCGGTCGGTAGGTCGGTGCGTAACTGAAATTTCTCAGTGCAAAAGGTTGACTCAGTCCGCGTCGTGTGGTTGTATCTCTCTCCCTTTGGGGAAAACGTATGTATGCAGTGTTAGAAACAGGTGGAAAGCAGTACCGTGTCGCTCCGGGCGAAACGCTGGCGGTGGATCGCCTGAAAGCGGAAGCCGGAAAGCCGGTGACGCTGGATCGGGTGTTGTTTGTGGCCGACGAGGGCAAGGTCTCGGTTGGCGCGCCGACAGTTGCGAATGCCGCGGTGGTGGCCGATGTTGTCGAGCACTTCCGAGGCGAGAAGAAAATCGCCTTTAAGATGAAGCGGCGCAAAGGTTATCATCGCACGGTGGGACACCGGCAGGAAATGACACGGATCAAAATTTCAGAAATCAAGATCAGTTAGCGTATGGCACACAAAAAAGGTCAAGGCAGTGTTCGCAACGGGCGCGACAGCGTCAGCAAACGATTGGGCGTGAAAGCTTTCGGAGGCGAATTCGTGAGCGCCGGC
>JAKEEH010000335.1 GCA_022616725.1 Limisphaerales bacterium | reverse complement strand
TAGAGAAACCGCTCGCCGCGCAGATAGAGTTCGCCACCCACGAGCGCCGCAGATGCGCTGAAAGAATCTTCCAACTTGTTCACGGCCAGCGTGGCGTTTTCTTTGTCGTGGCGCAGGACGACAGTCACGCCGTCGCGGCTAGTGACGTAAATTCGCCCCGCCGCGCCGACCGGTGAGGCGAAAATGAAATCGTTGATGCCTTCCAGCCGAAGCGCTTCGCCGCGAGGTTTGCCAGTCAGCGGGTCGAGGCGCGAAAGAACGTTTTGGTTGTGCCGCAGGAAATACAACGTGTTGTCGTAGAGCAGTGGCGACGAAACGTAGGGCGTCATGCGATTGAGTTTCCACAGGACATTGGTCGTGCCGGTGATGTCGCCTTTCGCACCGGCGAGGCGGATGGCCAGCATCGCCTGCGAATAGTAGCTGTTCCCCGCAATGACCACGCCATCGGTGTACACCGGCGAGGACACGACGTTGTCCGTCAGGCCGGCGCATTCCCAAAGCTGCGCGCCTGTGGCGAGGTCGTAGCCGCGTACGCGCTTCGTCGCGCTCACGATGACCTGCGGCTTGCCTTCGTGTTCGACCACGAGGGGCGTGGACCACGAAGTCTTTTCGTCGCGTGGAACTTTCCAGAGTTGTTCGCCGGTGCGTTTGTCGAATGCGTAGAGGAACGAGTCGCCTTCCTGATCCCAGCAAACGATGAGCGTGTCGCCGTGGAGCGCGGGCGAACTGCCTTCGCCGTGCGCGTGCAATGTGTGCATCCGGCCGAGGTCCTTCGACCATTTCAAATCGCCCTTCAGATTCAAGCAATAAAGCCCGCGCGAACCGAAAAAGACGTAAAACTGCTCACCGTCGGTGACGGGCGAACTCGAAGCGAGACTGCCGGTTACGTGACCGCCTTCGTGCGGCCACTCTTCCCGCAGAACTTTTAGCCACGAAATACTTCCGTCGCGGCGACTGATGGCGAGCGCGACAAATTGCTGGCGATGCGTGACCGGCACGCTGTCGTGAACGCCGGGCGCGTCATCATAAACCGGTTTCTGCGCCTCGCCGACTGGCACCGCCGCCAACACGTAAACCGAATTGCCGAAGACGATAGGCGAGGAATGCGCCTTGCCCGGCAGCGGAATTTTCCAACGCACATTGTTAGTCTCGCTCCAGTGAATGGGCGGATTGGCGCGCGGCGCGACGCCATTGGCCAACGGCCCGCGCCACTGCGGCCAATTGCGCAACGCCTCCGCGCCGGGAAGAACGCCCGCGTCACCGGCAAAAGCGGAGAGCGCGAACAGGCAGCCGAGCAACGGCAGCAAGCGCAGGGAAATCATGCTGAGAGATTCTGCACCTTTACTCTGCGACATGTCAAAGGGCTAACAAACTGGACTGGACACAACCGCGCGCTCGGCCGGAGCACCAAGCCAACCGCTCCTTTACCCTGACGTCGTTAAACAGTATAGTTGTCCTATGAGCACGATTAACGCGATCCTTGAACCGGACGCCGACGGAACGCTGCACTTGCCGCTGCCACCAGAGTTGCGACACGTAAAAATCGAAATTATCGCTACGCTAAGGCCCGCAAATGGGGCAGCGTCCTCTCCGAATGAATTGAAAGGTTTTGGATGTCTCCGCGGCAGGATTCAGATGGCTCCAGACTTTAATGAGCCGCTGGAGGATTTCAAAGACTACATGGAATGAGGTTGCTCATCGATACTCAAGCGCTGCTCTGGTTTTGCGAGGGTAATGCCGCGCTGAGTGCGACTGCGCGTGCTGCAATGGAAGATCCCAGGAACGATCGCCACGTCAGTCATGCGACCGATTGGGAAGTGGCGATCAAGCTGGCTTTGGGCAAGCTAAAACTCCAAGTGGGGTTCCAAGTTCTCTTTCCGGGTGTGCTGGATGCTAATGGGTTTGTGCTTCTGTCGTCCCGGATGGAGCATTATCAGGCGTTAATTCCGCTGCCTCGACATCACGGAGACCCGTTCGACAGGTTGATCATCGCCCAAGCGCAAGTCGAAGGTTTGACTGTGGTGACAGGCGACCGCGCTTTCCCCGCCTACGGCGTTCCGCTGCTGTGGTGACCTTTCCGTGCCAATGCCCGACTGCCCGGCGAAGCGGTTCGCCTGCGCCGCCATTGTGGGGTACCTTCATTGAACTGAATCCAATGTGGCATACGATCCTGTCTCATAGAAAACCTTAGTAATGCGAAGAACCTTCTCGATGTCCGTGAGAACGTTCTTCTCTCGGCAGTAGCCTTGGTCGCTGTCCCCCTCGGCGGATGCAATGTAAACCTGTTGTCGGCAGCCAGGGGGTTGAAAAACGAAGTGGCGCGCCGGCACGGAATGTGCCTTGCAATATAGCAAGTATGAAATTGGATGAAATCGCTGCCGAAGCCGCCAAGCTTCCCGAAGAAGAACGGGCTTCGCTTGCCTCTCAGCTTCTGCACGGCTTGGAGACCCCCGTTTACGAAGTTTCGGACGCCGAAGTCGCCAGGCGGAGGCGCGAGGCCGAAACCGACCCCAGCGTCATGATCACTTTCGAGCAACTCGTCGCCGGCCTTCGGCAACGTGGAAGTTAAGTTTCACCGGCGGGTCCAAGGTGATCTGGACGCAATCCTGGATAAATACTACAAAGTCTCGCGCCAGCTTGGGGACGATTTTTTTGCCGAATTTCAACTCGGAGTTAAGAAAGCCATCGAGAACCCGAGGTTTTTTCTTTTCGATAGGAGCGGACTTCGTCGCTGCAAATCTCCACCGCTTCCCCTACCATTTCTTGTACGACATCCGCGAGGACTACATCAGAATTTGGGTGTTGCGCCATGATCACCGAAACCCTGTGTATGGGCTGAAGAGGTTTCGTACGAGTACCTAGCCCGGATACTTATAGCTGTCGACGCCCCACAATTCATTTCCCAAAAGCGTAAAGATGACTTTCGGTCCTGACGTAGATGTTCCCGCCGGCTAATGCGGGTGTGGCCAGGATCGCGCCGTCGAGCTTGTTTGTGGCCAGGACATTCAGCTTTGCGCCCGCATCGATCACCGTCATCACGCCCTCGGCGGAGGCAATGTAGATCCTATTGTCGGCAGCCACAGGCGAGGAGTAGTAATAGCCGAGGGTTCCCAGCCGTTCGTCATACAACAACTTCCCTGTGTCTGCTTCTCGACAGAAGACCAACCCGCCGTCCTTGAAAGTAAAAAGGCGTCCGTTGTAGTACAACGGCGAAGGAACGCCGGGGACGCCCTTCCGGTCCGACCACGCGATATTCGCCTGCGCGACTTCGCCGGTGCTGCCGGGGCGAACAGCCATGAGGCTATTCTTGTTCTTCGCATAGAACTGAGCGGCCCTCTCAGGATTCCGTTTTTCAGCCGATTGTTCCAGGATAATGTCCGGCGCCGCCAGGAAGACCATACCGCCCCCAATGACCGGCGTGCTTTTCCCACACGGCGGCAGTCCTGCCACCCACCATCGCTCCGCTCCAGTCGCAAGGTCGTATGCCATCAGGCGCTGGTTCGGCTCGAAGTCACCTCCCAGCACGACAATCTCGTCGATCCCGTCGTGACGCGAGTGCACGGGAGTTGACCATCCGTACTTAAACAATGAGCGATCCGTCCGCCAGACTGTTTGCCCATCGCGGCGATTGACGCCGAGGAGATAGGCGTCTTTGCCCTGATGGTTGAACACCAACAATTCTCCTACGATAATCGGTGAAGCGGTCGCGCCATAAGGGTTCTCCGGCAAAGGCAATCGTCTTTCCCACTTCAGATTTCCGTCCAGGTCGTAACACAGCAACCCGTAAGACCCGAAGTAAACACAGACCCGCTCTCCGTCGGTGGCAGGCGTGGCAGCAGCCGGGCTGCCGATGCGGTGGACCTTTTCGATCTTTTCCGCGGCGACCTCACGTCGCCAAAGTAAGTTACCCGTGCGCCGATCAATGCAGAGCGTGGCGAGTTTCTGACTCGCCTGATCGACCTCAGTCAGGAAGACACGGCCCGCCCAAATGATCGGCGAAGACAGTCCTGGCCCGACAGGCGTCTTCCACTGGACGTTTTGGTCCGGGCCGAAGTGAACGGGCGGTTTGCCTGCGCCGAGTCCCGAGGAGTTCGGTCCTCTAAACTGGGGCCACCACAGCTCGGCGCCGTTCTCCGCCGCTGGCGAGGAGCTCGATAGAGCAACGACGACCAGAAAAATGATCCATGTGGGCTTCATATTGAATCCCGGGTTTGTGCTTGATTCACTTTCCTACGTTAAACGTTCGATGAGCGACTTTCGGTCACAGATTCCCATTCATAACGCGAGGTCTCCATCCGATCAAACCGGGTCGCCTTCTTGGGATCCTCGCCCGCGGTCCAGGGACCACGTCGGGCCTGTTCCAATCTTTACGGACCGGATTCTTGACATATATCCGTTACGGATATAGTCTCCATGCGTGCAAAAAAATAAACCAGACGCACCGCTCACTCCGGCGGTGCTTCACATCCTTCTCGCCCTCTCCACACAAGAGCGGCACGGCTATGGAATCATGAAGCAAGTGGAGTCGGATTCACAAGGAAAAGTGAAGATGGGACCGGGAACGCTCTACGGGTCGATCGGCCGCATGATAGACGCGGGATTGATACGCGAGAGCGACAAGAGAATAGACCCGGAAATGGACGACGAGCGTCGCATCTACTACGAAATCACAGGGATTGGACGGGAGGCGCTTGCCGCGGAATTGGAGCGATATCGCGAGCTCGTGGCGGTCGCCAAAAGGAAGCAACTTGCAGCGAACTCATCTGCTTATGGCGTCTGAACCTTTGATACGAAGATACCGAAACTGGTACGCAAAGCTGCTTCGCCTCTACCCGAAGCCGTACCGCGAGCGCTTTGGCGAAGCCATGGAACAAACCTTCAACGACCTCTGCCGCGAGCGCGTCAAGGCGGGAAGAGGACTATTCAGTTTAGCTCTTTGCGTGTTCGTCGAAACGTTGGCGGCCATTATCCGGGAGAACGCAACCATCGTGATGAGGTGCATTATGAATCGAGGCTCAACCATATTCCTAAGGCTGGTCATTTCTCTGATCGCCATCGCCGCGCTGGCGGTGTGCGTGTTTCCGCTGCCGCGAATGATCGCTCAGGAAGCAGCCAAGACACCCGACACCGCCTGGCAGATCTATCTCTTTTTAGTCGGCGCGTATATCCAGGCCGCTCTATTTTTTTTCGCGCTGTATCAGGCGTTCAAGTTGTTAAGCTACATCGACGGGAACAAGGCTTTCTCGGAGTTATCGGTCAGAGCTTTGCGGCATATTAAACACTCTGCCCTCACCATCGGTCTCCTGATGGTGGCAGGAATCGTGTGGGTCATGGTTCTCTCTGCTGGAACAGGAGATGACAGCGCGGGTCCCGTAATGATGGGATTAATCGGTACGTTTGCTTCGAGCGTCGTGGCTGCCGTGGCGGCGGTTCTGCAAACGCAGGTGCAGAAAGCCATCGACACAAGAAAAGAGGGGCTTTCATGAAAATCAAAATATTACTCCCAATTTTGCTGACCCTGGCGCTGTTCACGACCGGCTACGCGCAGACGCTGGACAAAGCCAAACTCGACCAGTTCTTTGACCGGCTCGCCGAAAAGAACAAGGCGATGGGGAGCCTGACGATCGCCAAAGACGGCAACCTTCTTTACACCCGCGCCATCGGCTACAGCCAGATCAACGGAACTGAAAAGAAACCTTTGACTGCGGCCAGCCGATTCCGGATCGCTTCGATCACAAAAATGTTCACCGCCGCGATGATCTTACAGCTCGTCGAGGAAGGAAAATTGAAGCTGACCGATACCCTCGACAAATTCTTCCCGCAGATTCCGAACGCCAAGAAAATTACTATCGTGCACTTACTCTCGCATCGCAGCGGTATCCCTAACGTAAGGCGCGATCAGAATTCTCAAGGCAACGTGAACACGACTCCAATAACGAAGGATGAAATGCTCGCCCTGATCGCCAAAGCCACGCCTGATTTCGAACCGGACTCAAAGCAATCCTACAGCAATTCTGGCTATTTCCTTTTGGGTGTGATCATTGAAAAGTTAACCGGTAAACCCTACGAGGAAGCTCTCAAGGAAAGAATCACCTCAAAGATCGGGCTTGCGGACACATACACCGCGACCGGAAGCATCGATGTGAACAAAAACGAAAGTCTTACCTATTTGAACGTCGGCGGCGACTGGAAACAGGTACCCGAAACCCATCCCAGCATCCTCTTCGGCGGGGGCGCGATTGTTTCGACACCGAACGACCTGGCTAAATTCATCCAGGCGCTGTTTGATGGGAAGATAGTGTCAAAGGAGAACCTCGATCAGATGAAAACGATAAGGGACGGCGATGGCCTTGGACTTGGAATGGAGCCCTTCACGTTCGCCGGCAAGACCTTCTACGGGCACGCCGGCGGGGGCGATAACTATGGAGCGTGGCTGTCTTACGAGCCGGAAGAAAAGCTGGCAGTCGCCTACGCCACGAACGCAAAGGTTCACCCGGTAAAGGATATTGTCAGCGGCTTTATCGACATCTACTACAATAAGCCGTTTCAGATTCCCGCCTTCGAAACGATCACCGTCAGCCCGGAAGTTCTGGACCAATACGTGGGAGTCTATTCGAGCACCGAAGCCCCCGTGAAATTTACGATCACCAGAGAAGGCGCGACGC
>JAKEEH010000334.1 GCA_022616725.1 Limisphaerales bacterium | reverse complement strand
GACCAGATTGAAGTGGACGCGATCGTGCCCGAGGGCGAGATTTGCGGGGAACAGCGCAAACCATGCGAACATCGTGGAGGTCATTGACATCTGTTTAATCCAAGGCAGACGGGTTTCGCGGCTATCGCAAGCACGGCTTGGCATCGAGCAGCAGAACCCAGGCCTATAGACCTTTACTGCGATTCGGTAGTCAGCCCTGTCTGCGTTAACGTGGTGACGGGCGTGGAAGCAGGAGTAAGACTCCCATCGATGAGCCGGGCCGACGGGGCAAACTTGCAATCATTCAGGAATTGATGCGCTAGCTGGCACCGGCTCAGCCGAGAAGCGGGAGAGCTTCCGTATTGACCCAACCTTGTTCGGGAAATCCGCGGGCCCATTCCGCGGCAGTCACGTCGCGGGCTTTGTGCCAACGCGGGTTTTCGGTCCAATCGAGGAACTTTCGCAGACTGGCTCGGGCGTCTTTCGCGGCGCCGCGCTCCAGTAGCCTGCGGGTCGTCGCGGCCTCGGGCCAGGGTCCGTTAAGGACGGCGTTGAACAGCGGTGTGTGTCCGCCGAAGCCATCACTGTCGATGGTTGCGCGGGCGTTGACATCGGCGTCGTGCGCGAGCAGCCATTCGAAGATTTCCTGTTCGCGGAAATCAATCGCGAGGTGCAGCAGTGTCGTGCCTTGAATTGGGGTCCAGTGCATGCCGGACCGATCGTCAGTCGCGCAGCCGCACTGCGGAGGATAGATTTCGCGCAGGGTGAATCTGCGCTCGATCAACTGCGGATCGCGACGCAGGTGTTTTTCCAGTTGTGAAACGTCTCCGCGATGGAACGCGAGCATCGGTGTGTCGGGCAGGCCATAGCCGCGTTGGGCAAAGATTTCGAGGATCTCGTGCTTTCCTTTGGGATTTCGACCGTAGGTTTCCAGAACCATGGCGAGCGGAGCGAGACGATCGCCAGATTTGTCCGTAAAAGGGGCGTTCAGCTCCGCGAGAAGGCGGAAGCCGTCGGCATTCAGAGTTTCGCAAGCGCCCATGATGGCGCCCGGCGACACTTTTGCCCCGTGTTCGAGCAGCCAACGCGCGCACTCGATTCTTCCCTGGAGGGTCGCGCGATCAAATGCGTGCTGAAAATCTCGCGCGCCCAACGCGGCCATTGCTTTGATGATTTCCAGGCGGCCCAGGTTGGCTGCGTGGCTCATGGGCGGCCCCCAGTTGCCGGACACGACGGGCACGTGAAGCATTTGAGGCTGCATTTGAATAAGGCGAACCGCGGCGTCGCGATCATTCGCCCGGACGGCAGCATCCAAAGCGTGCGCGAGAGAATTCGCCTCAACGCGTTGCTTCAGGGCGGTCCAGTGGGCGAACCCATACTCGCGCGCGATGACGAGTTGGGCGTCACTGAGGCGAAACGATGCGGCGACAATGGTCGAATCGTCCGCAGTCCGATATTTGGGATGCCGGCGACGGATTCGCTCGAACGCATCGGGTTGGCGCTTGCGCCATTGGTCGAGGAGTTCACGCGCCTCGCGTTTCGGAATGTCGAGATGGGGCCGCTCAGGCAAACCCCGTGATACTGTAGCCATAACCTTTCCTCCTGGAATGCGCCCGTGGTCCGCACACGTCGGGCAGGAAGTCAGGTTGAATGAGTGTAATAAACGGCCGGTGGGCTGCGCCCATTTCCGCGGACGGGATGCTTCCAGTGAGCATGATTACAGGATGAACCAGGCCCGGCGCTTAAGCAACACGAAGCTGCGATTGGGTCGTTGCCGGAGGCTAAGGCAAGCAATCACTTTGGTTGAAACGCCGGAATCGCCGGTGCACCGTCGGTGGCAACGATTTCCTGGCGCACCTGGATGCGTTCGCTGACAGGCGCCGCGACGTCGAAAGCCCTAGTCGTTTGCGTAACCGGCGGCGCCGACTTGCTTCGCGCCACGCCAATAATCGCCCCCAGCAACGCAAACGCGCTTACGCACAAAACAGCGATGATCAGCATCCGATTTCCTTTGGCAAAACCTTTTTGGAAGGGGATGGGCGTCGAACCGCAGAGACACAGAGGCGCGGAGCAGCATATGAAGCAGATAAGAATTGGGCGACGGGGCTAAGGGATTAGCTGATGCCGTTCACTGTCCTCCATTATAGGCCGATGATGAACAAGGCGATGACCTTTGTTGCCTTCCGATTCTAACAATCGTAAGCTAGACGCCATGAGCAAGAAAGTGGTGGGCCGCTACATTGTCGCCGATCCAAGGATTTGTCACGGACAGCCCACGTTTCGCGGCACCCGGATTCTTGTCACTGATGTCCTCGAGCAAGTCGCCACCGGCATGGCGTGGAAAAGCATTGTCGAAGAGTGGCGCGACGCGATCTCCGAAGAAGCAATCGCCGAGGCCGTGCGTTTGGCTCGGGAAACATTTCAGGAGCACGCCCACGAGCTGGCAGTCTACCCCTGCTCGGACGTGAACGTCCTTGACGAAAACATTCTGGAGAGCCAACGGCAACTGCTGCGAAGCTGGAGGATTCCGGTTCGTCAAATCGGCGTCGAGTAGCCGGATTTAGAAGCTGTAGCCGAGGCCGAGGGTCACAAAGATGGATTCGCCGAACTCGACATCGACGTTGCGGCCGCCGAAGGACTGGTCGCCGTCGCTCAATCCCTGGAACTGGGCACCGGCCTGGAGGCTCCAGCGTTCGGACATTTTCCAGGAAAGGGTGGATCCGGCGTAGTATCCCCACAGGACGTTAAATTCGTCTCCGTCGCCGCGTGTGGTGCTCGTCCCCGCGGTTTGCGACCAGGAACCCTCGCTATCGAGCAGCCCCAGAGCGAGCCCCGCTGAAAAGCCGAGATGCCACCGTTTGCTGAGGGCGAATTCAGCATACGGCCCAAGGCGAAAGCCCCAAAGGTTGGCTTCATAACGCTGGCGGTCCGTCAACAGGACGCCGGGCGTGACGGTGGTGGTGGAATTCACAGGCGTCGCGCCGATCACAAATCCGGGCCCGCTAAAGCTGCCCTGGTAACCGCTTCCCGGCGTCGTGCCTGGCGGAGTGGTTCCGGGGGTGAAGGCATAAGCATCGGTCACGCGGGTGACGTCGGACGTGAACGTCTGAGTGCCATCGAACGAGATATCCAGGAAATTTGCCGCGACCTCCAGACCAAAGCCGGTTCTGCCTTTGACGGCCAGCAATCGGCTATAGGTCAACTCGCCTCCATAGAGCGGGTCGTCATCGAGTTCCCGCGAGCTGCTGTCTGCCGCGGTGGAGCGGCTGAAAAGAATGGTGTTTCCCGAGATCTGGCTGGCGCTGTTATCGTAGCCCCAATTCCAGGTCTGGCCACCGAAGTTGCCGCTGATATCAGTGAGGACGTAACCATCGTCGTAATTATAAGCGTTGCCGTCGGGAGTCGCGCGCGAAGAGGCTGGGGCCGATGATAAACTGACGCCGCTAAATTTGGCGGATACGTTGAAGCCCACACGCGGCGAAAGCGTGAGCCGATTCATGGGCTGTTCGCCCCGCGCCCCTGAAACAAGCAGGCTGGCGGCGAAGGCAGCGAGCCAAGAGCAGCCTACAGGCTGGACACCAAACGACTGCGTTTTCGGGGAGACGGTCATGGGTTGGCAGGCGCGAGGATCACGCGATACAAGCGGGTTTGAATCGAAAATGGTTTGCTGATGGTCTTGGGCGGGCCGTCATCGTACCACTGAATGCGATTGGCGTTGGCGATCAGGGAAGGGGTGGCGGCGTTCCACGTCGATCCGCTGTCGTCGCTGTAGATGATCGTATAGGTTCGGCCCGGGATGGTCGTGAATTCGATGATATAGCGCGGCTGGCCGGGAATGCGGGTGTCGAGGAAACTTCTGTCAATAGAGATATTCGCTGCGTCATTTGTGCCGATGGACGGAGGCATCACGGAAACGGCTTCGCAACTGTTGGTGAACGGCCGGCGGTCCGGAGCGTAGAACTCCAGCAGGAAGCTGATCGTGGTGCTCGGGTCCACGGGGGCGTTGTGTTGCACGTAGGGGCGGCCTCCATCGGAGCCCGCGGCATTGTACAGAACGACCCCCGTTCGCAAACCGCCGATCAAAAGCCGCACGGCTGGCATGGTCGAAGCGCCCATGTTTGTGACAATGACGGTTTGCTCGAAAAGGCCGGTCTGCGGATTGAATACGCTGTTGCCTTCGGAGATGCCGAATTGAGGCGGCGGTGCAGGTGCGATTGTGACGGTGAACGCGCAGGAGCTTGAGTTGCCGGCCATGTCCGTGGCCACGCAAGTCACTGTCGTGTCCCCGATGCCAAAGGCGGAACCGGGCGATGGCGCGCAGGTCACGCTCGGCGATGCGTCGCAATTGTCGTTTGCGACTGGCGAGGCAAAATTGATGACGACGCTGTTCTGCCCGGACGCAGCGCCGACGTTCATGTTGGCAGGGCAAGTGATCGACGGCGGCTGATTATCGCTGACGATCACGCGCTGCTGGCAGGTGGCGGTGTTGCCGCTGGTATCGGTCGCGGTCCACGTGACGAGGTTGGTCCCAACCGCAAACTGGGCCGGAGCATTGCTCGTCACCGTAGCGGTTCCGCAGTTATCGCTGGCCGTTGGCTGGCCCAAACTGACGCCGGTCGCAAAGCAAGCGCCGGGACTTGCGTTCACCGTTACGTCTCCGGGACAATCAATTGCCGGCGGCTCGGCGTCCCGAACAATCACGCGTTGCTGGCAAGTGGTGGTGTTGCCGCTCGCATCGCTCGCTGTCCACGTCACAAGAGTTGTGCCGACAGGAAATTGGGCCGGAGCGTTGTTAGTCACCGTTACCGTGCCGCAATTGTCGGTGGTGTTCGGATTGCCCAAAGCCACTCCCGTCGCGAAGCACGAGCCGGGGTTCGCGTTCACGGTTACGTCCGCCGGGCACGTGAGAATCGGCGGTTGCGTGTCGCTCACGATGACCCGCTGCTGGCAAACGGCGACGTTGCCGCTGGTATCCGTGGCCGTCCACGTCACAAGGTTCGTGCCGACGGCGAACTGAGCGGGCGCGTTGCTCGCGACCGTCACCGGCCCGCAGTTGTCGCTGACAGTGGGACTTCCCAGCATGACGCCCGTCGCGAAACAGGACCCGGGACCGGCGCTAACCATGATGTCAGCCGGACAGATGATCGGCGGCGCCTGGTTGTCACCCACTATGACGCGTTGCTGGCATGTCGTCGTGTTTCCGCCAGGGTCTCTCGCAGTCCAGGTCACGACATTGGTGCCAACAGCGAACTGCGCGGGCGCATCGTTCGACACGGTGACCGGGCCGCAGTTGTCGCTGGCGCTTGCGTTGCCGAGGCTCACGCCAGTGGCGAAACAGGAGCCGGGGTCCGGGTTGACGCTGATGTCCGCTGGACACGCAATCACGGGAGCCTGATTGTCGCGAACAATTATGAGCTGTTGACAAGCCGCGGTGTTGCCGCTGGCGTCGGTTGCTGTCCAGACCACGACGTTTGTTCCAACTGAGAATTGCGCAGGCGCGTTGCTCGAGACGGTGACAGGTCCGCAGTTGTCGCTGACGGTCGGGTTGCCGAGCGCGAAACCACTCGCGAAACACGCGCCGGGATTGGCGTTGATGTTCAGGTCGGCGGCGCAAGTGATCGTTGGCGGTTGAGTGTCGTTGACGATCACCCGCTGCTGGCAGGTGGTGATGTTCCCGCTCTGATCCGTGGCGGTCCACGTTACCACGTTGGTCCCGAACGCGAATTGCGCCGGCGCGTTGTTGGTGACAGTGACACTGCCGCAACTATCAGTGACGATAGGGTTTCCCAGCGCCACGCCGCTTGCAAAGCAAGACCCGGGATTCGCGCTGACCGTGACATCCACCGGGCACGTGATGGCTGGCGGTTCGGTATCGATGACTGTGACGGTGAAGCTGCAACTGTTCGTATTGCCAGCTTCGTCGAACACATCGCAAATAATGTCTGTCGCGCCATATGGAAACGTCGAGCCCGCCGGTGGAACGCAGGCGATAGAGACGTTCGTCGAGCAATTGTCGGCGCTGACGACGTTGTAAGTGACGTTGCTGCGCGAGCACTG
>JAKEEH010000049.1 GCA_022616725.1 Limisphaerales bacterium | reverse complement strand
TACATGCTCGAAAACGCGATCTCTTCCGGCGTTCTCTCTATGGGCGTCGATGTGCTCTTCATCGGACCCCTGCCCACCCCCGGGGTGGCCTATGTCACACGCAGTCTCCGCGCGGACGCTGGGATTGTCATCACCGCCTCGCACAATCCTTACGATGACAATGGCATCAAGTTTTTCGGCGCTGACGGGTATAAACTGGCCGACGAAGTTGAAGAACGCATTGAGCAATTGGTCTTCGGCGGCGAAATCGAGACCATCCGTCCCACCGCTCGCGAAGTCGGTAAGGCCGTCCGCATTGATGACGCGCTGGGCCGTTATATCGAATTTGCCAAGGCCTCCATCCCGCGCGGGCTCACCCTCGAAGGTTTGCGTGTCGTTGTCGATTGCGCCCACGGCGCGGCCTACAAATCGACCCCCTGCGTTCTGCGGGAACTCGGCGCTGAAGTGTTCGTGTTCGGCAACCATCCCGACGGCATGAACATCAACTTTGAATGCGGCTCGATGCACCCCCAGTCCGTTTGCGCTAAAGTCCGCGAATTGCGCGCCGATGTCGGCCTCGCTCACGACGGCGACGCCGACCGCGTGCTCCTCTGTGATGAGCAGGGCACTCTCATCGACGGCGATGACATCATGGTCATCGCCGCTCTGGACATGCTCGAGCAAAACACGCTCGCGAAGAAAACTCTGGTCGCGACCGTCATGAGCAACGCCGGCGTTGACGTCGTTATCAAGCAGGCCGGCGGCGCCGTCGTGCGCACTCCCGTCGGCGACAAGCACGTCATCGATGAGATGCTGCGGGGCGGCTTCAACTTTGGCGGGGAACAGAGCGGTCATTTGATCTTTGGGGATCACAGCACCACCGGGGACGGCCTCGTGGCCGCCCTTCAGGTCCTGCGCATCATGAAAGCCAAAGAGGCCAAACTCTCCCAATTGGCTTGCTTATGGACTCGCTTCCCCCAGCTCGTTGCTAACATCCGGGTGCGCGAAAAACGGCCGTTCGAAGAACTCGACGGTGTGATGCAACTCGTCTTACAAGCTGAGTCCAAGGTGAAATCCGAGGGTGGCCGCGTCCTGCTCCGTTATTCCGGCACGGAACCCAAAGCCAGGCTTCTCATCGAAGGCCGCGACCAGGCAACACTACAACACTGGAGCAAGCAAATCTGCGAAGCGATTCGCAAGCATATCGGCGCAGAAAGCTGACGCACACCCGTTATCCTGCGGAACTTTCACCTTTTGCCGGGCTTCCCGGCCTGCTACAACCCGGGTCGTGGGCTCGGAACTCAAGGTCGGTTTCTTAGGCGCGGGCAAAATGGCAACCGCCCTCGCGAAAGGCTTTGTCCGGGCCGGACTTGTCGCATCTGGGACGACAATCGCCAGCGACCCTGTTGAGAGTTCTCGCATCCGTTTCTCGAAGGAGGTTGGCGCCCGGGCGACCGCATCCAACCTCGATGTGGTCAAATCCGCAGAGGCACTCATTCTCGCTGTCAAACCGGATCACGTCAGCGAGGTGTTGGCAGAAATAAAACCGCAATTTACGGAACGGCACCTTCTGATCTCGATTGCGGCCGGCATTCCGATTGCCCGCATCGAAGCGGGGGTCGGCGCGGGCGCGCGCATCGTGCGTGTAATGCCGAACACCCCCGCGCTTGTTGGCGCCTCGGCTTCGGCGTACGCCCTTGGCAAATCGGCGCGACCCGAAGACGCCGCTCTGGTCCAAAAGCTCCTCTCGTCCGTTGGATTGGCCTTTGAAGTCAAGGAATACCTGCTTGACGCAGTTACCGGCTTGAGTGGCAGCGGCCCCGCTTACGCGTTTTTGTTGATCGAAGCGCTCAGCGACGGCGGGGTGGCGGCAGGATTGCCTCGCGACATCGCGAGTCAACTTGCCGCACAAACGCTGCTGGGTAGCGCAAAAATGGTGCTTGACACTGGGTTGCACACCGCCGCGCTTAAGGACATGGTCACCAGCCCCGGCGGCACCACTGCCGAGGGATTGCACGAACTCGAAAAGGCGGGTGTGCGGGGCGCCTTGATTAGCGCGGTTCGCGCCGCCACGGAGAAGTCCCGTAAGCTCGGCCAAAGCTAACCCGGAAATGGCTCTGCCCGCTCCCACTCCCAAACAGGCGCGGCTTATCTGGATGGCGCTCACCGCGCTGGCCATCGGGGTACTGTTAGCCCTGCTCGCGGCGCTGGTGTGGGGTTTGGGCTGGCTGATGCACCTCTTGTCTCCGGTGCTTTGGCCCCTGGCGATTGGCGGTATTTTAGCCTATCTCCTCGATCCGGTGGTGGATTACTTCGTGCGCAAAAAAGTTCCGCGCGGGGCCGCAATTTTGCTTGTGTTTGCATTGTGTGTGCTGGCGTTGTCGGCATTTTTTGCGAGCATCGTGCCTCGCGTGGTCCGCGAAAGCGGACGCCTGATCTCCGATTTGCCGCAATATTCACGCGATCTCCGGGATGATCTGAACCGTTGGATGTCGCGGCGGCCATTTCTGGAAACGTGGCGTGGGCGCTTGTTCCCGTCGTCAAAAACCAATTACTCTGTCATCGAGACGAACGGCACGAACATTACGATTGCTGCCTCGCCGGACGGTAGGACAAACATCGTCGCCGGACTGCCGCCCAGGCTCACCGAGCATGCGTGGACTGACCAGGTATCGCAACGGGTCCTGGAGTGGCTCGGTGAGACACTGCCGAAAATCGGGCGCTGGCTGGCAGCGCAGCTCTCCCGGATCGCCTCCTGGGCGGGCATGATCATCGGCCTGGCCCTGGTCCCGGTCTTTTCCTATTATTTTCTGCAGGAAAAAAGGGGCATTCAGGAGGGCTGGACCCATTACCTGCCGGTGACCGAATCACGCTTTAAGGACGAACTCGTGTTCTGCATCAATGCGATCAATAATTATCTCATTGTCTTTTTCCGTGGGCAGGTAGTGGTAGCATTTTGCATCGGCGTCCTTCTCACAATTGGCTTCCTGGCCATCGGCCTGAATTACGCCGTCATACTCGGCATCCTCGCCGGCGTGCTCAGCATCGTGCCCTACCTGGGCGCAATTCTGACGGTGGTTCCGGCCATGATCCTGGCGGCCGTGCAGTTCAAGGATTGGCTGCACCCCTTGCTGGTGCTGGGGATTTTCGGCATCGTTCAGGCGCTGGAAGGCTTTGTCATTTCCCCAAAGATCATGGGAGACCGCGTCGGTCTGCACCCGTTGACGATCATTGTTGCCGTGATGGTGGGAACGACTTTGCTCGGCGGTATTCTGGGCGGCATTCTAGCGATTCCGCTCACCGCCGCGTTGCGGGTGCTGATGTTCCGTTACGTTTGGAAAAAGCGAAATGCGTAGCCATGAACGCGAAAGTGAGAAAGTGAGAAAGTGGGAAAGGGTGAAAGTGTGCACAGCTCACTTTCTCACCGGCTCACTTTCACACTTTCCCACTTTCGCGCGACGTGAGTGAGAACGCCCTCTCGCGCGCCTAATTCAACGCGCGGCCGCCGCTTTCAACATCTCTTCGACGATTCCATCCGAAATGTTGCCGCCGATCGGAAAGCTCATCTGCAAATTGCCCCTGGCATCGATGATCAGCGTGCGAAAATTGTGATTCAGCAGCCCCTTGCCCGGCTCAAAGGTCACGCCGGATTGACCGGCGAGCTCTGTGATTTTGTCGATGGGACCAGTCAGGAAACTCCAGTAGCGCGGATCATGTTGATAGCGTTTGGCATAGATGCGCAGCGCCGCCGGCGTGTCGAATTCGGGATCGATCGTCACAGACAAAAAATGCCAGTTGGTCGGCGCTGTGACCATTGAGGCGAGCCGGTTGGAGGCCTCTTCGAAGTTCTTCGACAGCCGGGGGCAATAATCCGGATTGGGACAGCGGGTAAAGAAAAACGTGATCGCGAGAGCCTGGCCGGCAAAACTGCTCAGCGTCACAGGTTCGCCGAACTGATTCGTGAACGCGTAATCCATCAGGGGATGCCGCCCGCCCGGCGCGTGCTCTCCCCTCGTCGGGGGGAGGCCGACTGCAGGCACTGCGTTGGTTGGCAATCCCGAGGCGACGCCAGCCGGCTGTGTCTTTTCCTGAAAAGTGGTGGTGGGCTGGCAAGAGACGAAGACCAACATCGAAACAGCCGCAAGCAAAACACACTTCATCCAGTCAAGGTTAACAGAATCTACGCCGTTGTCGCCAGGCGGATGGGATCGCCTGGCCAACGCGTCCGACCCGGCAGCCAGGCTGGCCACCGGATCGGAGCCGCGTACCCGCCGTTGATGCAGGTAAAAGCGTGCTAACGTCGTCAGGCGCGGATCAGCGCGCATCAGCCAAACCCGACCCGGACGCAGGAGCTGCAACCGGATCGGGCCGTTCCGCTGCGCCGTTTGGGCTGGCTACGAGCGGGACCGCGGGCGGGTTCGCAACGCCCGCGATGCGGGAACCTATGTAGCTGGTTCGTGCTGACGCGAAACTCAGCGGCGGCAAAATTCACCCGGTGCCACAAGGAAGCGTCGATTCGGTTCTCTGTCGGGCGCGCCGTCATGTCTGTGTTCCGTCAAATAAGAGTAATGACCCCGGGGTAATGTTCCCGCGGGCAGGGCGTTTCGCGGTGACGCGGGTTCCCACAGTGTGCATGATCGGACCCGTGCGGTTTGGGAACAAAGGACATGTTCAACCCTCGTACAGGCAATGACGGGCTCATTGGATTTTGAGAATCTGGTGAACCTGCATTACGAAGGGTTGTACCGCTTTGCGCTTAGTTTGACGCGCAGCGACGCCGAAGCGCGTGACCTTACTCAGCAGACGTTTTACGTATGGGCATCCAAAGGACACCAGTTGCAGGACCGCTCAAAGGCGAAAAGCTGGCTATATACGACGTTGCACCGAGAATTTCTTGCGGCGCAGCGACGGCGCAGCCGCTTTCCCCATTATGAGGTTACGGAGGTGACGACCGAACTGCCCAACGTCGATCCCGCGCTGGTGAACCACCTTGATTCTGAGACTCTCCTGGCATGCCTTGAGCGGATGGATGCCATCTTTCGCGCGCCTGTGGCCTTGTTTTACCTTGAGGATTGTCCTTACAAGGAGATTGCCGAAATCCTCGGCATTCCCCTCGGCACCGTCAAATCGCGTATCGCGCGCGGCCTTGCACAATTACAACAAATGGTTTTGGACAACGCCCCGAAACCGCCCAGCACGGCGACCGAGAATCCATGAACGCGGACGAAGCCAGGCGAATCCTCTTACTCTGTCGCCCGGGCAGCGGCGACTCTGATGACCCGGACATCGCCGAGGCGCTTCAACTGGCGCAACGCGACCCTGAACTGCGACAATGGTTGGATCGGCATATGGCCTTTCAGTCGGCAATGCGCACCCGCTTCGCGGAGTTGCCCGTTCCCTCGGATCTCAAGGCGGCGATCCTCGAACGGAAAATCGCCTGGTTGCCGCGCTGGTGGCAGCATCCGGCCTGGCTTGCCGCCGCAGCGGTAATCGCTGTCCTCGTCGGTATTGCTGCTCTCTGGCTGCAACCCTCACCGACCGAACGCTTTGCCTTCTACCGTGCGCACATTGCTACCACCGGATTACGCGAATACCGGATGGACATCAAAACCAACGATTTGGGGGAGATTCGCCGGCGTCTCGCCGCCAGCGGCGCGCCCACCAACTATGTCGTGCCGCGCAAACTCGAGCAGCTTTCCGTCACGGGCGCGGCGCGATTACGCTGGAATGGCAATCCGGTCTCAATGCTTTGCTTCGATCGCGGTGACAAGCAGATGCTGTTGTTGTTTGTCATCGACCGTTCCGCCCTCCGTGGCGACCCTCCGCCGCATCCCGCGCTGGCCAAAGTAAGCCGCTTGCAAACCGCAAGCTGGACCCAGGGTGAAAGTATTTATTTGCTGGCCGGTCCGGACGAGGCGAATTTCCTCGAGAAATACGGGCCGAGTCCTTCCTCCAAATGACAACTCTAGTGCAGCTTTGTACTCGTCCGCTGCATCAACCATTTGAAATCCGTACGAGGCGTCGCCTTATCGAGCGCCAACGGCAGGATGACGCTGTAAGCGCGCGCTGGATGCCGCGTCGAGCCATCCACCCAACGGTGCGTTTCGACATGTCCATCCGCAAACGCCAGGTTTGCGGCGCCATTGTGGTAGGAGGCTGGCAGGTCATTCCACTCGCTCACATATGGATTATTCAGGAAATAACCGTCGCGCAAACTGTGCGGATGCTCCTCGACGAAGACGAAAATATCACTCGGTTGAGGCATCTCCGTAATCGAATAAAACTGCCGGTAATGGGGATTGTTCACGTTCGTGCCGCCGACGGTGAACTCGCCCGCATCTCCCACCATGGCGTTCATGGAGTAGCTCCGCACCCGCGATCGCCAACCGGCGTCCCGCTGCCGATCACTTAAGACAAAATCCGTGGGGCATCTGTAAACCTCGGTCGCCGCCCCCAGGTATGGTCCAATCCCTCCGGCGAAGAGCAGAGCTGTATTCGTGTTGTCGGAATCCAGCTCCCAACTCAACACATTGTTCACCCAGTTGAGATAAGTGCGGTTGTTGACAGTGTCCTGGGTTTCAACGATGCCGAAATTGCGCGGCAACCGCCCATTATGGTCGTCGGCGTACACGTGCCAGGCCAGAGCCAGTTGCCGCTCATTGCTCATGCACCTAATCGCATGGGCCCGCCACTTGGCGCCGCTCAAGACCGGCAAAAGAAGCCCGGCTAGAATCGCGACGGCCGCGATGACTACCAAAAGCTCCACAAGGGTGAAGGCTTCGCGAATCCTGAAGTGCGGCGACGCGTCACCGCGTTGTCTTCCCCTCGTCAGCGCACCCTCTTTTTCTTCAAGGGAATGCATCGCGAAAATTACCTTACGCCTCGGCACACTGACTGTCAAAGCGCTCGTGCTGGTTTTTTGGATCTGCCCAGAGGCTCTCTTTTTCAATCCGAATGGCGTGATCGAGCCGACGGACAAAAAAGGACCGGGATTTGACTCCCGGTCCTTGTGAGTTATCGCGTTATGCAGCGCGTTTTAGTTGCGCCCGCGCCCCTGTTGCGCCTCGGCCTCCTCAACGGCGCAGATCACAGCTTCGACGATCTGCTCCGCGCAACTAATGAATGCTTCGGCCGCAGCCGGATTGGATGGGGCGATCTGCGCCTGGACCTTGTTCTGGAAGGCTCCAAGCTGTCCCAGGGCCGCGTTCAGGTTGCCATTGGCGAAGGAGGCCATCGCCGCTTTCAACGTGGCAAACAATGGCCGCTTGTTGCGACCGCCCAGGTCTGTGCTGTCAACAAGCAGGACACACGAGGCGACCGCCCCTTCACCGGTGTCCACGCACAGTTCGATGACGCTGCTGCAGGATGCCTGGCCATCCGAAGCCACCATCGTGATGGTGTGGCAACCCAGCGGGAGACAGAGGTTGACGAGCGCCCCTGCGGCAACGTTCGTGCCACCTATCTGCCACGTGAACGTCAGCGCATCGCCATCGGGATCGACAGCGCCACCTGCGAGGTTGACGCAGGTGTCCGCGCCATTGGCCGAAATGACTAGCACGGCAGTATCATTTGAAATGACGCACGCCGCCGGCAATACCGACGCTACGCAACCCGTCGGCGGGCGATTTCCGCCGCCCGGCTGAACTGTCACCGTGAATGTGCACGAGTTGGCGTTCCCAGCTCCGTCGGTGGAGGCGCAGGTCACCGTCGTCATGCCAACCGGGAAGGTGCTTCCCGATGGCGGCGCGCACTCGAAGTTGGCAAGCCCGCAAGGATCAGCCGTGCTCGCAATATAGGTTACGACAGCGCCGGTGGGTCCGGTGGCCGTCGTCGTGATGTTCGAGCTGCAAGTGACCGTCGGCGGCGTGGTGTCCACCACGGTCACGCGGAAGCTGCAACTGGCCGAAGCGCCGCCGCTCGTCGCCGTGCAGACGACATTGCTCTGGCCGAGGCGGAAGCCACTGCCGGAAGGCGGCACGCACACCACCGGCACAGGCGCGCCCGCGGAATCAACCGCGGTCACGGTGTAGGTCACGGGTGTGAGGCCGCCGGTGCACTCGGCCACGATGTTGCTCGAGCAAGTAATCGTGGGCGGGCACGTTCCGGAGGTCAACACAGGCGGAATCTGCGAGATGCTCATGCCGGAGAGCCCGCCGCTGTAAATGCCCTGAATTTCAAGGCCGCTGAGGCTGCGATTCCAGATGGCAAAATCGTCCACCTGGCCGCCGAAAAGCGGCGGGACGACCGCGGGCGGGTTATCTCCGGTTAAGTTCGCGCCAATCGCAAGCCACGGAATTGACGGGGTCATATTGATGTTCCCCAGATAATCCACGGTGCCGACGAGCTGGCCGTCCCAATAGATGCTGAGCGTGATGCCATTGGCAGTGACGGCGAAATGATGCCACACGCTTGGAGTGGCATCCACAGGGGCCGTGGCGAGCGCCCGGTTCGGCCCCACTTCGATCTGCGCGTTCAGCGTTGCGACACCATCAACGGGCACAACTTCGACCAGGAACTGACCGCTTTGCCCAGTGGTTCTTCCCTCGACCCAGTTGTTAATGATCGGATTGGTGTCACTGGACGAGTTTAAGTTCACCCAGCCGGCGATCGTGGCGGATCGGCTGACCTTGGGATAGTTGGGCACAAACACGTAATTCTCGAAACTCGGATCGAGAATGAGCGCGTTTCCGATTTGCCCAGGCGTGGCGGTTGGGAACACGCCTCTCGCCTCGCCATTCTGCCCACCGGGCGCCGAGTTGACCACGCCCGTCGAGGGATCGTCCTCGTCAAACTTCAAGTGCGTAATCAGGCCGAGGGTGATCTGCGCTGAAGAAACAATCCCCACGACAGCCGTCTGGCTGCTGACGCGTCCCGCCGGATTGCTGACGATCACCGTGTAGTTCCCGGCGTCGTTGGTGCTCAGGTTCGCCAAGGTTAACTGAGAATCGGTCGCGCCCGCGATTTCCTGGCCATTCTTGAGCCACTGGTAACTGAGATTTGGACCAGTCGCTTCGACGCTCAATGTGATGCACCCTCCGGCCAGCCCATTGGCTGACGCCGGCTGACGCGTGATGACCGGCGGCTCCGTCGCCGGCGGCGGGTTGAGCACCAACTGCAATCCATTCAGCCCCGGACCGCGGATGGGATCGCCGCCGGGCAAATCGACACGTCCCGGAGAGTAAAACTTGATTTCGATCATACCGTCGGGTCCTGGCTGCAGAGTGTCGAACCGAACCATGTTACCAACCCCGCG
>JAKEEH010000048.1 GCA_022616725.1 Limisphaerales bacterium | reverse complement strand
GTAAGTTGTCAAGCCCCCACGCTCATCGAGGTTAAAAAAGCTGCGAATTCCGCGCTCGTACGCAAACCAGGGCAGGAAGCGCCGGATGAAGGATAATCCCCAGACACCCTCGCCCACGGTATAGCGCGGTCGTGGATGGGACTGCCGTATGGCCTGCAAAACAGTCGCGGCCACCAGACGCGGCGGCGGAGCGGTTTGTTCCCGATGCTCGATGACGCCGAAAGCCCGCCGCTGCCAGGGAGCATAGGCCCGGATGCTTTCCGCAGCCATCTGCCGGTTGCTACCCAGGTTCGTGTTGATGAACGAAGGTTCGATCAGCGAGACTTTGACCCCAAAGGGCACCACCTCATGGCGCAGAACTTCGGTGTACGCCTCCAGCGCCATCTTGCTGGCGGCGTAGTAGCCCAGGAACGGCGCCGGCACTAACCAACCGACGACTGAACTCATATTAATGATATGCCCGCTGCCGCGTTCACGCATGGCGGGCAAAACGGCTTTGATCACCCGCGCCACGCCGAAGAAATTCGTCTCGAACTGGGTTTGGGCTTCTTCAAGGGTGGTTTCTTCGATCGCCCCTCCCAGTTCATAACCGGCGTTGTTGATCAGGACCTCCATGCGCCCGGCTCGCTCTATGACTTCATTTACACAGGCCCGCACGGAGTCTTCAGAGCGCACGTCAAGGCCTACATATTCGACGCCGGCAACAGGTGTCACGCGGTCAGGATAGCGGCTGGCGCCAAAAACCATCATCCCTTCTTGAACCAGCGATTCCGTGATCGCGCGTCCAATGCCGGACGATGCGCCCGTGACGAGTACAACAGACTGCTTTTTCATCGCATTCACTCTCTTATTTAATCAACGGCGTCAAAGAGGAGGTTGACAGTGAGAATGTTCATTCGATGCCTCGCGGGGCGAGCAACTCATTAGGAGTGGACTAACGCTCCGCTGCAACCCGTTGTTGTTAGCCCGCGCCTTTGTTTTGAGCGAGTGGAACTTTAGCGAACTCGTGGCGTTGCGTAAGTAGCCAACCGACCAACCAGCCAAAAATGAAATTGGACGAGGCCGTTTCTATCAAGTGCGTGATTCGCACGGCTTCAGGCATAAACGGGTTAGGTAGCAGAAGCTGGGCGTTCATCAACACGGCAAACAGCAACCCAATCGCCAGAGCGGTTTCCGGCCACTGCCCTTTCATCATCCGAATGACGGGCAAGGCGAGGACTGCCCACAACATCGCCCGCAGGATTTGGAAGGGAATTAGCCAAAACGTATTTCCTAGAACTGCGCCCATGTGGGCAAAGAAACTGCCTTCATCAATACCGCCGTAATACTCGCGCACTGCAGGATTTCGCCAGGCGATGAAGTAGCCAAAGGTGAAATACAAAATCAGATAGGCCAGGGCGATGACCGCGAGTTTCCACGCCCATTCACGGGTGAGCATGACCAATCGCGCATTGCGTTCGGCGTTTACGGTACCGGCTCTTCTCTTTCCCAGAATGAGAACGGCCAGCACCGAGAAGGGAGCGGCAATCAGTGCGCCCATCAGGAACAGGCGCGGCAACATACCCGCTGGTAGACGTGTGACAAATACGGCCGACTCGATTTGCGACATGAACGTCATCACCCCATAGAAGACGAAAAAGACTGTTGCCATGAGCCGCCAGCCGGCCCAACGGGACCGAAGGATGATATGCGTCAGAACAAGGGTGTTCAAAAAGCACACTGCCAGCAGAGCCGTTGCCGCTGCGCCAGCCTGTTCGGGTGTTTGAGAATTGCCTGGTTGTCCAACGACTCCACCCGCTACCGCGAAGCAGATGAACAGGATAATCGTCAGGGCAATCACTCTTAGAACGATGGAAAAAGCAGTTTTCATACTCTTCTCTATAGAAACGGCGCCTGCCTGTGCCAGGTCGTGGGGTTACTCTGCGCGCGCCAGTTCGGCGAGGGAAGCGACCGACAGTTCTTCCCCAAATCCCTATCTACCCCTGCTCAAATCCATGCGACTTGAATCGCAATGTGTTGCAATTCTCCTGCACAATCCGCACCACATCATCTGGGATGCCACCCGAGACCTCAATCTGAATCTCCAGTGAGGCTTGAACCTTTGCTCCAACCAGGCCGGAGAGATGCCCGACCACTTCCTCGGCAATCCGGCCCGCGTCCCTGCCTATCCGCGAAGGGTCAAGGGCGACCGAGCCGTGGAAGCGCGTGAGTTTAACAACCTGTGGTTGCGCGGTTGTACCGGCAGCGGTACGGCCATTGGCGAGGCGTTGTTCCACAGCCAGTTCGTCGGTAGGGGCGTAAGCGGCTGCGGCCCGCTGTTCTTCTTCTTTTGCCAGTTGGGCGGCGGCCACATCGGGCTTGACGAGCAGGCTGGCGCTGTCCAGTATGACGTGCGGTATTTGCCCAGCCACGAGTCCAATGTATCGGCCAGTAGCCTCGTCCACTGCCGAAGCGTAAGCGAAGAAGTCCTTCCACGTGAGCGAATTTACACCCTGACGGATGGCATCAAGTAGCACGCCTTCGTCCCGTAGGCGGGGCAAGTAGAGATATTTGCACAGGTATTCCCATAACTGTTTCACACCCAAATGGGGCTGATCTTTCCATAGCCAACGATCCAGTTCGCGCCGCAATAATGCCGACGACCAGGCGAGGATCAAGTGCTCCTCGCCGCGCATCTTCTTGGCCGCGCGAGTGATGATGGACTCCTGCCCCTGCAACCGGACGCGCGTCCACTCGACTGGCCTGGTGCCTTCCTGCGTTGGGATCAGAAGGTGACAGTAGGTCTCGCCAATGCGGGTCTGGATCGCCTCCTCCGCCTTGTCCCGGTTGGTTTCCACCTGGCGGCGCTGGACGCCATCCAGATTTAGTTGCTCTCTTTCTTGCCAGATCGACTCCCACACCATCCAATCGCGTACAGCCTGTTCCAACTCTTGAAGCCGTTCCCGATCCGGGGCCAGGAAGGCCAGCATGTTTTTGTAATTTCGGGGGCTGTTGCCGCGCCGGTCCAGAATTTCCTGCGCAGCGATCTGCGCCGGGCTGTTACCATTCGCCCTGGTGTACGGCGCGTTGGGGCCAAGCACGACCAAGCGGCAGGCTTGCTCGTCGTCCACATCACTGCTGTCTGGCGGTGCGGTATGCACACCAGCGAAATCGGCCCTGTCACGGATACCACGCAGGCGCCGGATGATCTCGTCCTCAATCACCTCCGGCTTGAATTGTGCAGCGCGGTCGCGGGCCATCCGGGTTACAGTTGGGTGGATGTCAAACCAGTATCGCGAGCCGTCGGAGTAGAGATAGGTCAGCCGCTCCGAGAGACGGCGTAGGGCATCGCCGAACGTGGCGGGCGACTCGCCCGGCTGGACGCAGCCAAGCTTGACGCGAATTTCTTCGAGACCGCGCACTTTCTGGGCCGCGACGGAGGGCGCGCTACCGATGAACACGGTCCGAGCCACGCGGCGGCAGGCCGAGTAGCGGCCCAGGTTCGGGTTATCCCGGTCGAGTGCGAGCGGGAAGCTCATCGAGCCATCCACATCTTTGTCAATGACGCCCGACCAGCCTTCGGGAAGATAGCGGGTGATTTCGGTCCGGACGGGGTGACTATCAAGCGGCAGCGTGCCGGGCATGATGAGCAATGACTTGTCCTCGCGCTCCCAGAGCTCGTGGATCACCGCCGCCATCAGGCGTAGCACCCCCCGCGTGCGTTGGAAACGTTCGAGGGTAGACCAATCCTGATACAAGCGGTCGAACAGTTCGGCGTGGATCGGGTAGGCCGACTTGAGGCGCGCCTCGTAATCGGCTTCGCGGCATTCGGTCGGAAACTCGGCGCGGTTGGCGCGGTACATCTCGCCGAAGGCGCGGCACACCGCGTCACGGGCCGTAAAGTCGGTGATCGGCTCGAACAGGCGGCGGCGGACGATCTCAAACGACTCGGCGGCGGTCGCCGGTTTCCACACTGCCTCCACTCGCCCAATCACGTTGCGGATGCGCTCCAACGCGATGCGGCCCGATTCGCCGCCCACTTCGATGTCGGACTCCGGCACGGCGACCACGACCAAGGCATTGTGCGCGGCCTTGGCCCCCTCGGTGAGGGCCTGAGCAAACGTCATGTTGGCTTCGAAGCTCCCCGCCGACAGACCCTCCTTGCCGATGAGCTGGCG
>JAKEEH010000333.1 GCA_022616725.1 Limisphaerales bacterium | reverse complement strand
TACCGCCACGGCTGGCACCGAGAGGTTCATCCAGTTCATGTTGGTGCTGCTTTCGCTGCCGTGATGGTTCACGTTGAGGACATCAATCCCGCCCGAGCTGATCATTGGCGAAGCGCCGCCCACTGAGATGGCCTGGATGACGCTGGTTTCTACATCAACCTGCGAGGATGTGAAGCGACCCGTGCAGGCCTGGTCGATGTTCCCGCCGCCCATGTCGCTGGCCCACAGGTAATCGAAGCCGCCGTACTGAATTAGAACCGCGATGGAGCGGTCGTTCTCGTTGGAAACCGACACCGAGCTGCCACCAATGATGCTGCCGTTGACGGCCACGGCAGTGAGCACAGCTCCATTCCCTAGCTGGATTTGGCTGCCGACCAGCATGGGAACTGGTGCGCCTGCCGTGGTGTTGGCTGCGGCAGCGTTCCAGCCGGTCACGCAACTTGAAGTGTTCGTCGAGCCGTTATAGTAGTTCTTCACACGCACGTCATACCCGGCGTTGATGACCTCATCCAGGCCGCCTAAATGATCGCAGTGCTGGTGCCCGACAATCGTGTAATCGAGGCCGTTCGACGCCAGAATGCCGATGGATTGCAGATACGGTACGACTTCGTTTATGCCTTTGCCCGTGTTCCCGGCCTCCATCAGCACCGTGGTGCCGTTCGGCCCTCGCACGAGCACGGAGCTTCCCCAGCCTACGTTGATGTAGTGAATCTCAAGCTGCTGGGAGAAGACCACCGGAGCGAAGGAAAGAAATAGTACAAAGCCTGCTGCAAGAAGGCGGGTTCTGGGCATGACGCCTCCATGACCCCAGTCTGGGGAAGGGATGATTACTCGGCGGTTTATATCTTGAAGAAGTAGCTCGAGTCAAGCAAAAATCACGGTGCGTTTCACTGCTTTGTTGGATCTCTGGTGTAGGCCAACCTCCGTAATGGTTGGGATAAGATGCATTCTATGGTGAAGGGCGTGCCGGATATGGAGTCGGTCACTTACGTGTTGCATCCGACGTTCACCAACCGAACGCGAACAGTACGTCGCACCCCTCGTAATCCGGCTGTAAGTTAGAAACATGGGCGTGCCGGGAGTTCGCAATGCACTGCGAGGTCACGCTTAAGACCGGAGATACGCTAAACATACGCCACACTTCGAGTTCAGCGCTGAGGTGGAGAAGTCCAAAGCGGAATCGCCTGAAACCTTCATGATTAAGCTGTAGTACGAGCTTGCGTATCTCGGCAACTGCGGGCCACTGCCCTGCCCATAAATAGGATGTGGCCCGCAGTTACGCTATCTCGCTTACGTGCGGGACAAGGCGCTAGGCCCACAGGTCGATGAATAGACTTTCCAGTGCCGTCAAATCCGCGTCACTCGCCTGCGGTTCCTCTGTGACGGCCAGTGGACGTGTCGGTCGCAGGATGCAGCGAAGGCGTGCAATTGCGGTCGCTTTCGCCGAATCAACCAAACCATTTCCGGTGGCGAGGTCAGGTCCAGGTGTTGCCGGGTGGCCGCCCGTCGAAGCGCTGCAGTTGCCTGCAGCCACGTCGCGCGCGGTGCTCTTGAGGATCGTTCGCACCTCAGCGGGTGTAAGTCTTGCGCAAGCCTGTTTCATCAATGCAACTGTGCCGGCAAGCTGCGGTGCGGCCGCCGATGTGCCGCTAAAGGCTGCCCACCCATCATTGGCCCGGGTCTCATCGCCATTGGGATGGGCACCACCGGCAAGCGAAGTGTCAAGGTAGTCGCCGGGCTCGACAGGTAGCATGATGTACTGAGCGCGTGGCGGCAGACCGACCAAGCCACAGACATCCGGAACCTTTCTGCCAGGATAAATGAGGCTCTCGAATCCGCTCGCATAAGGTGTGGCTTCAAGCGTTCCGTCAGGCGTCAGGTAAACTCCGCCCGCGGAAATTACGTCTGGGTGCTGTCCGGGAAACCCGTAGTGGCCATTGCCGGCCGAAAAGATCACGACGATCCCCAGGCGAACGGCGTTAGCGATTGCGGCGGCCAGGGCCTGATTGGCGGCCGAAAGCGGCCCCACGCGAATGCTGGAGCCCCAACTGCAGGAGATCACATCCGGGCGCCGCGCAACGGCTGCGTTGAAAGCACCTATCGAGTTCACAAAGTTGATTTTGACCATGGTGAAGGTCACATCAGGCGCGACGGCAAAAACGTTCGCTGATTCCCCCGTGCCATGGCCGTGTTCGTCGTGCTCAGGATTCGCCGCTCCCGGGCCGAGCACCACGGCGCTGGCGATGTAACCGCGCTGGACAAAGAAGGGGTGCCGATACCAGCCACTGTCCACCATCACGACTTTGACGCCCCGTCCGGTATACCCGGCGCGACGCGCGCGATCAGCATTCATGCCCAGAGACACCTCCGCTGGCACTTCCAGATGCCAATAGGGCCTCGGTGGAGCAAACGGGCTGGGTGTAGGGGCGACCATCGGCGCCAACGCTGGTGCCGCGGCCGCGGATTGGAAATAGTAGACGGGCTCGTTCAGCGCCACGCCTTCGAGAAGGCCCGCCAAGGGACTCTTGGACACGTCGATCAAACCTGGCATTTCCGTTTCGGGGCACTCCAAGAAGGTGGCTGTGGTTTCCTTCCCGAACTCCTTGATCGCCGGCCTCTCTTGAGCGACGATCTTCGTCTTGAACACGCGTTCGTAAAGTTCTGCGGAACCGCCGATGGTGATCGTGGTTTCGCCAACGTTGAGTACCTGAAAACCCTCGGCGCGGAGCTTTTCGACGGCAGCATTCACCGATTGCGAATCCGAATAGAAGTTCTGCACCGTTTCACTGGTAACCATCCGTGGCGTCTCAAACAGCGAAACGCCTCCAATCGAGCGCACCGATACCTC
>JAKEEH010000047.1 GCA_022616725.1 Limisphaerales bacterium | reverse complement strand
TGGAGACGGATCGCCACGCGCTCGCCAGTGACAGTTACCTCGTCAACCGCAAGCGTTTCATCCTCCATCCGCGCGGAGTTCGCTGGATTGGCGCTCCGGCCGGAGCCAGTCCGACGAACGCCGAGCTCGCCACCGCAACAAAACTGGAGCAAGGTTTACTCCGACAAAAACATCCACATCGTCGCCGTCCGCCACAATGTCTGATCACCGACATTCCGCAGCCCCATCGGGGCGACACGACAATAGCCCAGGGTGGTGTCACAACGCGCAAACTATGAAATCTGACGTCAGTCAAACTGCCGCCCCAAAGGGGCAAGAAGACATTAGCCCAGGGTCGAGAGGACGCAGTCGGCTCTACCCTGGGTACCCGAACCAAAACAAAAACCACCCTCGCCCTTTGGGCGAGGGGGAAGGGGGTGTGGGCCGTTTCAACGCACCCTCTCGGCGATTTTCCATACCATGTTGCTCACGACCGCCAGTTCGGATGGCGGAGCTGTAATCATCACGTAATTCGCCTCAAAATACGGGTCTACCCAGACAAAAGCGCTTTCAAGGCCGCTCTGTTCGAAAAGCTTTGCCACCGTCAACTGATCGCTCACGATGACTTTCTGCTGGACCAGGTAGCCGAATTCAACGAGTGCTCCCCTGCTGTTGAACAGTTTTGCCGTAATCGTCCGCGAATTCAGACCGATCCCTGTGAGCTTCTTTACCCGTGCCATCAAGGACTTCCCCGAAAGGCTGTCCCATGCCGTCTGGCAATTTCGTTTGTGAACCTGGATTTCGCTCCACGGCAAACTGATTGCGATTGCTCCAAGAACCAGAACGACGGCAACTCTTACCCATTTCCGCATAGAGTACCTGTTGGACACCGGCCCTTATTTTTCGCTCGATCAGGAATGTAACCATTCAACGATTCAACCCTTTTAACTCTTTTAACCTTTTTAACGTTTTAACTCGCTCCGCCCCATGAAACTTAAATCCATTACCAAATCCGCTGTGAACGCCGTCTTTAACTTGGGCCCCGACCTGATCAAAGACGGGACCTACGTCCGTCCCGTTTTCTTCGCCACATCCACTGGGCTTACCGCAGCCGCCGAGGTTACAGCTCCCGTCAAAATGCTTATTGCAACTTTCCGTCAGCCCGAACTCGGCTTCACTCTTCTCCAACCTGAGACCGAAAAGATTCTCGTTCGCGCCTTGGAGTTGGCCGCCATCGCGAACCCAGCCCCGGGCGACTACCTGATTCAAACCTCGGGCTCGCAGCGGCGCGAAATTCTGGCCGCTGCGCTCGATCACACTGCCGAGTTCTGGACCTTTCACACCGTTCGTTCGCTCCATCAGGACTGGGGCGACCCTGACAATCGCATACGACCGCCGAAGACTTCGGCGACCCTACAGCCGCTAGCGTCCTCGATTACTTCGGTGGTCTGTTCGCGTCTTAACCGCGGAGACACAGAGACGCAGAGAGAAGGCGCACAGAAGGAGGCGTTAACCGTTAAATTCAACCCTTTAACGCTTCAACGCCCGCCCTAATTCGCCGCGTCCAGCGCCAGCCAGAAGTCTGACAGATGACGGGCGTGCACCAGGTGCGCCTCTTCGCTCTTGCCGGCGTAACCCCAAACGTGGAACCGCCCTAGATCCGCCCGCCGCAATAGCGGATACTGCGGATCCGACGCTGCCGGCGTCGATTTTGCCGCCACCGGCTGGCCGGGAAGACCGACTGCCGCCAAAAGCGCTGCCGCGGTCTCGGCCGAGCTGGCATATGACGGGGTTGGCACTTCGGAGTATGTGATTAAGAACGTCTTCGTCCCTTTGATCGCGGCCTCCGCGAACGGCACCCACGGCTCGATATGTTCGCGCGCCGGTTGGCGCACCTTCCGGCTCCGCTCGCCCGATGGGTAGCGCGCGTAGAGCGAATCCAGCAGCACGATCCGCCGAATCATGTCAAAGTACTCGGGAGTTTTTAGCAACTCGCGCACGGCGCCGTAGCCCGCGCTGAAGCTCGAAATATCGACGGTGGCAATGCGCACTTCGCGTCCGCTGCGTTTCTGCAGCTCCTTCTCGACGGCTTTGAGGACTGCCGCGAACGCCGTCTCATTTTCAAACGCGTTCCGATAAGCGTCCGAGCCGTGCCCAAGATCAAAATTGACCAGCGGCCCCTTCAGCCCGCGCGCCAGGTGCTCCTGGATTGAGAACCAGTATGCGCCGTGAAAATGCGCCGTCAGCGTCACCTCGCCATTCGCGGGCGGCGTCCATCCCTTCGGAATGAACAGGATATGCTTCACGACCTTGTTCTCCATCGGCACCGTCTCGCCGGGCAACTCCGCCGGAGGCGACACGGATTTCCATGGCAGCGGGGGCGGTTCTGGCAATGGCCTGGCCACGCGCGGCGCTTTGATTTGCGCGTAGCACGCCATCGCGAACACAAAAGCGGCTACAATCGCAATCTGACAAACGGATGCCCTGTTTTTCATGTCGGCAAAGTTATAGAGTCCGGCCACTTCGAAAGGCAAGACGCATCCATCGAGGGGCGTCCCAAGGGGCCGCTCGGCACTCCCCCAACGTTTCAACATTTTGTGATACGGCTATCGACTATGCGGCTATTGCCTATCCGTCGATTGGCTATTGCCCTGCAACTATTGTGAGCTGTGGCGCTCTCGTTAGGTGGCGAGCTTCGCTCCTTTAGCAGCAGTATCAATTAGCTTTGCCACGGCGTTTGGTTGCGACACATAAATCGCATGACTCCCCGCGACCTCGACAACGGTTGAACCCGCGCGCTTGGACATAAAACGCTGCGCGGGCGGCGAAATCATCTTATCCTCCGTGGCCACCAAATACCAATTCGGCTTGGTCTTCCAAGCCGGCTGGCTAATTGTTCCACTGAGTGCTTCGACGCCCCAAGGCACTTGAGAGTCGGCCATGAATGCCGCTTTTTCAGCATCAACATCAGCGGCGAATGAGGCGGGAAACTTCGCCTTGTCGAGGAAAAGGTAGCCGTCCACTGGAGGCAATATCGGCGGCACGGGCGTGCCAGGCGGAGGGTCTTTTATCAGCGACGATACCGACTCACCTTTGTCCGGGGCGAATGCTGCAATATAAACAAGCCCCGCCACCTTCGGATCGTTGCCAGCTTCTGTGACGACGACTCCGCCGTAAGAGTGGCCCACCAGAATCACAGGGCGGGTATGCGTCGCCAGAACTCGTTTGGTCACCGCAACATCATCCGCGCGGGATATCGTTGGATTCTGAACTATGCTGACGGTGTACCCGTCTCGCTTGAGGATTTTATAGACTTCTTCCCACCCAGAGCCATCCACGAAACCCCCGTGGACCAGGACGATCACAGACGAATCAGATTTGCCGTTCATAATGACGCCTTTCTATTGTGTTGATCCGAAAAAATCGTGGCCCTCCAATGTAAAAACGCTCAGCCATGCCGGGCCAACAGACGTGAACCGCGCAGCGGAACCATAACCGCTCCCCGGCGTTGGCGCAGCGCATGTTGGGCCGCGTCAGTATTTTGTATTTATAGTAAAAAAATCCCAGCAGTCCGCCCAAGATCAACAGTGCAATTGTACCTGGCTCAGGAACGGGACTCACTGTTGTGGCGTACACGTTGGCCGTCATGGCATCACGCGGCTGATAGTAGAACAGTCGAATCTCTTGCAGCGTGGCCGAGCCGCTGAGTTGCGTAATCTCAATGGAACCTTGCAAGTCGCCCCAGCCGAAATTGGCGGCGCCAATGCCTGGACCATATGGGGTGCCAAGCAAGACATTCGCGGCAAAGTTGGTTGCGAACGCCGAGCCACCAGGACCGCTTTCAAATAGAGCCAAGCCGACTAGGTCGCCAGTCTGAAATGTCGCGGGATCGAAAATCGCGTACGCTTGACCGACACCTGCCGCGCCGAAGCTTGGCCCAGTGCCAATGAACTCAAGAGTAGAGAACTGGTATGCATAGCTCTCCCCCGCACCGAGCGTGAGCTGAGCATGAGTTGGCAAACATGTCGTCAAAGAGGCGAATACAGGTAAGAATATCTTTCGCATAATTCTGTTTCCTTCTGATTCAAGCGGCGTAACGGAAAGGAGCTAAGCTTCACCGCGTTCGCGGCGCAAGCTTAGCCTTTGACCGTATCGCGGCGTGAGCTTCAGTGGTTAAGCGTCGGCCGCAGAGGGCTCTTGATAAAGTGCGTCAGCATAAAAATGGTCGTCTGCTCGGCATCTCAGAGATAACCATTCCCGTATAGGCCCCAAGCTCTCAACTCTCAATCATTCTTTGCGGCTGCGTCCGCTCTTTTACTTCCAAATTCCAAGAAGTTCGTCACTTCCCGCTTCCAACCTCAGGCCCGCCGACCCCGCCACAACCCTTTGTTTTCAAGGCCCACGCACGCTCCGTTCCAACCTTACTGGCAAGATTTGTCCACAAATCTTGCCAGTGAATTCTCGCCTCACTTGCTAGATTCCACTCCAACATTTCCAGAATGCCGTCTTCTGCCGCGTTCTCCATCTCAGCAATCGGTGGCGGCGGGTCTTCAACATTGTGCCACCCCGCGTTGCTCATTGAAATAATGAAATGGCCGCCTGTTGCGCGATTGGCATTGCCTGACGTTGCTCATTTGGGCGTTTGCCATTCGGCTCTGGATGTGGTGTATTGGGGAGCGACTTCGCCGCGCTCGTAGCGCCAGTCGTCCAGAATACTTATGTCAACAATTGTCACAGAAGAGTCCGCCATCATTGTCAAGACCCGCGAATTGTGCGACACGATCGTGGCGCAAACCGAGTTCCAGATCCTCCGCCGGCAAATCGACCAGTTCATGGGCGACGAGGAGGCCAGGGCGCAATACGAGACGCTGATGGAGAAAGGCCAATTGCTGCAACAGAAGCAGCAGATGGGTGTGCCGCTGGAGAGCGCGGAAATCGATGACTTTGAAAAGCACCGCGAAGTGCTCTTTAACAACCCTGTCGCAAAGGGCTTTCTCGACGCCCAGGAAGAAATGCACAGGCTCCAGCAATCGATCGGTCAATACGTGGCCCGAACGTTCGAACTAGGCCGCACGCCCTCGGCCGACGATTTTTCCTCCTGTTGCAGTTCGCACAGTTGCGGGTGTGAGCATTAAGACCAGCCGAACATTGATCGCCAAACTTAGCCGATCTGAATGGGTTTGAAATATTGAATCCGCGCGTGGCCGTAGTTCTTGAGTGCATGGTCTGTAGTCAACAGGGTGAGGCCATGCACTCTTGCAGTGGCGACAATTAATTCGTCCGCAGGATCACGGTTCGGAAAGGCTGGAAGCCGCATCGCTTCAGTGACGACAGCGGGATCGATTTGATGCACGGTGATTTGTGAACTGACTGCCTCATCAAGCCAGCGGCCAAGGTCCTTCGTCAATCGCAGCTTGCCAAGCTGCACCTTTTTCCCGATTTCCCACAAGCTGATGCAGCTCAGGCCAAATGTTTGTTTCCGATCCGATAACAGTTCACGAACTCCTGACGGAATCGTTTCGGGCGCAACAATCCCGCGGTACCACACGCCGGTGTCCAGCAAATAGGTCACTCGGCAGCCTCCCAGCGAACCGGCACGGGCTCATCAAGGTCATCGGGGAGTGTTCCGCTCCCGGCCATGCAGCCCAAAAATGAACTGTGCTTTGGTTCGGGTACGACGCGCGCAAAAGGGCGGCCGCGCTTCACGATTTGCACCGTCTCTCCTTTGGCAATCCATCTCGAGACTCGACTGAAGTTGTTCCGCAAATCACGAACCGTCGCCGTCTTCATCGTGATACCAATGTATCACAAGCCCTGGCGGATGGTCAACGCGGGAATTCCCGTTTCGCCGCACAGCGGGGGCCAAAGAGCGTGGCGGCCCTTTTGGCGAAAAAAGTCAAAATGAGGAGAATGCCTAACAAAGCCACGTCCGTTGCCCCAACCGGCAGGTCCCATCGATACGCCAGGACAAAGCCAACAACGGCGGATAGGCCGCCAATGATTGAAGACAGGGCGAGGAATTGTTTCATTGTCCGCGTGAGTTGATAAGCGATCAGTGACGGCACGAGAAGGAAACCGAAGGTGACCAGCGGTCCTACGCTCAGCACGGAAATGGACACAATCAGGCCCACCAGCGAAAAGAGCAGCCCGTCCCAACCACGCACGCTCTTTTTCAAAGTCGTGGCCATTTCCGGATCGAATGAAACAAGCAGGAATTCCTTGTGGAAAAGGATCAGCGGTATGACGGCAAACCCAAAGACCCCGGCGCTGAGGACCAGGTCAGAATTCGGGACGGCTATGATTTCGCCTTTGAGCAGATCGAGCATGCCATGCTCGCCGAAGGGGTTTTTGACGAGCAGAAGGATGCTCCAGGCGCCAGCGAGGACGTAGAATGCGCCCAGGCGGCCTTCCACGCTGCCGCCGCGCCGTTTCTCCAGTAGTGTGAGGATCAGGATGGAGAGCAAGGTAAACACCATCGACCCGCCAAAAGCCAGGGCGTGCTCTTCCGTCGTCCCGTGCGGATGGGGAAGAAGACCCCAGCCCTGGAGGGCGAAGGCAAAGGCGATGCCGCAAGAGGAGATTTGCGGGAGGGCGATGCCCATGAAAATCATGCGGCGCATGACCAGATAGCCGCCGACGAGAGGACAGGTCAGGCCGACTAGAAGCCCAATATAGACGGAATTCCGCAGGACAAAACCGGGGGCCAGGACTTCGCGTAGGGTCTCCATTACGGTAAATCAAGGCCGAGAATCTCAGCCACGCGTTCACGACTTAGAAGTTTGGAGACCGGACCATAGTCGGCGCGACCACCGTGCAGCCAGATGACCCACTGAACGTAGCGCCGCACCACCGGCAAATCGTGAGCAACGAGCAGGATCGCCTTGCCCTGATGGGCGTTGATTTCGCGCAACAATTCCATCAGGGCCTGCGACGCGTTCGGGTCCAGCCCTGCAGTCGGTTCGTCGAGTACGAGCAAATCCGGCTTGGCGGCGAGCGCCCGCGCTATCAAGACCCGCTGCTTTTGGCCTCCTGACAACTCGGAATACTTAACTTTAGCCAGATTGGCTACGCCCGTTTGCTCCATGCATTGCAAGGTCCAGGCCCGTTCCGCCCGCCCAATCCTGCGCCCCGGCGCGACGCGGCCGCACGTGCCCATGAGCGCAACCTCGAAACCGGAGAGCGGAAATATTGGATCAAGGGTTTCACGCTGCGGGACGTAACCCATTACAGGAGGCCGTGCATTCAGCTTCTGGAATCTCACCGCTCCACCCAAGGCCGGGATAATCCCAACAATTGTCTTGAGCAATGTGGTTTTGCCGGAGCCATTCGGGCCCAGAAGGCCGACGAAGGAGCCTCGCGGCATGCTCAGGTTCACTCGATCAACCACGACTTTCGAGCCATAACCCACCGCGAGGTTATCGAGGACCAGCAAATCGTCACTCACGGTGATTTTCCGAGCGCATCTTTTAGTTGCCTTACGTAGTAATCAAACAGGCTGATATAGTCAGTTACTTTTTCGTTGCCACCGACCATGCCGGGCAGTACGAGCACTTTAGCGCCAATCCGCTCGGCTAGATATTCGGGCGTTCGCCGGTTGCGATTAGGCTCGATGAATATCAGCTTCACTCCCTTTTCACGCGCTTGAGGGATCAGCGCACTGATGTGAGTCGGCGATGGTTCGATCCCGGGTTTCGGTTCGATGGTGGCGACGAGTTCCAGGCCGAAGCGATGCAGGAAGTAATCGTAGGTTTTGTGGTAAGTGATCACATGCGTCCCTCGCCATGGTTCCATTGCCTGAGTCCACTCTTTGATTTTCGCGTCAAGACGTTGGCTGAACCTTTGAAGATTGGCCTGATAAATCGCGGCATTAGCCGCGTCCACCTGGACGAGTGTGGCCGCGATTGTGGAAGCGATAATCTTGCCGTTTGCCGGATCAAGCCAGAAATGTGGATTCCCGGCGGGATGCACGTCGCCCATCGAACGATCGACCGGCCCCGCTGGCACGTCAAGCATCCGAATGGCCGGTGAGAATTTCACGCGCCCGGGCGCATCGCCGATGATGCGCCTGTTTCTGGCGCCTTCGATCAACGGCGGAAGCCACCCGATCTCCAACTCAGCGCCTCCTTCCAGAAGCACGTCGGCCTGATTGAGCACCCGAATAAAGCTTGGTCGAGCATCAACAAAATGCGGATCTTCCGACCCCTTTGCGATGCTCGTGACATTGACCTTGTCGCCCCCGACTTCTTTGGCAATAGCTCCGAAATCTGGCAGCGTCGCCACAACATTAACTTTCTTTGCAGCGGCCGCCGGAACCGTCCAGGTGCCGAGAATGAAGGTGGCCACAGCCAGACCGGCGCTGCGGATCAGACGTTTTGATAAAGTATTCATATCGTATTTCAAAATTGCGGGATCTCTACGTCTAAATCAAAATTTATGCGCACCATGGGAGCCGAGTAGAAACTCGAATTGCAGCCACACTGAATGATCCTCCCCGATGCCCTTGCGGTCATCATAGTTGTACTGCAGGCGAAGCTTCGAGAACTCTGTTGGATACCACGTCAGGTTCGGTGAAATGCGCCAGCCTTCAGCCCGCTGCAAATCGCGCCCCAGCGGCTCGCCGTCCAGGCTCAGGTTCATTCGCTCATAATCAGCCCGGTCCCCGGTTACGTAATCGAAGCGCAATCCCGCGACCCAGCCCTTGCGAAACCCATAAAGGAGTTGCGTGTAAAAGCCGTAATCGGTCAGCGTTTCTCCTGTAAGGTTAGCGGGATTGCCCGTGGATTCATCGATGATTTGACCCTCGGTTTCATCGGCCCAATCAAACGCCCCCACATCATACCGCCGCAACATCGCTTCCGTCTGCCAGGCCACAAATGGAAAACCTGCGGTGTGCCGGGGCGATTTCCATTTCCAGGTCAGATCCAGACCATAGATTTGCGTATCAGTATCGCCGCCATCTTCACCGCCGCGCGAGTTTGGGCCAAAAGCAGCCGACGCCCCAAAGAGCGCGGTCTGTGAGTCGGTCAGGTCAAATGAGACCGCGTAGCGCGGCACAAAGAGCAAGTCTTGAACGTGTTTTAAACCGCGATCATTGTCGGCATGACGAAACGCCAGCGGCACTTCCCCTTCCTCCTCCTCGCCGCCATGGGCGTCGCCCGCACTGCGAAAGCTGCTCGCCGTTTCGCCATGGCTGTTTTGGACGCTAAGGAAGAGCTCCGAATAAAACGGTGTTGGCATCAGCCAGGAAACCCGTGCTCCCGGATTACGCAAGCCGTCGCCACCAAGAAAACGACCATTGACGAGCGGTTGATCCACAAAGGCCCAACTGTGCGGGTGGGTTGGATTGAGGCGGCCAAACTCGGTAAAATATTGGCCCCCCTTGACCTGAAGATTGCCGGGAAGAGCGAGCGTCTCCAAATAGGCTTCCTCGACCTCAAGCAGGGATTCACCTTCAGAGTCGATTTGATAAACTATATTCGCTTGCCCGCGAAAGTAAGGATCGACCATCCCTTCAAACGTGGTTTCAAGGTTCTGCACCGTGAAGCCGCGCTGATTCGGATCGTGCCCGCCGGGTTGAAGTTCTTCGATATCGCTCGCCGTGGACGAACCCGCCGCGAATAGACCGTCGAAGGAGATATTCACGTAGGCGCGTTTGTCACCGACCAACCGAATCGGATCGGTTGGCCGCCACGGTGTCGCGGCCACCGCAGGACTTGGCGCTGCTGCAGCGACAGCCCCTGTCGCCTTCGCCTGTTCCACCTGCACCTGCTGCAGTCGCCGGTTCAGATCATCGATGATCTTGCGATGCTCCTGCAACGCTTTGTCGAATTTTTCCGTTGCTTCCTGCAATTGCCTCTTTAGTGCATCCACATCATTCGTCTGCTGCGCCACGGCCGCACTCGCGGCCAGGCAAATAAAATATCCGCAAAATAATTTCTTTTTCATTGAAATCTCCACAAGGTCACGCGACAAGCCCACACGGGTTGCCGCAGTTACATCTGAAACTACCCGGCCAGCGAAACGCCGGCCGACTACGAGGTGAAGATTAACAATGAGGCGGAGCGCGCCCCGGCGGAAGGAGATCAGCAGGAACAGAGACAAAAACGGGTGCTGTCGCGGGCAGAGCGGTCGTGATCGCGCGCGGCGTGTGAACCACGGTCACAACCGCGGACTGGGACAGAAACTGTCCTTCGGAATACTTGGTGACAAAACATTGATGCTGCGGGTTTTGCGAGTCCTCGTGCAGACAATGGTGCAGGCCCGGCGCCGCGGCCAGAAAGCCCGTGAGAAGCCATAACCCGGCGGTAAAGCTGGCGATTAACCAGCCAAACTGTCGGATTCTGGATGAGCTTTGGCGGCCCACAACCGCTAAATGCAGCAAAAACCCCGCCAGACGCAAGCCCAATCAAGCCACACCTGTTCGGCCGATCACCAGGATTTTAATATGTCAAAGAACAGTACGGGTTGCGGGTGCGCCATTCGAGGCGCACCATTTTGCCCCCGGGAAAACTATTCACTTTTATTCACTTTTGTTCATTTTCTGTCGTTTTAGGCTCACATAACAACAAGGCGCGAAGGTCCGGTGGAAAACCGACCGGCCGGGATGAAAGTTTGCGAACTCCTGAGCAAAATGGCCTCGGACGGATGAAAACCGGTCGGAAATGGTTCTGGGTCGATCCTGAAGTTGCTTGATAAGGAAAGCAGGAAAGGAGGAAGTGTTTGACTTCTTCGCCTGCGCCACGGCGCGACAGCGGCGCCGCAGTGCCGCTTCCCTGTTGCGATCCAAAAGTGACAGTTCGTGTCATACGCATATTTTGCGGCAAAGGAGGGATGAATTCAGTGGCAAGATTTGGGGACAAATCCCGATTTTCGGAGTGATTGAAAAGGGTAAGTCGTTGAATTGAATCATTGAAAGTGCCCACTACGTACTTCACGGCTGACAGGGATGAACGCACCCCCACCCACCCCCACAGGTGTTCAATTTTGTTCAATTTCTTCATTTTCCTAAGGAATTTGCAGGGTTCATGTTCAAAAATGTTCAGTTTTGTTCAGAAATGTTCAATTTTGGCGTTTCCAGAGGCGATCCTCCCGGCCTGGCCCGAGGCGGGCGGGTCCACGGCGCGGCTCCGACGCCGCCGGAGCCCGACCGAGCAGTTTCATTTTTACTTCTCATACAGGAATTATAGTATATCTGCAATTAGAAAGCAAGTACTTAATTACATATGAGTTGTGAATATTAAATGCTGCGCGAAAGTACAACTTTATCCACAGCCGTCCCATAGCTGAGTCAAAAAAAGGTTGGACTGAGCGTTTTGGCCCTGCCACTCAGCAGGGATGAAAAAGAAAAAACCGATCAATCCAAC
>JAKEEH010000046.1 GCA_022616725.1 Limisphaerales bacterium | reverse complement strand
GGTTTTATTCGGTTTCGAGCGCGATGCTGCACGGTGATCAGGTGCCGCCCTTTCGGCGCGGTTCGGTAAGACCCCCCGTCATATCTTTTCAATTCCTTTCAATTTTCTTTCATTTTTGGCCTGAGTTCTCCCGGGGTGGTGCTCATTGGCGTTACCCCCCCACCCCCACAGGTGTTCAATTTTGTTCAATTTCTTCATTTTCCTAACGAATTTCACAGGTGCGTGTTCAAAAATGTTCACTTTTGTTCAAAAATGTTCAATTTTGGCGCCACCGGGCAGTCGATCCCCGCAGCCATGCTCTCACATGCCGGCCACGAGGCCGGCTTCGACGCCCGGGGTGCAGGCACCTCCGTCATATTTTTCACTCTCATGTTGCGATTATAGCATAATCTGATGTAAAAAGCAAATACAAAACTACATATAGATATCAAATATGGCCGGACGGAGGACTTAAATCACCCCGCTGGAGCACGCTGAAGCAGGGTTGATCGACGCCTGAAGGGTGAAGGGCTGTCCGCCAGCGCCGAGGACGCGAACACCAAAAGCCGAAGGGTTCGGCGCAGCCACGGCGACGGCCAAAGGCTGGGTATGGTGGAACCGCGCGGTAAGCGATGCGGAGTGTTCGCCTACGAGACGCCGGCTTGAATCTCGGCTTCGATCTTTACCATCGAAATCGAAGCGCCGCAGGTCCACGCAGTCGCCCACCTGGAGCGAGGTGATGACGCGGGTTCCATCGGTCGCGGGTGTCGATGACGCGCTCTACCGTTGAACCGTTGAATCGGCGCTGCATCAGACCGCGGCAGCGATGCGTTCGCCGCCAATGTACAATGACAGGTCGTCCAAGACGTTCTCCTCGGTGACCTCCAAGACACAGAAATCGGCTCGGCTGCCGAGCGCGAGGGAACAGCTCACGCCCGCCACCTCCGCGGGCACATGGGAAAAGCGCGACCAGACCTCGCGCCAACTGCAGCGCAACATTTCGGCAGCGCGGAAAACGCCGTCGATAGGGCGCAGCGCGGAGCCTGCGAAGTTCCCGCTGCCAGGCAGGCGCACTATTTCGTCTGGGCCGACTTCAAGTTCAAGGCGCCCGAGTCGATAGCGCCCGGGCGCGGCGCCGGCCGCTGCCATGGCATCGGTGACGTAAAAAATAGAACCGTCCGGAAGGGTCCTATGGATCAGTCGAAAGAGAGGGGGCGAAACGTGAATCGCATCCGGGATCAAGCTGACCTTCAGTCCCGGGGTTTCGAACACACGCCAGAGGATGTTCTCCGCGCGGTCCAGCTCGCGCGGGCAGCCATTGCCCAGGTGCGTAAAGGCGGTCGCGCCGGCCTTTTGCGCCTGCAAGAGGCGCTTGCGAGGCGCGTTGGTGTGGCCGAGGCTCACGATGATGCCGAGTTCGCGCGCCTGGCCTATTATCGCGACCGCTTCGAGGCGTTCCGGCGCGACGGTAATCATCAAACGCTCGTCGCCCGCCGCGAGCCGCAACTCTTTCAAATGATCCGCCGTCGGATCGCGCATCACTTCGGGCGGGTGGGCGCCGCGGAACCCCGGCTCGGCGGAAAGGAACGGACCTTCGATGTGCCAGCCCGCGATGGCCTGGATGAGCAGGCCTGATTTGCGCCGCAGTTCGCGCAAGCGGCGCAGACGGGCGATCATGCGGGGCCATTCGTCGGAAATGAGCGTCAAGAAAAACCGTCCGCAGCCGGCGGCGTGCAAGCCGGCGACGGCCGCGGCGAGGTCGTCAAATGAAACGTCGTCGCTCTGGAAATCGACGCCGGCGTAGCCGTTGACTTGCAAATCAACCAGGGGCGGCGCGACCCAGAGTGTGCGTGGTGGAAAATGCGGCGCCGAATCCATCCGGATAATACGCCCATCCAGCCAGCGCAGGCGCACGGGTTCTTCGAGGGCGTAGTGCCACGCGATGAGTTCGCCGCTGTTCATTCAACCATCACCGTTTCGCCCGATATAGCACGTCCACGACGTTGCGCACATACTGCTCGTCCGGCATCCCTTCGACGGCCTCGGCCGGGAAAGGCACCAGCCGGCGGAAATGATCGGCCAGTTCAGCAAAGAGTTCAACGCGCGCTTTGGGTTCAAGGCCATCGCGCCGCAGCAACGCGCGCATCGCGATCGCCGCTTCGGTCGCGGAGACCCGCTGACGCAGCCGCGCCTCCAGGTGGGGATAGCCGCGGAGCGAATTGAATTTTCCGGCCAGCAATTGCTCCAGATCCGGCTCGGAGAGCCTGGGCGCACGGACCACCACCGTGTTGGCGGCGAGGTCGCCGAGCCGCTGCCAGCGCCGACTGCAAACGCAGGCGATGCCGCCGATGAGGTAGAAGGCCGGCAACATGTCGATAAACCGCAACAGGTTGCGCATGACCACCTGGTTGAGTTGCAGGCGAAGACCTTCCGCATCGACCACGCGCAGGCGCAGGATACGTTTGCCGAATGTTTGCCCGCGCCAAATCCATTCCAGGACGATGCTGTAGCCCACTGAGATCACAAAATATGAGAGGGCTGTGACCGCCTTCGCCAGGTCCGGACTGATCAGAACCAGGGTGCCGAGCAGCATTCCAAGGACCCAACAGATTCCGATGACGACGGAGCAATCCACCAGCCATGCCAGGAAGCGCGTCATGGGACCGGCCAGAACCTGCGAGAACGTGATCCCTTCAGGCGTGCGTACGACAAATTGGTTCACAGTCATCCCACAGCAGGCATAATTTGACGGTTTCTCTGCGACTTTTCGAGGGATTTCAAGGGTTGGTTTGCCAATGGGTTTAAGAATCTTTCAACGCCGCGCCCGCTCCTTGGATATAAGCATTCATGGGCTGTCC
>JAKEEH010000332.1 GCA_022616725.1 Limisphaerales bacterium | reverse complement strand
GATTTCGGATTCCCAATATTCCCAATCGCCCATTGCCAATCGTCAATTGTTGATTCGGCGAACTGGTTTGCGTCGCACTGTCTGATCGGCTAAAACGCGGGCATGAAAGCCGTTCCAGTGGTCGCCCTCATAGTGTTCGCTCTTTCATCGCGGGCCGGTGACAAGTTCGAGATTCACCGAACGTCTGCGAACGTCGTGGTTAAAAATCCCGACGGAATGGACGTGGTGGGTTATCAGCTCGCGCGCCCGGCCGAGAGCAAACTTTCTGTTGATAGCGCGTGTTATTTCCATCCCGTTGCGACGCCTAAAGGTGTCGTGATCAGCGACGTCGCGCCACCGGATCATCTCCATCATCGTGGGGTCTTCCTGGCATGGGTCGAGATGCACGGCAAACAGGATGCCGATTTCTGGGGCTGGGGGGAACACGCGCCGAAGAAAGGCCGAACGATTGTCAACCGGGAGATCACCGGCCTGGAGTCGAACGAAACCGGCGCGGGATTCCGTGGCCGCAACGAATGGCTGGCCGATATGAACCCGGTGCTGTCAGAACAGCTTCAGGCGGGCGTGCGCACCGAAGGACCGGCCACTGTGCTGGACGTTACTTACAGGTTGACCGCCAAAGACGACGTGACGTTGTCGCGTTGGGCGTTCAGCGGCTTTTGCCTCCGCGTGCGCAAGGACGGCAAACTGGAAGCCGAAGGTCCCGATGGTCCGGTGAAGCTTCCGAACCCGAAGCACACTGAACCGGCCTCGGACTGGCCGGCAGCGCCATGGTACGCCTACAACCTGACGCTGCCCGACGGAACGGTCGCTGGGGCGGCGGTGATCGATCATCCGAAGAATCCGCCGTCGTTATGGCACAATCATCGCGACGTCCGCATGCTCAACCCTTGCATCGTCGCGCTGGCGGCTGTGCAGATGAAAGCGGGCATACCGTTGGTCTTGCGATATCGGGTTTTGGTGTATGACGGTGCTGCGCCCCGCGAGCTTCTCAACTCGCTGGCGATGAAGTGGGAGGGGTGATGCCGCGCAAACTCAGCTCCATCGCACCCGATTGGTGGGACTATACGACTCTGGACAGTGAAATCATCGAAGCCGCGGCGCGGCTCACGCCCGAATCGATGCTAAAATTGTCCCGGCCCGGTTTTCGCGTCGCGATGTACGACACGCTGGAGGAGTTTTATCTCGCGGAAGCGCTTGAATACATAAGTGCATGGAAACAATCCACGCCGGACAATCCTGTGGGTATCTGCGGCCCAATTGGCCCGACGGAGCAATTGCCGCTGGTGGCGCGATTGGTCAATGAATTGAACCTTTCGCTCAAATCCGCCCATTTCTGGGGAATGGACGAATGGTTTCACGACGGGCGCGAGGTGCCGGTGACCCATCCCCTGTCATTCGAGCGCGCGGATCGCGAGCTTTGTTTCAACCGGATCCGTCCCGATTTGGTGATGCCGGGTGAGAATTTGCATTTTCCGAAAGCCGACACGACCGCCTATCGGAAGAGCTGGGAGGGGGTCCGCTGCGCCGTCATGCAGGGAGGACAGGGAGACGTGAAACATTGGGCCTTCAACGACCCTCCGAGGCGAGAAGGGCCGTACAAGGACCAGCCACCCGTGCCGGCTGAATACCGGCAGTTGGCCACGCGGGTCGTCGATCTTCACCCCCTTACGATTGCGCAGAATGCGCGCACGTCTGGTGGCGGCAATATCGCACTTGTGCCGACCAGGGCGATCAGCGTTGGCCCGGTGGAGACATGGCGGGGGGAAAAGGTGTCCATCTGGCACGCCGGAATGCACGACAACCCGTTCGGTCAACGCCTTACGACCTGGATGATCGCAAAGAACATCCCCGACGCTGCCGTGCCGATGTCATTGCTGGCCGACCATCCGAATGTCCAATTCAACTTCTATCGCGGCGGCATCGGGACCTGCGACGTGGAGATGCATTGATTAAGTGAGACGACCCGGAGTCGAAACTCCGGATCGTCCGAGGCAGCCGATTGTACGGCTACTTATAAAGGCGATAAAACCGATTGCCTGTGGCGGGGAGGGTGATGGTCACGGAGAAATTGCCGCCCGCCCCCATGACGCCGCTGACGTTGCTCCATGAAGGCGCACTGAGGCTGGCAGAGGACTCCAGGATGTAAGCGCCTTCGGCGTCTGTCCAGGACAATGTAATTGTTCCCGTGCCGCGAGTGACTGCAATGGTGGGGGCGCCGCCACCAGACGGTGGACGGAATGCCCGGATTGCATCGCTGCCGTTGATAAGCGTGCGGCTGCTATCAACGAGGCTTTCGACCCACCATTCGCAAGCTGCGTCCCCCTGCCCTTCCTCCCAAATGAGCCGCATCGGATACAGGCCCTCCTCGGTTACGATCATATCGAATACAGTATCAGCGACTCCGCGACCGCCATCAAATTGGCCGAGAGTGATTGCGTTATTTGGGTCATTGACGCTAGTGGCGGGTGAAACGCGGAAGCCGTCATCGCTGTTCACGCCCATACGATAGAGCCCTGGTTGCATCTCAACGTAGGTGAGGATTTCCATGGCCATGTTATCCGCGGGTCCGACGTATCCGGGGAACTGCGTATCACCCATAATGCTGCCGGCACCGCCACTGCCGAGATAATTCACCACATTCGGTTCCACAAACGTCGGCTGCGGCGCGAGATTGGGATAGGGCTGGCCGGTAGCTGGATTGATGTAAGTGCCGGCCAGCATTTGCTCAGCGACAGCGAGCGAGTTGGCAATCGTGGCTGCGATTTGCACCATCCGTCCGTCAAACCCGCGCTCGGTCAGCGAGCCCAGCGACCGCTTGGTGTTGGTCGGGACGAACACCAAGGCGTTTGGATCGCCAGGATAGTTCTGGGAGACGAACTGGGCGGAAGCAGGATTGGGGTCCACCGGGTTCAGGCTGCGGTCCACGGCGCCAGAGAATATTCCGCCGTTATCAAACGCTGTGGCGATCAGGGTGTAGGTATTCCCGATCGTCAGAGGCGATTCCACGGCGGTTGTGATATCGACGCGCAACGGATTCGCCGGGTTTACAGCGGCGGTCGCCACCGTGATGCCGGGCTCAATGGATATGGCGAACTGGTCGAGCGATGGCGAATCCATAGGTTCGGAAAAGAAGGCAATCACGGCCGTGGAGCTGATCCCAACTGCTGACACCAGCCGTGGACGAACCGTATCGGGTGTAAGTGTCAGGGTCGCCGCCGGGCTGGTTAGCGTTGCGCCCGGAATGGAAGCGACAAGCCGGAAGGAATCGCCGGTATCATCTCCGGTCGGGAAGCTGAGCGAAATGTTCGTTCCTGTGGCCCCAGGCACATTGGTCCAGGTCGTGCCGTCAGGGCTGCGCTGCCATTGGTAGTGGATTTCGCTTTGCGGCGCGCCCGTAGCCACCGCTCGTCCGCTGAAGCTGACTTCCCTGGTATTTGCCTGCACCGAGGCGGATTGGGGCGCGGGATTAAAGGCCAGCGACGCGCCAGGATAAGCGAAATCGCCCATGTCGCGGAATTCGGCGATGGTCGTGAGGTTAACATCGTGCGAGGTCGTCGCGAGTCCAACCAGGAGCTCAGGAGTCATCACCTGCATGGCGGGGCCGGCATAAAGCGTCCAGTCAGTGCCGTTGGTTCCCCAGTAGGCTCGCCACGTGTCATCATTGCGGCGCAAGCGCACCCAGGCATTGGGCAAAGGCGAAGGCGGGCGTCCGCCCCAATCGAGGGTAGCGGTAGCAGGTTCGGGACGCCTGCCGGCTTCATAACTGCGAGTGCCGGGTGGCCGATCGGGCGTGGTATAAGCCTCGATGGTCCTGCTGGCGGTGTCCAAAGACTCGCGAGCGAGCAGACCTGCTTTGGACCAATTGTTAGCAGGATCGAGTCGCTGCACTTTTACCGTGACATCAAAATCCCCGCTGCGTTGGTTGTAAACAAAATGGAACTCATCCGAAGCATCCCAGATGTCCCGCCCGCCGGCAATCACATCGGCATCGCCAACGTCAATCGCCAGGGCGTGTCCGGTCAAAGCCGGCGGTCCCACATCACTTGAATCGGCCCATTTTGTGCCATTGGCGGTGGTGCCACCCGCGATCTGGTTGAGCGAGCAGTCGCGCGCGTCGGTCACGCCGACGGTGAAGGTGTTTGCCACCGGCACGCTTGATTGGAGGATCGCCCCCCGGTTACCAGGAAACATGATGACATTGGTGACCGATTGCGCTCCATCGACGGTGTATCCAAACGGTTCTGAAGTCGTGGTCGGATCCATGATTTCATTGAAGAGGACGCCGACTTCGTTCGCGTTCACGCTCGACACACCGGCAATCAACGGCGCAATGGTGTCTTCATTCACCGTTACTGTCGCAGGGTTGCTGGTTTGGGTGTTGACCGGATTGGTGACGCGTGCCCGGTAAACGCCGGAGTCGCTCGTCTGCGCGGCATCGACGGTATAGGTCGTATTGGTCGCACCAGGGATTTCCTCATCGCCTTTGAGCCACTGTACAGACCTTGGAAATGAGCCGGACGCGGAAACGGTGAGCGTGAATGACCGGCACTCAAGCAGCGTTTGACCTGTGGGATGGCCTGTAATCGATACCGGAACCGGAATACCGACTTCAGCCAGGTAAATCGCTGTAAATGAATAACCATAGGTCCCAAGGTTCGGTGCACTGCCATTGGGCAACGGATTGGCAATATACTGATCAACGCGAATGGAGAAGCTCCCGTCCGGACCGGGATCGATTTCATTCCAACCGATGAGCGCCCCAAGGGCGACATTGTCACCGCTATTCCAGGCAGCCTGCCCATTGGTCAACGTGTTGATAAAGCCAGCCGCCAGTGGATAACCGGTGCTGTTGGCTTGATCAACCACGCCCGCCGTGTGGGCATCTTGGAAGGAGACGGCGTCTTGAAGGCTTACAACTGTCCAGCGATCGACATAAGCGGAGTTGGCGCGGCAGGAAGTGCCTCGAAAATAATACTTCTGCGACGGGTCGAGGTTGGTGAAGGTGAGCGTGATGAAAGACACCACACCGGCTGGGCGGTTGCGCACCGGCATCGTTCCCGTGTTGCCGACATCAAGAATGCCGTTGAACAGCTCGTAAGCAGGGGTTCCCATCGCGGGATAACCGTTGGCGCCGAAATCGTCGATGGTGCCGAAACTGTTAATCACAAGACTGACCGGAAGCACTCCGCCGCTGAAGTAGTCCTTCAGGATGCCTCCATCACCAGTCTGGCGCATGTCATACCCAGTGGCATTTGGGTGTGTGGCGGCGCTGGGCCGGTGGTCGTTAAAGGCCTGCCAGTTGGTAGCCACAATTTGGGCATGGCCAGTGAGGGGCAGACCTGGCGCCGCAACACATACCAGGAGGACGCCGCTGATTCTAAGAATTTTGCAGCCTTGCATAGTTGTCATTTGTCGTGAGTTCGGCTGATTGAAGCAGTCACGGCCAACCCGACCGTGTAGCGCGCACTTCGCAATGCTCCAAACGCATGCCAAGCTCGGTTCTGTTGGGACGAGACAGAGCATAATCGGCGCGCGGCCAAAAGATCAAGTGTTATATTAGGCATTCTCTGCCGTCCGTTCGCGCTGAGTCGTGGCACCGGACCGCGTCCGGGTAACGTCGGGATGGTGTATCGCCGGGACGCGACAGTGAAACTGCCGGATGAGCTGCGGCCCATTGGACGCGGGGCTGTTGGGAACACCGTTGCAGGATTTGACGGAGCTTACAAAAGACAACGAAGGACAAGGATTGGCGCGCTGGAAGAGCCTCCGTATCAGTGCTGTGACTCATTAAAGTAGATCTTCACGTTTTTCGTGGCCCGCCCGGCGGCGGCGATATCAAGCTTGGCGTCACCATTCAAATCGGCCAGCACAAGGTCCTCGCAAGCCATGCCGCCGTCGTCCACGGTCGTTGCCGTCCATTTACGCCCTTCTTTGTCGGTGCTGATGAAAACTTTGACCCCGACCTTCGCGCCGGGCCGGTTCATGGCCCGCCAGCCAACGACGATTTGGTCGCGCCCCTGGCCGATGAGGTCGCCGCACGCAAGGGCGTGGCCGTCGATTAGACTTTCGTCGAGCACGAGGCGATGCCATGTCGCGTCCGCATGTTCGATGGCGGACGGGGCGGTATAAAGGGCGAGCGTATTGCCGTGCATCGGTTCAACGGTTGTGACAAAGAATACCTTTCCGGCGACGCGGCCGGCGCGCACTTCGCCTGCGCCACCAATGCTGTTGGTTCCCAGGAGGGTAACTTTACGGTCGGTAGCGTCCAGGAGGAAAAGGCCTTCTTTGCCGACGACGAACATCTCTTCGGCGGCATCGCGGTCCAGTTGCACCGGGTCGAAATTGTGTGTCTTGTGCAATGATTCGTCCAGCGACTCGGTTTTCCAGGGCTGCGTCGGATCGGAAGGCACTTTGTAGGCGAGGATTTTTACGCCCGCGCCTTCGGCTTTCGGATTATTGCCGCGCCCGTGCAAGGGCACGACGACCAGATCGAACTTTCCTTCGGCATTCCTGACCCAGCGCATGCGATGGACGGTCGGTTCGTGGTGCAATTTTACCGGTTCCCACTTCTGCGTGCGGTCAGCGGGAGGGATCAAATAAAAAACCGCCCCGCTGTTCACCGTGTCGCCGGGGTTCCATTCCGCGCCGGCGGCGATTTCTGCCTTCCCATCACCGTCTATATCCGCCGCGGCAAGGCAAACGTGGTCCCGCGGAGTCAGTTTCTCTGCGATAACATGCTTTTTCCAGGAGGGGTTTTCGTACCAGACGATTTGGTTTTTGTCGGCCAGGACGAGGTCGGTTTTCTTGTCGCCATTAACGTCCGCGGCAGCGATGCCGTAACCAATTTCGATCTTTGAGTCGATCTCGACGGGCTTGAATTTTAATTGGGCGGCCTGCGCGAGTTCCAAACACCATAAGCAGGAAATGACGAAAGCCGAAACTCGAAGCTCGAAAAAAATCCTAAATCCGAATGACGAAATGCGAAGGTCATTCGGATTTGGGATTTCGCTCTTTCGGGTTTCGTCATTCGTCGTTCGTGATCGCCCGGGTTGGCTCTTTGGTGTTTGGCATTTGGAGGTTGTATTCATTACGTCGCCCTTACTAGACAATGCGGGTACCGTCAATGAATAACGGCCTGGCGTGTCGGGATCGTTTCGCAGTGCAGGATCACTGGAAACAGGTTAGAATCCTTGCATGGACACGGAAACGTTGCCCGCGCCCGTCGAGATCACGAGTACGAAGGTCGAAGAGGCGTTCGAAAAGAGCTGGAACGTCGTGGTCTGGAACGATCCGATCAATCAGATGACGTATGTCGTGTTTGTGTTCATGAAGGTGCTGGCCTTCACCATGGAGAAGGCGACGCGGCATATGTTGGAGGTGCATCGCCAGGGCAAAAGCATCGTGGCAAGCGAGACGCGCGAGAAAGCTGAATTGTATCATCAGCAAATCCAGGCGCACGGCCTGATCGTCACGATTGAACGGAGCGAAGTATGAAGGCCGGGCGGGAGAACGACCGAATTGTTCTTTCCTTTGCACTCCTGGAAGTTGAGATGCTGCGGCGCGCCCTCTCCAGCATCATCCGCAATTACCGGATTAAGCCGGCTGAGATCAACCCGAGGGTCGCGGGAGCCTGGTATTCAACGCGCGGTTGCGCCGCGGCCGGCATGACCGACGAACAGACGCGCGAATGGATCGAGACTTTGCATGAGATGAAGACCGCGAATCTCGACGCACTGCGTGGCTGGCGCCGTAAACTGGTGCCGGCCCCGGGCAAGTCCGCACGACTCGAATTGACCGATGAGGAAGCGCACACGCTCATGATCGCGCTGAACGATCACCGGCTCATGCGCGCGGCGCGGTACGATCTGGGCGAGGAAGAAATGAATGTGCGAACGCTGACGCAGTTCATGTCGCTGAAACCACGGCGGCAGGCGGCGCTGGTCGAGATCAGTTTTCTTGCCGGGATCATCGAGGCGATCCTGGCGCTGTTGCCAGGAAATTATGGGGATTGGACGGTGTATGCGCAGTGACGGCGCATTGGCTATCGTGTTGCTTTCAAGCGGCGAGGTTGTAGTTTTGATCGGATGGCACTTCTGAACACGGAGCGCGGATTGACTGAGGCTGAATACCTCACGCTTGAACGGGCGGCGCCGTTTAAGAGCGAGTTTTTTGGAGGGGAGATGTTTGCTATGGCGGGCGGGACAGTGATGCACAGCCTTATTGCGGCAAACAGCATAGCCCAGTTGCAGCTGAATCTGAGGGGCCGCCCTTGTAAAGCATTCACAAGCGATTTGCGAATCAAGGTGGAGTCAACAGGCCTTTTTACCTATCCCGACGTGTCAGTTGTGTGCGGACCATTTCAAGTCGTGCCAGGAACGGATGATACCATTGTGAACCCGACCCTGTTAATCGAAGTGCTGTCTGACTCCACGGAGGCTTACGATCGCGGTGAAAAATTCCGTCACTATACGCAAATCCCAACACTGCGCGAATACCTCCTCGTCAGCCAACGAATGCCGCGGGTGGAGCAGTTCGTGCGGGGGGGAAATGACGAGTGGACGTTGCGAGCGGCGGAAGGGCTCAATGCGACAATAGCGCTGCCCTCATTAGAGATTACCCTGGATTTGAAGGAGATTTTCGCCGGGGTCGAGTTCACCTCCGCACCCATTCGTCCTCAGCGAGCGCCACCCATCTGAAACTGGGATCATTGACGGATCGAAATGGGTCCGGCGTTCGCGTGATAATCGTTGGCCTGCTCAATAAATTTCTCGAATTCGGCCTCGCTGACGAACGCGCGACGAGGAACGATCACCGCGGACAATGAACTGAGGTAGATGTACGCATAGTGCTCTGTGCCCACGACCCGCTCGACTCCGAACCAGACGCGGGTAGTCTGGCCGAAAGCACCTGAGTCTGTAATGTCAATTTCGGAAATCGAGACCGCATGTCGGCCAAACAAGCCGCGGTTCGAGCCCTCGCTTACCATCGCATCAATGATTTTCCGAACTTTGCGGCGATAAGCCCACGGGTAGTAGAGTAGGAAGAGTGGAACGCTGCAAAAAAGCGGGAGCAGATCGAGAAAGGTGCGAAGTGGTGTGTTTCGGCTTTGATCCGCGAGCATCCAAATGCCAATGCACACCGCAAGCAAGATGGCTGCGGGAAGAAACCAACCGATCAGATATTGCCGACGCACTGCTGTCGAATGGGAATTGTGGTAGAGATTGAATGCGATGAGGTCGTCTTTCGTGAGGTCGAATTCGACGGTCATACACGCACAGTTAACTCTTGGTATCGACGGCGTCGCGGAGGCCATCGCCCAGGAAATTGAACGCCAGGACGGTAATGAAGATGGCGACGCCGGGGGCAAGCAGCCAGGGAAAGTCTTCGAGGTGGTCCGGGTTCTGCGCCGCATTGAGCATGATGCCCCAGCTTGCGTCGGGTTCCTGGATGCCAACGTTCAGGTAACTGAGAACAACTTCGCCCAGGATATAGTAAGGGATACTGAGGGTGGCCGCGACGATAACATAAGAGAAGGTGTTCGGGAGTAAATGGCGGATGATGACCCGCAGGTTGGTTTGGCCGAGCGAACGGGCCGCGAGGACGAATTGACGTTCGCGAATCGACAAAGCCATCCCGCGAATGACCCGCGCCGACCCGGCCCAGCGCACGAAACTCAAAATCACAATGATGAGCAGATAAACCTGGACCGAACTGAGTTTCGGCGGGAACGTCATACGCAACGCCATGATGAGATACAGGGCCGGAATCGACATGATTAATTCGGAGAGACGCATGATGAGGGTATCAGACCAGCCACCGAAATAGCCGGACATGCCGCCGATCAACATCCCGAAGCTGAATGAGAGCGCGATGCCGATAAGGCCGATCGAGAGAGAGATTTGCGAGCCATAAACCAGCCGCGAGAAGATATCGCGACCATACTGGTCCGTGCCGAGAAGATACACTGGATAGTTGGCCGGGTCATCGGTGCCGAAGAGGTGCAGCGTCGAAGGGACAAGCCCAAGCCATTTGTATTTATCGCCACGGACGAAAAAGTGAATGGGTTTGTAATCGGTGGTCGCTCTGTATTTGAACGAGCCGGTTTCTTCATACTTCGGCACCACCAGGCGACCGCCACTCACTTTGGGCCAAGTCGGCGAGTGAAAGAACCGCTGCCGGTCCTGGCGTTCGAAGCTATACGGCGCAATAAAACCAGCCAAAAAAGCGCCACTATACAAAACGAACAGAATCGCCGCGCCAATCACGGCGATTCGCTGCCTTTTCAGCCTGCGCCAAAAGAGTTGGCCGGGCGAGAGATGCTCAACCTCAATGGGCTTCAGGGCGGCGGGATTCTGAGCGGCAGGGTCCATTTAGCGCAGACGAATTCGCGGATCGCTCCACGCGAGGAGGAGGTCGGCGACGAAGTTGCCGACGACGAGCAATGTCGCGGCCATGACCACGGCCGCGATGACGAGCGGCTGGTCCTTGGCGAAGAAGGCTTCCATGGCCAGGCGGCCGAGCCCCGGCCAGGCCATGATGTTCTCGACGATGAATGCGCCGCTGAGCAAACCGGCCAACGAATACCCAAAAATCGTCAGCAGCGGATTGATGGCATTGCGAAGAGCGTGTTTGTACACAACCCAGCCTTCAGGCAAGCCTTTGGCGCGTGCCGACGTGACAAAATCAGCGCGCAACGTGTCGAGAAGATTCGAGCGCATTTGGCGCATGATCCCCGCGAGTTCGCTCGCCGCCAGCACCAGCACGGGCAAGACGAGGTGATGTGCTCGGTTCCAGAGTTGCTCCATTGGGGACATCAGGTCATAGAGGGCGCTTTGCGCCCCGCCGACAGGAAACCAACGCGTCGCGTGCGCGAACATCAGCGCCAGCAACGCCAGCAAAACCTCTGGAATGGAAAGGCCGACGAACGCAACCAGAGAGGAGAAACGGTCGGCAATAGAGTTCCTTTTGACCGCCGCCCAGATGCCCAACGGCACGGCGACACTCCACGCGAGGAGCGTGGCGAAAAGCGACAGCAAAAAGGTGTTCCAAAGCCGGCCAAGGATCAGTTCGGTCGCCGGGATTTTGTAGGCAAACGAGTAACCCAAATCGCCGACCATGGCGCTCTTCAGCCAGTAGAGATACTGCACATACCAGGGCTTATCGAGGCCATATCGGGCGCGAAGTTCGTTCAGCTTCTCGGGCGAAATTTGCGGATTCATGGCCAGCGTGCTCAGGTAATCTCCGGGCGTCAGCGCCATCAACAGAAACGTGAGCAGGGATACCCCCAGCAGGATCGGAATCAGATGAATAATCCGTTTAACCGTGAACGTCCACATGTGCCCTGTTCGTTCTATTCGAGACCCGCGTCTCTCGCCATCGACTCTCGTCTGTCGGAGGCTCCTTTTCCAGAGAAAACACGCGCTTGCCTACTTTACCCGACGCATTTCGCGTTGTCGCACGCGGACTGCATCCGTAGCTTTTGCACATGAAAGCTTTTGTCACGGGCGGAGCGGGCTATATCGGGTCAGTTTGTGTCGAGGAACTGCTGAACGCCGGTCATGAAGTCACCGTGTTCGATAATCTTTCTGAAGGTCATCGCGGCGCCGTGGACAACCGCGCGGTCTTCATCCAGGGCCGGCTGAGCGATGAACCGGCGGTCACGCAGTCAATCAAGGACGCGAGTCCCGAAGTCATCGTTCATTTTGCCGCCAACGCCCTCGTCGGTGAATCAATGGCCAACCCCGGCAAATATTTTCGCAACAACGTGGCGCATGGCCTCAATTTACTTGACGCGGCCGTCGCGTGCGGCGTGCGCAAGTTTGTCTTCAGCTCGACTTGCGCCACTTATGGCCCGCCGGAGACAGTGCCGATGACCGAAGACCTGCCGCAGCGGCCGATCAATCCCTATGGTGAATCGAAACTGATGTTCGAGCGGCTGCTCCATTGGTATCAGGAGATTCACGGACTGCAGTTTGTGGCATTTCGTTATTTCAATGCCGCCGGGGCAAGCATGCAATTTGGCGAACATCACCGTATCGAAACGCACCTGATCCCGAACGTGCTGAAAGTTCCGCTTGGACAGGCGGCGCACTGCGAGATTTTTGGGACCGATTATCCGACCCCCGATGGCACGTGCATTCGCGATTATATTCACGTCATCGACCTGGCTCAGGCGCACATCCTGGCCATGACGCCCGGCAAGCGCGGGTTCTTCAATCTCGGCAACGGCGATGGCTATTCCGTTCGCGAGGTTATCAGCACCTGCGAGAAAGTTTGCGGCCGAAAAATCCCGGTGATCGAGAAGCCCCGGCGCCCTGGCGACCCGCCGAAACTGATCGCGTCAGCGGAGAAAGCCCGTGTCGAATTGGGCTGGGAGCCGCAATTTCCGAAACTTGATCAGATCGTTGCCAGCGCGTGGGAGTGGCACAAAAAGCATCCCAACGGTTATACGGCTTGATTTATACAAGAAGGCTCCTATCCGGTGTCGCTTCTGTAGGTGAAACGCAATGTCATCATTCTCGTTGTATGTGCTCTCGCCATTGTATCCCTTGTGTTCGTTCCACGGAACGGTTCGAAATCTGCGACAGGAAGCGGCGCCCAAGTCGTGGTCACAACCGGAGGGCAGGTGACGTTGGTTCCATCAGGTGATCACTGGAAAGGAAGTATCGTGGCAGAGTTGCCCAAAACCAATACTCCGGCCGCGACTCCGCCGAAAAAATGAAAGCTGCAGCGACTCGGCTGATGGATCAACCCGTCGTGCGTAATAAACTGCTCCTCGATCATTTGGCTCTGGGCTATCGGCTATCGGCGATTGGCTATCTGTCCGAAAAGCCTTTCCACCTTTGCCTTCACCGCTTCATCCATCTTTATCAGCGGCGGCCACGGTCTTTTGAATCCTTCACCGGCGAGCTTGCGCGTGGCGTCAATTCCCAGCTTTGTTCCAATCGCAATTTCAGAAGTTGCATGGTCCAGGACATCCGCCGGGCCTTTGGTGAAAATGCTATCGCGTTGCGGGTCCGTGTTCGCGCAGAGGCGGAACAGAACCTCGCTCGTGTTGTGAATGTCCACGTCGTCGTCCACTACCACGATATATTTGGTGAACATCATCTGGCCCATGCCCCAGAGCCCGTGCATGATCTTGTAGGCCTGCATCGGGTAAGACTTGCGGATGCTCACAAAGACGAGGTTGTGGAAGACGCCTTCAGCCGGCAGTGCGATGTCCACGATCTCCGGGAAATTCATTTTGAAGATTGGCAGAAAGAGCCGGACGCTCGCGCTGCCGATGTAAAAATCCTCCATCGGCGGCATGCCAACGATCGTTGCCGGATAGATTGCATCTCTACGATGCGTGATCGCGGTGATGTGAAACACCGGATACGGTTCTGGCAGCGTGTAGTAGCCGGTGTGATCCCCAAAAGGTCCCTCGGGCCGCAACGGTTCCTTCGGATCGACGTAGCCTTCGATCACAAAATCCGCGTTGGCAGGCACCTCCAGATCGTTTGTCTCACATTTCACCAGCTCAACCGACTGCTTGCGAAGGTAGCCGGCAAGTAAATATTCGTCCAAGCCGTCCGGCAGCGGCGCGGTGGCGCAAAACGTGAACACCGGATCGCCGCCGAGGAACACCGAAACGGGCATGCGCTGGCCCGTCTCGTAGTAACGACGCCCATGGCGCGCCGCCACCTTTTGCAACTGCCAGTGCATGCCGGTGCTCTGCCCGTCATAAATCTGCATGCGATACATTCCCACATTGCGCTCACCCGTGTCCGGGTCTCGCGTCACGACACACGGCAGGGTAATGAACCGCCCGCCATCCTCCGGCCAGCATTTTTGGATCGGCAGGTCGAGCAACGTCGCGAGACCCTCGACGCTCGACGCTCGACCCTCGACGAACCTGTGCATGACCTCCTTGCACGGACCATTCTTCACCGACTTCGGCTTCGCATGGCGCAGATCGAGCGCGGTCCCAAGCAGCTTGATCGCCTCACGAAAACCCGTCGGTGGCTTCGCCTTCATCAACGAACCAAGTTCAGCCGCGACCGCATCCACCGACTCGGCGCCCAGGCTCATCGCCATCCGCCGCGCCGAGCCCAGGGTGTTGATCGCGAGCGGAAGCGGAGAGACTTTCCCATTGACGGTCGGTTTCTCAATCAAGAGCGCCTTGCCTCCTCCTGGCGATTTCATCTGCCGGTCCGCCACTTCGGTAATCTCCAGTTCGGTCCCGAGCGGCTCGGAGACGCGCGTCAATTCCCCTGCCCGCTCGAGCGCGGCGACAAAACTGGCGAAAGACTCGTAAGCCATGCTTACTTGCTGCCCGGCTTGACCGCCGGGAGCGCGGTCAGGTCCGCCGGCAGTTTGTCCGGCGCAAACGTTTCCACATTCATGCGAATCAAGCTGAAAACAGGCACGCCCAGGTCCAGCGTTCCATCCGAACGATCAACGATCATCGCGACGCCCGTTACCCTGCCCCCGTGTTCGCGCGCGATGTCAATTGTCTCCTGCACTCGGCCTCCTTTGGTGATCACGTCTTCGACGACGAGAATCGTTTCACGCGGCGCAATCTTGAACCCGCGGCGCAGGGCCAGTTGATTGTTTTCCTTCTCCACGAAAATGAACCGCGCCCTGAGCTGCCGGGCCACCTCCTGCCCGATGACGAGCCCGCCCATGGCCGGAGCGATTACAGTGTGCGCGCCGAGGTGCTTCACTCGGTCCGCCAACGCCGCTCCGAAACGTTCGACCACGGGCATTTCCTGGAGCGCCAGCGCGCATTGAAAAAACTGCCGGCTGTGCAACCCGCTGCGAAGCACAAAATGACCTTCCATCAGCGCGCCTGTCTCCCGAAACACTTTCAGTGCTTCCGTCTCCGTCATGGCGCGCATCAAACACGACCGCAGCCGCGCTGACAATGATGATCGGCCCGGCAAGATCTCGAAAACAGAATCATGTAGCGAATCGTACCGCGAGGGCCTCGCTCGCTTAACGAGCCTGCAGCCGGTAAAAGCGCCCCGGCCGGTTCGTCGCCCGCCCATCGAGAAACGTCGCGGTCCCTGTCGTGTTCGTTACCGTCCCGAGCACTGCCCAGTTCGTGAGGGTTTGTGAAGCCTCGATTTGCACGGGGAACCCGCTTTCACTCGCGATCCACAGCCGCACGCCTGTCTCCAGGATGACGACCTGTTGAATAGACGGCGCGGCCGGCAACGTCACCGTTAGCAGCGCGTTCGAACTTTGCGCCGTGCCCGCCATGTTGCTGACCACCAACGAGTATTCTCCGGCATGATTCGTATTGACATTCACGCGCGCGAAGCTCGGTCCTGTCGCGCCTGCGAGCTCCGACCCATTGAATTGCCATTGATAAGTTAACGGTGGCGTCCCGGTCGCGCTGGCGGTGAACGTCACGTTACTGCCAACCCGCACCGTCCGGCTTTGCGGATGCATGGTAATGGTGGGCGGCGTTGGCACATACACGAACTTGAGGGCATCCGCAATCACGACCGTCGAACCGGATTCGCTGAACCTGTCAGTAATGTCAACGCAGTCGCCCCAGCCCCCGAACGGGAAACTCCCCAGAAGATTCCATTGTCCGCCATTGATTTGCTGGTTTACGTAGCGGGTCGCCGCCCCGCCGGTGCATGTAACGACATACTGCGCATTAGTCGTCCGGTTGCTCCCCTCCGAGTGCCATTCAAAAATTGCGTACTGTCCGGTTCTCAAGATATTCGGCGTAAAGCGCAGGTAGCCGGAACCACTGCCCTGCCCTTTGAATCGGTAATTCACTCCGTACTTGTCAGTCGCGCTCGTCCCCGTGCTCCACGTCCCCGCCACGGATGCCTCCGGATTGTCCACGATGATGTCGCTCACCACTCCCAACGGGTTCGTCACGAACACAAAATCCCCCGAGGTGGCCAGGTTCCCCGCTGCGTCGCGCGAGCGCACTCGATAATGATAGGTGGCGTTCGCGGTCAGATTGCTCAATTGCATCGAGTGCGCATATACCAGCGCCGTGTTCGTCCGGCTGCTCCCGTAGCCGGCTGACGCGCCGTAATCAACGATGCTGCTGGTCGGCTCATCCGTGTTCCAAATGATCCGCGCCCCGCTGTCCGTGATGTCGATCGCGTTCACGCCGGAAATGATCGGCGGGACCGTCTCATTAGTCGTCAACAACAAGTCGGCAGTCGAGACCACGCCCGCCGTGATCACCACGCTGCTCGCCGCCGGGGCGAACCCCGCCAGACTGGATCGGACCCCATAGTTTCCCGGCGGCAAATCGACGAACCCGTAAAAGCCGGTCGCATCCGCAATCGCCGTGCGTTGCACCACTCCGGTCAGCGTCACCGTCGCGCCGTCCAACGGGTTTGTGACACTCCCGCCATAAACAAATCCCTTCAGGTGCCCGCCCGCTGGCGCGGCCTTCCACGGCATCGCCGGGGTTGGCACGGCCGTCGCAAAAATTGGTGTCGCATTTGTCTCGTATAGCCGCGAGGTGCTGGCCTGCGTCAACGCCGTCAGAAACGTCGAGCGCGGCAAATTATTCGACGTAGGCACTGCGTACGAATACCCGCAAATCCCGTCAGCGACATTTCCTCCCGGCGATGGCATGCGCGTGAGTCGCATCTGCACCAGGCTGTTCGACAGCGAGTTCAAGTAAATCCCCGGTCCAATCACGCAGTGCCGGTTGAACGCTCGGTCCCGCGCGAAGTTGCACCAGTTTATGTAATCCGTTGGATGCGTGTTCTGGCGGAAATAGGTCATCGGGATGTTGATGTCCAGGATGCCCTCCTGCATCCACGACCGCCAATCCTGCAGCACATTGCGATACGCCGCCGAGCTGTTCGTCCACGCCAGATCGCTCGTCGGCCCCGGCGCCCATGTAATCGTGTCCGCCGAAATCTTGATGTGCGGCTTCAACGCGATCGCCGAGAGATACACCTTCCGCACCAGCGCCGTCACCTGGTCGCGTCGGAACTGCAGCCACTCAGGGTCCGTCGCTGCCGGCTGGCCCGTGCGTCCAAACCGCCGGTTGAACCGCGCCACCGACACCGGGTTATAACCCCATGTGTTCCCCGCGTAGCGGATATAATCGAAGTTGAACCCGTCCACGTCATAATTGCTGATGATATCCATCGCCACATCGAACGTGTGCCGCTGCACCTCCGGGTGCCCTGGATCAAACGCGTAGTTGCCCCCGTCCCATTGCGCCCCGGCTTCATTCTGCGTCAGCCACTCACGATGCAGATTGTACGGGTGGTTCGGCTCCGAGGGCGGTGTAGTCTGGCTATTCCAAATATTGTAAGTGACGATCCATGGATGCACCTCGATGCGCGGCCCGTTGTTCGTGTTGTGCGCCTTCGCGATCAGATCGGCCAGCGCGTCCGTGATCGTCATGTCGGCGGCTTTCGGCTCGTACGCGCTATTGTAATAGGCGTCGCCGCGCTTGCGCACCTCAGGAATCACTGCGTTGAAGTTTCCCGCCCGCAAATCGTTGACCAGCGTCGTTATCTGCGATCCGCTTTTGATCCCCGCATGGAATGTGTCCACCCAAAGCGCCCGGAACTCAGGGCTTTGGGCATGAACCGCCAAGCCGCACGACGCCAGCATCCACCCGAGGACAAAACGCCCCACTCCGATACAACCTGTCATTCGATGAGTGGCCTAACATAACAAAAACGGGCGGGAATGCCAGCATCCGCTTTCGGGATTCAGCCAAGCTGCCGTCGTCGGTCGTGAAGCCAATGCGGATCTCGGGCTCCATGATGGATCGCCAGAAGGCGAACTTCATTACCTCGGATCACGTAGTACACGCCGTACTTGCGAAATCGCTTCAGCCGGACGCAGCGTACGTCGGCAAACCGAATCGAATGCCTCGGAGCGCTTTCGGCCAGCGACGCGATAACCGCCTCAGTTTCGTCCAGAAATTCATCTCCCAAACCTACTTGCTGCTCGTCGTACCACGCCGCGGCAAGGAGTTGGTCCTCTTCAACGAGCCTTGGCCTTTTGACGACGAAGCTCATGCAGGCGTCCGCGCACTCGTTCCGTCGTGCCTTCCCACGCCTCAAGCCGTTCCGGGTGATCGTCCGCCTCCTGGCGGCGGCGCAGGATTTCGGCCTCGACCGCGGGATGAATTTTGCTGTGATCTCGCGGCGCAAGAATATCGTCTTCGTGCTCGTAGAACCATTGGGCGAACCGCAGACGTTCTTCCCGCGGCAGCTTCATTAGCGATTCTTCGATCTGTTCGGCGCTCATGCTGCTAACTTAAGCTTCTAGCCGCCGTTTGCGAACAAAAATGGTACCTGCCATTGGCGCCGCCGGCCATACCGGACCGGATCAGAGAAAGTGCCTGTTCACCAGTCAACCCTCGAACAACTTGCATGCCAACTCCGCTCCGCCCCTGAAAATTTTCTAAAATCGCTGCTGACATACTGTTGTCACAGGCTTCGCATATGATTCGCGCATGAAGATGTATTCTCGCCTTGTAACCCCCGACGTAAGGAGGGGGCTAACGAGGCCAGAGGCGGCTGGATTTACCAAAACCGATACGCTGCGAAGGCAGTCGATCACCGTCAGAGATGGTCGTTCGCTCACCTCGACCAAAGGGTCTGCATGGACCATGTCCTCGATCTCAAAAACCGAACAAAATCGAACGATTTCACAGAACGGCTCAAACTGGAGCGTTGATTACCAACGACTTACGACGATTCAATCCCCGCGTCGTTCGGTTTTTGCACGGCCCTCACAGGGGGCCATTGAGCTTGCCGGCATCAGACCAACGCGGTTTAATCCTCGCAGCGTCGGGACCATGACGAGCAAGAAATCCGAAGTGGGAAACATGAAGGAAAGTCCAATTTCGGACTTCCGGGTTTCGGACTTGCCTCGGGCTTCGGAATTCGGGCTTCGGAATTGTTTTTATGCGAGTTGATCTTGCCTATGGCCAGGGTTACCTGCCGGTTGAGTTCCCGAAGGGACGAACAACCGTCATAGCTCCCTCGCACACGCCCAGCATGGCCAACGAACGGGAAGCTGTCACTCGCGCTTTGAAAATCCCCATCGGCTCTCGGCCGCTTACCGAAATCATCAAGCCCACCGACCGCGTGTGCATCACTTTCACCGATATCACCCGCGCCACGCCAAATGAGCGCTTGATTCCCTGGTTGCTGGACCATCTGGCCGGCGTGCCGCGCGAAAACATTCTGTTGCTCAATCAACTTGGCACGCATCGGCCCAATACTCGGGCCGAACTGGAGCGAATGCTCACGCCGGAAGTCGTCGCCAATTACCGCGTCTTGAATCATGAGCCCGAAACCCCAGCCGCACACGTCCAACTGGGGACGACGCGGGATGGAACGCCTGCGCTGGTGAACCGCCACGTCGTCGAAGCCGATGTCCGCATCATCACCGGGTTTATCGAGCCGCACTTTTTCGCTGGCTTCAGCGGCGGGATCAAAGGCATTGTGCCGGGCACCGCAGCCCTGCAAACCGTCATGAGCAATCACGGCGCGAAGAACATTGGCGATCCCAATGCCACGTTTGGCGTTACCGAAGGCAATCCGCTCTGGGAAGAACTCCGGGACATCGCCCTGCGGGCTGGGCCAAGCTTTGTCCTGAACGTTTCGCTGAACGAAGAGCGCCAGATCACGGGCGTGTTCGCGGGCGACATCATTCAGGCGCACAAAGTCGGCATTGAGTTCGTGCGGCAATCCGCCATGCAACAAGTGAGTGCGCCGTTCGACGTGGTCGTGACCACGAACAGCGGCTATCCCCTCGATTTGAACCTCTATCAGGGCGTCAAGGGCATGAGCGCCGGCGCACGGATCATCAAACCGGGCGGGACACTGATACTGGCCTGTGAATGCCGCGAAGGCGTGCCGGCGGGCAGTCCACTGGACAAACTTCTCCGCAGCGCCTCAAGCCCGGAGGAGATTCTTGCGATGCTCGCCACTCCTGGATTCGTACGCCCGGAACAATGGCAGGCGCAAATCCAGGCGCTGGTGCAACGCAAAGCCAGGGTGCTGGTGTACAGTTCCCTGCCCGACGACGTGATCCACGCCGCCCATCTGACGCCCTGCCATGACATTGAGGGGGCGGTGAAAACCGAACTGACCAGCCTCGGATCAGAAGCGCAGGTCGCGGTGCTGCCCCAAGGTCCACTGACGATTCCATATCTCGCATGAAAGGGTAATATGACCACCATGGGACGACGTAAGTTCATCAAATCTACAACCGCCGCTGGCGCAACGCTTGCCGT
>JAKEEH010000331.1 GCA_022616725.1 Limisphaerales bacterium | reverse complement strand
GCTCACCGCTTATACATTGGACGTAAAGGGCGCGTTCGGTAACATGAGTTTTTAATGAACATTGGAAGAGGGTGTCGGGCAGACGGTTCAGGAGTTCGCAACGAATGAAGACAGCGATTCTGGTTTCAATCAGCCTTGTGATGGCAGCGCTGGGCGCGGGCGATCAGCCCCTCAAAGTCGGGGTGGGTCGGATCGACATCACGCCGGATTATCCCGTCCGCATGACCGGTTACGCCGTGCGCAAAACCGAGGCCACCAACGCGGCGCAGCGGATTTGGGCCAAAGCGCTGGCCATCGGCGAGAAGGAGCCCGCGTTGTTTCTGACGGTCGATAACTGCGGCATTCAGGGGACCATGGTGGACGATCTCGCGAGGCGATTGCAGCGCGACGGGGTCAAGGCGGAACGGATCGCGCTCTGTTCTTCCCATACCCACTCGGCGCCGACGGTGGCGGGCTTCGCGCCGAACCTGTTCGTGCAGGACCTTCCGCCTGAGGAGCAGGGTCGCATCGAGCGATACACGAGGGACCTCGCGGACAAGCTCGAACAAGTCGCTCGTGTCGCGCTCAGAGATCGTCGTCCTGCGCACCTCACATGGTCCCAGGGTGAGGCGCGTTTCGCAAAGAATCGCCGAACCCAGGGAGGTCCGGTGGACCACTCGCTGCCGGTGCTGCGTGTAACGGATGCCGACGGGAAGCTCCGGGCGCTTGTGGCCAATTATGCCTGCCATTGCACAACATTGGGCGGCGACTTCAATCAGTTCCACGGCGACTGGTCCGGCTATGCGCAGGAATTTCTCGAGCGCGATCACCCCGGAGCTGTCGCGCTGATCAGTATCGGCTGCGGGGCCGATGCCAATCCAAGTCCGCGCGGCACACTGGACCACGCGCGCCAGCACGGTGAGGAGCTTGCGCGCGAAGTGAAGCATCTTCTGGCGCGCACTTTCGTGCCCCTTAAAGGCTCGCCGGAGTGCCGAAGCAAGCAGATTCAACTGCCATTTCAGAAACATTTCACGCGCGCGGAATGGGAGGAACGCGCGAAACGATCAGGAATCGTGGGTTATCACGCGCGCAAGAACCTGGCACGGCTCGATCGCGGTGAAGCGCTGCCGACGAACCTGGCCTACCGGGTTCACACCTGGACCTTCGGCGACGATCTGGCGATGGTTTTTATGGCCGGTGAAGTCGTCGTGGATTACTCCCTGCGTTTGAAGAAAGAACTTGACTCCTCCCGCTTGTGGGTTACGGCCTACGCCAACGACGTTCCCTGTTACATTCCTTCGTCGCGCATCCTGCAAGAGGGCGGCTATGAAGCTGAGGACTCGCTGTGGTATTACGACCGCCCGGCGCGGCTTGCACCCGAAAGCGAAGAACTGATCATCAAAACCGTTCATGAACTTCTGCCAAAAAACTTTGTTGACGATCCGAAGAAAGCCGAGTTTCCGCCGCCAAAACCCCCGGACGAAGCGCTGGGAGCATTCCGCGCCAGGGCAAACCTCGAAGTCGAACTGGTCGCTGCCGAACCGTTGATCGTGGATCCGGTCGCGATTGACTGGGGCGCTGATGGGCGGCTCTGGGTAGTCGAGATGCACGATTACCCAAGCGGCATGGACGGCGACTTTAAACCGGGCGGGCGAGTGAAGGTCTTGAGCGATCACGATGCCGACGGCAAGTACGACCGGGCCAGCCTCTTTCTCGACGGCTTGCCGTTTCCCACGGGAATTATGGCCTGGAACAAGGGCGCTCTGATCTGCGCTGCGCCGGACATCCTCTACGCCGAAGATTCCGATGGCGACGGCAGAGCGGACTCTGTTCGCACCAATTTCACCGGTTTCGCGACGCACAACTACCAGGCGCGCGTGAACGGCTTGACGTGGGGACTCGACGGCTGGGTTTACGGCGCGAGCGGACTTTTTGGCGGCAAAATCAAAAGTGTCATGACAGGCAAAGAAGCAGACCTGGGCGGCCGTGATTTTCGGATGAATCCTGGCGCCGGCGAAATCGAGCCGGTCGCCGGGCTGAGCCAGCAAGGCCGGGTGCGGGACGATTGGGACAACTGGTTCGGCTGCGATAACAGCACCTTGATCTGGCATTTTCCACTGCCCGATCACTACGTCCGGCGCAACCCCTATGTCCCCGCGCCGGACCCGCGCGTGTATCCGGTGAAGGATCCGGAGCCGAATCGTCTTTATCCAGCAAGCCGCACGCTCGAGCGGTTCAATGACCCAAGCCACGCGAATCACACCACTTCAGCGTGCGGATTGGAGATTTACCGCGACACAATCCTGGGCACGAACTACTACGGTAATGCTTTCGTCTGCGAACCGGTGCACAACCTGGTTCACCGGCTGGTGCTGGAACCAGGGGGCGCGACATTTTCGGCGCGCCGCGCCTCTGGCGAACAACGCACTGAATTCCTCGCCAGCACCGATAATTGGTTTCGCCCGGTTCAGGCGCGCACCGGACCCGACGGCGCGTTGTGGGTCGTCGATATGTATCGCTTCGTGATCGAACACCCACGCTGGATTTCAAGCAATCGTCTCGCGACGCTCGACGTGCGCGCCGGAGATGACAAGGGACGTATTTACCGCGTTTATCCTCGCGGGACGAAGCCGCGGTCGATCGAAAACATCGCGCGAATGAACGCTTCCGAGTTGGTGGCAAAACTCGATGGGCCAAACGGCCCGAAGCGCGATTTAATTCACCGCGAACTTCTCTCCCGCACGGGCGTTCCCCTCGACGAGCTTTTGGTCATTGCGACGAATGGTCTGCATGCTGCGGCCCGGGTGCAGGCACTGTGGCTGCTAAAACACTTTGGCCGCAGTGAAGTTGCATCTCGCAGGGACAAAGATCCAAACGTTCGTTGTCAAGCCGTTAGGCTTGTAACCCCCGGTATAAGGAGCGGGCTGACTTTCCTTCACAGCGTTGACCCTCGTGAGCACACCGAGCCAATGGCACAGAGGACAGCGTTTGAAATTGCCCTGGCCATGGGCAATTACGCCGATCCAGCCGCAGCCAGCACCCTCGCTGATTTGGCATCTCAGGCAAAGGACGACCGTTGGTTGAAAGCGGCGATCGTGAGTTCCGCCGTGCCTCATCTTGCTCCGCTTCTCGAAAAGCTTTTGGCTCAGGAAGGCATCGCTCCGGACCTGCTCGAAAAACTGATCACGACGGCCGTGCGCGCCAGCGACGAAGCCGCGGTCGCGCATGTGTTTCAAGCCGCCATTCCAAAGGCGGATGAAAAACCTACAGATCGGCAATTCCAACTACTTGCCGCCATTCTGAACGCACAAAGCCCGCCGACCGTCTCTCAATCCGCGAAGATCGCCACGGTGTTGGACGATGCCCGCAAGGCGGCGCGAACCGGTTCCACCGCTGCCATCGCCCTCCTCGCTCACCAGCCGGAGCAGCTTCAATCCGACGTGCGTCTCCTGACCGAGATCGCGAGTCACCACCCGGCCGCGTTTGAGCGCTTGCGCCAGGTTCGCCACGTAATCGTGGCTGAGAGCGTGCTCAGCGCCTGGCCGCAACTCCCTCCCGCGACTCGGAGCAAATTTATCGACCTGCTGGTGACGCGCGAAGATTGGTCGAAGCAATTGCGAACTGCGGTTGACCGAGGCGGGGTCTCAATTGCCGAAATTCCGCTCGCTGCGCGCCAGAAGCTGCGTATTGCGCCGCCTCCAGATGCCTCGCGCGCCGAAGTCCTTGCGAAATACCACTCGGTTAAAGACCTCGAAGCCCATCCCGAGAACGGCGCGGCTCTGTTCGAGAAAAACTGCGCCTCCTGCCATGCTTTTCGCGGAGCAGGTCACGCCGTCGGTCCAAACCTTGCCGAGTTCGCCGGTAAGAGCGTCACTGATTTCGTCCTTGCCATTCTGGACCCCAATGCCGTGGTCGAGCCCAGGTTTGCGGGGTACAGCATCGAAACCAGGGATGGCCGTTCGTTGAGCGGGGTGGTGCGCGGCGAGACAGCAACCAGCCTCACGCTCGTGCAAGGGGGCGGTTTCGAGGAAAAGCTCCTGCGCAGTGACATCGCCGAGATCCGAGCCTCAGCTATCTCTGTGATGCCGGAGGGTCTGGAACAGAGCATCACGCCCCAGGACATGGCCGACCTGGTTGCGTGGCTCAAACAAGGGGCTCCGGCGCCTTTTGGTGGCGCCACTGCCGAACAGGTTCGGCGCTCTCGCGATATGTTCGCGAGAGATCGGACGCCCTTCCGGATCGTGACTGCGTCCGAACAATTGGACTATTCGAGTTGGCTGGGGCGGCTGCCGCTGGCGCATTGCCGGCAGAGCGATGGAAAAGGCCGCGTCGTTTGGGAAGCTGCCGCAATCGGGCGACGGTTCCGGTTTCCGGCGGCATTGGGCTACATTTCCCAGCCCGCCGGCCATTTTGAATTGCTTGTCAACGGAAAACCGGCGTTGCAGTTCGATGTGACGCTGCATGACGAAGCCTGGCGCAGCGACGACGGCAAAGTGCGAATGGCGTACGCCGTCAGGGAAAACAACTCCGAAGACAGCAACGGCATCCTCACAATCGAAATTGAAGCCGTTGATGCCGGCGGGCCGGTGCGCCTTGAAGTTCGAGGCTCGTCCGCCAACAGCCAACGCTGGTTCGGCCTTTACCTTGTTGGGCCGGAAACCAGCATGGCCGGCGGCCGCTAGGCTCAATTCGTTTGTATCTGTAGCCGATAGAGCACCGAGAGCCGTCCGCGCCGAACTTGACCGAGCATGGGACCAGTCTAACCTCACAGAAGCGGGGCTGTTCCGTTCATAACGCGGTCGAAGCCGCCCGCGATCCGGACTAATTGAAATAGGTAGGACTATGAGCACTAACCTGAAAACGGTCGAGGACGGTCAGGATGACGGCACGAGCTTTGCCCATCCAAAATCCATTACCGTGCGGCGCACGGGCACCCCTCTTGTGCCGGATCGATCCCGCGTGCTGGTGCGCCCCTTCTGGCTTACGAGTGAGCAGCGCTGCGTTAACCTTTGCGCGCGCGTGATGAGCCTCTCGGAGGGAGAAATCCGGGATCTGCTCGACCAGATTATGGCCGAATTCTCCGGACGGCATCAGCAGATGCGCGACCTGCTGAAAGCCCGCTTTGAACAGGTCCAAAATTTCCTGCTGACCAACCAAAAGCTTTCCGAAGCGCGCAAAATGGTCATTGGGGCTTATTTTACGCACGAATACTCGCTCGAAGCCGCCGCCCTGTTTAACCCGTCGATTGTTCCGCATCCTGACCAAAGTAACCTGCCGGAGGGCGCGTTGCGCTTCATCGTCAGTTTCCGGGCTACGGGCGAGGGGCACATCTCGTCCGTTACGTTTCGGACTGGGGTTGTGGATGCCGATCGCAACGTTACCATCAACACTCCGACCCGCTTTTTGACCGAGCCACGCCAGATTCCGAGCGCGTCTTATGACAAGGCGCTCTTCGAGCGCAAGCTCTACGAACTAGGTTTGACGAGCCAGTTCAGCCGGCGCGTTCTCGACGGTTTGGGGTCTTCTTTCACCCTGCGGGATTTGCGCAAAAAAACCGACGCCATGCTTCAATCTGTCCGTGCATTAGATCCGGAATCGGAGACCGTCGCGCGCGGAATGCTTCTGCTCGCCCAATCGAACTATGAGGTGCAGTTCGCTCCCGAAAGCCGCGTCTCCGAACGCGTCATTTTCCCGACCTCGCCTTCGCAGAGCAACGGTATTGAGGACGCGCGCTTTGTTCTCTTTCGAAACGACGATGGCACGCGCGTTTATTACGCCACCTACACTGCTTTTGACGGAAAAGTTACCCTGCCCCAATTTTTGGAAACGTCGGACTTCCTGCATTTTAAGTTCATCACGCTGAACGGCCCGGCCGTGAAGAATAAAGGCATGGCGTTGTTCCCACGCAAAATCGGCGAGAATTATGCGATGCTCTCGCGCCAGGATAATGAAAATATTTATGTCATGTACTCCGAGAACCTCCATTTTTGGTATGCCCCGGAGCTGGTATTGAAGCCGACCTTTCCATGGGAATTCGTGCAGCTCGGCAATTGCGGTTCGCCCATCGAAACCGAAGCGGGCTGGCTCGTGCTCAGCCACGGCGTCGGCCCGATGCGCAAATACTGTATTGGCGCATTTCTACTTGACAAAGAAGACCCGACTCGAGTGATCGGCCGGCTGCGCGCGCCGCTCCTGAAGCCGACCGAGCATGAACGCGAAGGCTATGTGCCGAATGTCGTGTACACCTGCGGGGCGCTGGCGCACGGGCGCGATTTGATCCTGCCTTACGCCATGTCCGATTACGCGACCAATTTTGCTCTCCTCTCGATCGATGAGATCATAGCCGCAATGGAATAAACACTGTCCGGTGGGTTGTTAACCCATGCCTGGAATCGCCTTCCGGAGATACACTCGGAACATCATTGTCGCCTATGGCAACGGGTGTTCAATTGCCTCCTCCGGAGACCGTTGCAGTCGCGCATCTCCCGCGCCGACTCGACGCCTGGCAATGGCCATTTGTTCCGGTGGACATCGCATCACTGGTCGTATTTCGCGTCCTGTTTGGTTTGACGATGCTCGTCGAGGCGGGCCGTTATTTGGGGATGGATTTCATCGGAGAATACTACGTCAAACCAAAGTTTCACTTCACGTATTACGGTTTCGATTGGGTTAAGCCGTGGCCCGGCATTGGAATGTACGTTCATTTCGCGGTTTTAGGCGCGGCGGCGCTGGGCGTCCTGCTCGGCTTTTGGTATCGTTTAAGCGCGACGCTGCTTTTTGTCACCTTCACTTATGCTTTTCTGCTCGATCAGGCGTATTACCTGAACCACTTCTACCTAGTATCGCTGCTTTGCCTGCTGATGGTCGTTATCCCAGCGCACCGTGCCGGCTCGTTGGACGCGTGGAGGGCTAAGCAGATGAATTCTTCGACCGCGCCGCGCTGGGTCTTGGCGCTGTTGCTGGCGCAGTTATCGATCGTCTATTTTTATGCCGGCATCGCTAAATTGAACGGGGATTGGCTGCGCGGCGAACCCTTTCGCTCCTGGCTTGCGCCTTACGCCCAGACTCCCGTGCTGGGACTGTTCGTCGGCAACGAGTGGGGGGTACAGCTTTTCAACTATGGCGGGCTAATCTTCGACCTTGCGATTGTCCCATTATTACTCTGGAAGCGAACCCGCGTCCTGGCATTCGTGTGGGCTGTGACATTTCACTTGCTCAATGCGATCCTGTTCAGCATCGGGATCTTTCCATGGCTGATGATCGCGGCGACAACCCTCTATTTACGGCCCGACTGGCCGCGCCTCCTTTGGGCAAAGGTCAAGGCCCGGTTCAACAGCTCAACGGTTCAACGGTTCAACGATTCAACCCTTCAACCCTTCAACCCTTCAATCCTGCAACGTCGTGTCGCCATCAGCCTTATCAGCGCCTACCTGGCGATCCAACTTCTCGTGCCGCTCCGCCACTTGCTGTATCCTGGCAGCGTTCATTGGACCGAAGAGGGCCACCGTTTCTCGTGGCACATGAAATTGCGCGACAAAACTCGCAGGCCCGTTTCTCTATTACCGACCCGCGCCGCGGCAGCACCTGGGAAATCAGCCCACGCCATTACCTGACGCCCCGCCAGGCGTCCAAGATGGCAAGCCGCCCGGACATGATCCTGCAGATGGCCCATCACATCGCCCGCGACCAGGCCAAACGGCGAAGTCTGGGCTATCCATTGGAAGTCAGGGCGACGGTCACGAGCTCGTTGAATGGCCGCCCGCCGCGATTCCTGGTCGATCCGCAGGTGAATTTGGCTGCGGAAAAACGCACGCTTCTACCCTCCAAATGGATTCTGCCACTCGCAAGCAGCACACAACAAAAGTCAAATACCACGGAAAGAGCAAAGTTTTCTGAAAGAACGCACCGTTCGTTCCGTTAACGGACGAAACAAGAAAGACTAAACAACAAACGCCGGGTTTGGGGTTTTGGTGGTTTTTGGTGTTTGGCATCTGGTGTTTTCGAAGCGCCTTTCATTCCGTGGCGAACTGGATTAACTTCTATCTATTCCCCGCTATGCGGATCTTGCCCGGAACTTTGCGTATCGGCTGCGGTGTCGCCGCGGTGGGCGCCTTCGTCTGCTCGGCTCAGATTCAGCAGTCGTGGTCACGGCTTTATTTCGGAGAAGGCCTGGGCCAGACGATTCCCGTGGCGCTTGCCACCGGGGTTTCTGGCGAAGTGTATGTTGCCGGACACGCATACCTCGCCGGATTTGATCAGACTTATGCCACTCTTAGGTACGATGCCGCGGGAAGCAACCTGTGGTCGCGGTATTTCAATGCAACTGCAGGTGACGCGGATTTCCCGGTCGCGATCGCCGTCGGCCCGGATGGCAGCGTCGTCGTGACGGGCCGCAGCGGACGGTTTGACCTGGCCGATTTCGCCACCATTAAATACTCATCCACTGGCACACAGATCTGGGCGCGGGCGTGTTCAGTCAGCACCAACTCCGTTGAGCACCCGGCGGCCATCGCCATCGACGCTCTCGGCAATGTCTGTGTCACAGGGACGACTGTCCGCCCGGGATCGCACTCGGATGTGATCACCGTCTGCTACTCCGCCGACGGCAGCCCCAAGTGGACCAACATTTTCACGGGCTTCGGCAATCATAGCGAGAGCGCCGCGGGCATGGCGGTCGATTTGCAAGGCAATGTTTATGTCACGGGAACGTCCGAAACCACGACCGCCTCGGATTACGCTGCAATCAAATACAATAACCAGGGGGTGCAACTCTGGGCCGTGCGGTATGATGGGCCGTTACATCAACACGACAGCGCCAGGGCGCTTATGGTGGACTCGCTCGGCAATGTGTATGTCGCCGGCATATCCCTCGGACGCGGACCGGGGATGATCGCCCGATTCGAGTTCACAACCGTCAAATACGACCCAAATGGCGCCCGGCTTTGGGCCGCGCGCCGTGGCTTTCCTGGCTATGAAAGTGTTGAGGTTCGTGGCATCGCCTTCGACGGTACGTATATTCTGGTCCTGGGGAGCATTTTCGGCAGCAGCGACAGCGAATCCGTGCTGATCAAGTACGCTCCTGCCGGAAATGAACTCTGGACCGCCCGGCATAATGGTTCGCCCCTCGCTTATGACGCGGCCCAATATCTGGCGCTGGACGCCAGCGGTTCCGCCTATGTTGCCGGCGTGAGCGCGGTCGCAGCCGATTGGCACGTCACGCTGTTGAAATACGATTCGTCGGGCAACCGCCTCTGGAAATCGGCCTACGTTGCGCCGTCGCCCTACGACAACCCCGTGGGGCTGGCCGTTGCAAGCGCGTCAAATATTTTCCTGGCCGTACATACTCACGACCCTCAAAACGGGGATGGCTTCTTGACGATCAAATACGCGCAAACACCGGCCCCCTCCGGCGCGCCTGAGATTACCGTCCAGCCCGTGGACCAAAGGGTACCTGCCGGAAGCAATGTAGTCTTCACTGTCACAGCCGCGGGGAACGGTCCACTCGCGTATCAATGGCGCTACAATGGGCTGATCTTGCCATTCGCCACCAACTCCTCCCTGGTACTGTCCGACGTGCGCTTCGATCAGACGGGCGATTACTCGGTCGAAGTGACGAACCAGTTCGGTGCGGTGGCGACTCCGGAGGCGCGGCTTGTCGTGCTCACTCCGCCGATCATCACGACGCAACCAAAGGACCAGCTTGTCTTCGCCGGCGCGGAGGCGGTTTTTTCGGTTTCAGCGACAGGAACAGAACCGTTCTCGTATCAGTGGTTTCGCAATGATTTCCCGGTATCGGGCGGGGGCGATTCACTCCTGACGATCCGAAGTGCTCAATCGACCGACGCCGGCAATTACACGTTGGTCGTTTCAAATGACTCCGGTGCCATCACCAGCGCCGTTGCTCGGCTTACTGTTTCGGACCAGATACGGCAGGAATGGACCGACGTGTACGACGGTCCGGGCGCGGCGACGGATGTGAATCCGCTCGTCAAAGTTGACGGCTTTGGAAACGTTTACCTTGCGGGCACCTCGGCTGGCTCGCCATCCGATTCGGATTTTGTCATCATCAAGTACGACTCGTCCGGCAATCGCCTCTGGACGGCGCGCTATTCGGCGGAGTCCAATAGCGTTGACACCGTTTACGCGATGGCGGTCGATTCCGCGGGGAATGTTTGGGTTACCGGGGCCACAGATATCCCCGAAACAGAGCGGGACGCGCTGACCGTGCGCTACAGTTCTTCCGGCCAATTGCTCTGGGCAGCCCGTTTTGGCACGACAAACCTGATCGAATCGACCCTGACAATCGCTCTGGATGACTCATCCAACGCCTATGTCGCCGGCCAAAATGGAGAGGACTTCCTCATCATCAAGCATGGCCCCGGCGGGAGCCAACAATGGGCTGTCACCGTCGATGGCCCGGGCAACGGGATGGATTCCGCACGTTCCATTGCGGTCCACGGCGCAAATGTATATGTCACTGGAACCGCCTGGAACGGTTCAAACCAGGACTTTTTGACTGTCAAGTACAACACCAACGGCACTCCGGGATGGACGGTCTCTTACGACGCTGCCGGAACTGACAGCGCCGTGGCGGTGGCAGTTGACCCTTTGGGCAACGTCCTCGTCACCGGCAATTCCTATGGCACGATCAACTATGACGAGTTCGGCAGCGATTATGTCATAGTGAAATACAATTCGGACGGAATCCGCCAGTGGAGCGCCCGTTACGACGGCTACTTGAATTCCGAAGATTACCCGAGCGCGCTGGTTGTGGACGCGGCTGGAAATATTTACGTCACCGGCCATTCAGATTTCGAGAGCGACGACTCGGGCATCAGGCAGTTTGCCACGCTTAAGTACGACCCTGACGGTCGGCAGTTGTGGCGCGCGTGGCACATCAGCAGCCAATACGACGGCAGCCGCAGCCTGGCCGTGGACGATGCGGGGAACGTTTATATAACCACGCTCCTTGCAGCCCCGCTCAGCGGACGCAATATCGGATTTATCAAATATGACGCGCAAGGAAATCGCCTTTTAACAGCCCAATACAATGGCCCGGATAACTCGGACGACAAACCATCCGCCCTGGCGATCGACGGCTTGGGAAACGTTTATGTCGCCGGAAGTTCATCGGGGATTTCCGGAACTGGCGAAGACTTTGTGCTCCTCAAGTACAGCCAAAAGGCCGTCCCGGGACTGCCCGCCATCCTGACACCGCCAGCCAGCCAGGTCCTGGCCAGCGGAAGCAACGCCGTATTCTCCGTCGCAGCCGACGGCGATGCTCCACTACGCTATCAATGGCAATTCAACAGCGAGGACCTCGATGGTGCGACGGGGCCGATTCTTCTGCTTGCCCAGGTGGATACCGGAGTCGGAGGTAATTATTCGGTGCGTGTCAGCAACGCCAAAGGAACCGTTATCAGCCCCGAAGCGACTCTCGACGTCCAGAACCCGCCAGCCATCCTCGTGCAACCACTGGCTCAGACCGCGATCCCAGGCAGTTCCGTCTCGTTTACCGTCACAGCAGAAGGGTCTGAACCGTTGAACTACCAGTGGTCATTTCAAGGCGTTCCGATGACCAATGCCACTCAACGCATCTTTACCGTGACGGATATTCAACCGGCAAACGCGGGAGATTATGAAGTCGAAGTGCGCAATCAAGTCGGTTTCGCGCGCAGCGCGCCCGCGCGGCTGCTGGTTACACACGTCGCGCAGCAGTCCTGGGCCGCCCGTTACAACGGACCTGCGGGAGACAGTATCGATTCCGCAGTTGCCATTGCGGCCGGCAGCGACGGGGCTGTCTATGTGACAGGCCGCTCATCGGGTCCCGGAACAGGATTCGATATTGCGACGGTAAAGTATGATCCCGCCGGCCAGGAGCTTTGGGCGGCGCGTTATGATGGGCCAGGAAATGACTTCGATCGCCCGACCGACTTGGCGGTTGACGAAGCAGGGAACGTGTATGTCACCGGCTATTCGTGGGGAAGCAAGACGCGCGAGGACATCGTGATCATTAAATACGACTCAAGCGGCAATCAATTATGGGTCGCCCGGTACGATGGCGCCGATCATCAGGACGATCAAGGCCACGCGATTGTGGTGGACGGCCAGGGAAATGTTTACGTTACAGGCTCAACAATCTCGCTGACGGGGGCTTACAACCAGGATGTGGTCACGATCAAATACAACGCCGCGGGCGCGCAACTTTGGGCAGTACGATACGATGGTCCAGTTAGCGGGTTCGACACCGCCTCGGATGTTGGAGTTGACGCGGCCGGAAACCTTTATGTCACGGGCGCATCCGTGCGAAACGGTATGCACCCCGATATGCTGGCGATCAAGTACACGGGCGCTGGTTTGCCGGTATGGACCAATCATTACAATGGGCCCGGCAATGCTTATGACAGCGCTGTCAGGCTTTGTCTGGATTCGGGCGGGAATATTTATTTAGGCGGTGATTCGGACGACGCCAACGGGTTCCCCGATTTCGCGCTGCTCAAGTATGCGCCTTCTGGCGAACTCCTCTGGGAAGCGCGATACGATGGACGCGATCACTTTGCCGACTACCTGTTCGACCTGGCGGTTGATCCCGGCGGAAACGCGTATGTGACCGGCACTTCGCACAGTTTCATAACCGGGACCGATTACGCGACGCTGAAATTCAGCCCTGGAGGGGTACGGTTATGGCTGGCGCGCTATGACGGCCCGAACCACGGCGCCGACAATGCGTTGGCGATGGCCCTGGATTCGAACGCCCGCATTTACGTCACCGGCACGTCGCAGACAGCGCCGGATTTTGATGCCACAACTCTCTGCTACGACGCGCAGGGAAATCGACGCTGGTTCGCCAGATACACGAACCCTGTTGACGGGAGTGACGCCGGCGCCGCAATCGCGGCTGATAGCGCTGGAAATGTTTTTGTTACCGGCGGATCCTTTGGCCCGTCTGCCGAAGATTTCATCACGATCAAGTACACGCCGGGCGTGGTGCCAAACGCACCGGCGATCCTGGTGCCTCCGCCGCGGCGCCTCGGTGTCATCGGGGAATCGGTGAGTTTTTCGGTTGCCGCGGCCGGCGAAGGGCCCCTTTACTACATTTGGCGGCGAAACAGCGCGATCGTCAGCGAAGGGTTTAACGCCTCGGAGCTGCTACTGTACGATATCAACGTTGGGTCCGCCGGCTACTATACAGTTGAAGTTCTGAACCGGCTTGGCTCCGTGCTCAGCCCTGTCGCCGAACTGGACATCGATGGCCCCGCCGTCCCGCGCATTGCCTTCGCGGAGATTGTCGATGGCGCCATCCAGCTTCGCGTCATCGGCCAGATCGGCTACGGCTTTCGCCTTGACAGATCATTGGACTTGATTGATTGGGCGCCTGTTGCTACCAATTATAACCAAACCAGCAGCATTGAGTTTATTGACCCCTTGGCGGCCGGCCCTCGCTTTTATCGGGCCGTGAAGCTGCCATCGCAAGAGCGGTAAATCAACCAGACCTATGCCAACGCCGTGGTCTAAAGTTCAACCCGAACTTTTAGCCGTCACGCTGGCCTTCGTTGTGACGCTGGACACAGACGCGGCCACTCACACCCTGTCCGCGAATGCTTCAACCGCCGTCGCCATCGATGCCAACTACATGGTCGTGGGCGATGACGAAGACCAAATCCTGCGCATCTATGACCGCCGGGTCGATGGGCCCCCAATCTATCAAAAGGATTTCACCCCGAACCTTGGCCTGACCGACCTCTCGCCCTCCGGAACGATTCGCGAAGTCGATATCGAAGCGTCCGTTCGCATCGGCAACCGAATCTATTGGTTGGGCAGTCACGGCAACTGCGGTGGATGCGATCCACCCGGCGAACTGCGTCCGAACCGCCAACGACTTTTTGCCACTGACATTGCCGGCACGGGCGCAGGCGCCACGCTCAGCTACGTCGGTCGATACGATAACCTGCGCCGTGACCTGATCGCCTGGGATAATACCAACGGGCACAGATTGGGCGCGCGCTTTCTCCAACTTGCCGCCAGTGCCGCCGAAGGCGTACCGCCGGAAACGGCCGCGCGCGACGGCTTCAATATCGAAGCGCTCTGCATGGCGCCGACTGGCGCCGTGGCGTATATCGGTTTTCGCTCGCCTCTGACTCCCTCCAGCGGCCGCACAAACGCCCTGATCGTTCCGCTGCTGAATCTGCCCCAGCTCGTGCTCGGCAACCCGGCGCCTGGCCCCGCCCGTTTTGACCAGCCCATTGAAATGTTTCTTGACCGCCGCGGCTTTCGCAGTCTTGACAGCTCTTCCAACGGGGTCGTTATCGTCGCGGGAACTACCACCAACAGTGGCACGTTCCGCCTTTACACCTGGAGCGGCGCGGCTGGCCCGCCAGCCTACGAACGGCAGGCAAGCTTCACGGTCAACCAGCCCGAAGGCTTGATCGTCGAGCAACCGATCGCCACTGGCGCCCAGGTGCAGCTCATCAGCGAAGGCGGCGGTGATTTCAAGAGCCAGTTCGTGACGCTCGGTCCGGCGATACCGGAATTGCGCGGCACGCTCATGGCCCAGAGTTCGTTCCGCTTTCTCATCGTAGGGCGTCCGGGCGGAAGTTACGATGTTGAGGCTGCCGAGATCGGTGCCCCATGGGGCTACATCTCAACCGTGGTTATTCCACCGGCCGGCCAAACTTACTGGACCAACTACAATCTGCCCCCCAACAGCCGCCGCCTCTATCGTATCCGCTATCCCAGTCGCTACTGATTCCCAAAGCGCCAGAGGACAGCCGCACTCCAAAACCTGGCGGAATTCTCAACGGCTCTCGCTGATGCGCGCTTGCGTCGTGGGCGCCTGTCCTCTGGCGCTTTTGAGAACGGGGCTACACCTGTGCAAAACGAGGGTTATGAGGATAGGATAGGTCGAATTTGGACTTTCAACGACTGGTCGTAAGAAGCAAGCTCGACTTATGAACCGTTGGATCGGGGCTTTTGCCGTGCTCCTTTTGGCGCCTTTCGGGCAGGCGAGCGAGGTGTTTCGCGCCGACTTCTCGAAGCCGCTCGATCCTTCGTGGAGGTGGATTCGCGAGGACCGCTCCGGATGGCGTCTGACGAACGGGACATTGGAAGTGCGTCTTCTGCCCGGAAATATGTGGGGGCCGGCCAACGACGCCAAAAATGTTTTGGTGCGCCCTGCCCCCGCATTCAATCATGGAACCCTGGAGATCGTTGCCACGGTGGAAAACCGCCCGACCGAGCAATACGAACAAGCAGACCTGGTCTGGTATTACGCCGACAGCCACATGGTTAAGATTGGTCAGGAGTTGGTGGACGGGCAGTTGTCCGTCGTCATGGGCCGGGAGGAAGGCGACAAGGCCAGGACCATCTCGATCAACGGCATTCGGGCCGACAAAGTGGATTTAAGGCTCGTCGTGACGACAAATCGCATTGTGGGCCATTATCGGCCCCACGGCGCCGAAAAGTGGGTTCCGGCCGGCGACTGCTCCCTGCCCGCTCTCCCCGGAGCCCCGGCGATGATCAGCCTGCAATTCTACCAGGGGCCGCCTCACGTCGAGCGATGGGCGCGGCTGTCCCGCTTCTCGATTCAGCGAACCCAAAAGTAAAGTCATCTTTTGTGAAAGAACTGCGCGCGGAACCCCGTATTTATCAGAAACAGAATGCGCGCTTTATGTCCAGTCCCGGGGACGACCTGATTCCAACCCGCCACAGCCTCCTCAATCGCCTGAAGGACTTGGATGATCAGGATAGCTGGAAGGAGTTTTTCGACCGCTATTGGAAGCTGATTTACGGCGTCGCCATAAAGTCGGGCCTCACCGAGGTGGAAGCGCAGGAGGTCGTGCAGGAAACTGTCATCGCCGTCTCGAAAAAGATGCCCCAGTTCAATTATGATCCCGCCATCGGCTCATTCAAGGGCTGGCTGATGAAGCAGACGCATTGGCGCATCAAGGATCAACTTCGCAAGCGTCAGCGGGAGGCCTCCGCCATCCGCGGCGAGCCGTTGACCACTTCAACCAGTTTCCTGGAGAATATTCCCGATCCCGATTCGCGCCTGGAACGCCTTTGGGATGAGGAATGGGAAAAGCATCTGATGGACCTGGCCCTGTCACGGGTCAAGCGCAAGGTCCAAGCGAAACACTACCAGATTTTTGATTTGTGTACGATCAAGCGCTGGCCGCTGCAAAAGGTGGCGGAAAACCTCAACGTCAATATCGGGCAAGTGTATTTGGCGCGGCATCGGGTTGGAGCAATTGTCAAGAAAGAAATTTCTATTGTCAAGAAAGAACTTAAAGACTTGGAGCGCAAGCTGCTGTAAGTTGCCAGTCGCTCCGCTGCGGTGTATCCTTTTGCATCGTACGCTAATGTGCGGAGGGAATCATGAAAACATTCGCTTGTGTTAAAGCAGGATTCATTGCCGCGGCGATAATGCTGGCTCAGCCATTGTCTGCGTTGGCCAGGGAAGAAAAGGTCAAGCTCTCGGACTGTCCCGCCGCCGTTCAGAAAACCATCAAGGAAAATGCCAACGGCGGAAAGATCCTTGAGATCGAAAAGGAAACGAAGAAGGACGGGACTGTCGTTTACGAAGCCGAGGTCAAAAAATCCGACGGCAAAACCATTGAGATCGAAGTTGCCGAGGACGGCAAGCTCCTCAGCGTCGAGGACGAGGATGACGAAGACGATGACAAGGGGGATGATGACGACTAGAGAACTGCAATAAGACCGAGGTCCTCGATCCACCGACTGACGCACTTTCCAGGGGTCACTGGTTCCCTATTTCGTCTCGGCCGTTTTTGCGGCGGCAGCGGCAACTTGTTCTGTTTGCCACTGAAAGGCGATCTTCACGTCATCGCCCGTTTTGATTGGCAGGAAGGCCGGCGATGGAGGCTTGATCCCGAAATCAGTCATTTTAAGATTAGTCGCGCCGCTGACCTTCGCTTTAGTCTCGCCTACTTTCTCGATCGTCACCGGCATCGTGTTTGTGCGAGTTACCCCTGCGACGGTTAACGCCCCCGTCGCGTCGAACTGAGCGCTGGTGCCTTCAGCGCCGCCGGATTTTGGTGTGAGCTGCAGCAACTTGTATTCAATCTTCGGGTGCTGCGGCATTTTCATAGCTTCCTGCATCACTTTGTCCATCCCGCTTTTGCCGCTTTTGAGCGAGCGCACCATGATCGTAACTTCGGCTTTGGCCGATTTGGCTGCTGCGGCTGGGTCTTTGGCAAACCCGGCATCGAATTCCATGAAGCCGCTGAGGAGCTGGCTCTCGACCGTCCAATCATGCACGGTGGACGTGCCATCAATCTTGACCTTGCTGCCGGGGCGGCCTTCAAAGCGCAGGGTTTCTGCCGCATCGACCATAACCGCTCCGCAAAACACAGCGGCGGCCATCCATGTTGTGATTCTGGAAAAACGCATCTATTAATTATTTGAGATTTCGACTGAAAAAGCTCTAGCCCAATTCAAACCATTCCTTCTGGAACGTGATCTTCTGGCCTTTGACGACCGCCTCGTTGGCTTTGATGGCGACCACCGTTGCGCCGTAACCGTCCATCCAGGTCGCGTGAGGTTGCAGGCGAATATCGGCGAGATACTTCTCCAGCGCCGGCTTGTCATTGATGTTAAAACTGGCTGAGAAGTCCTCCACCGCAGTGCTGATTTCATTCACATTCGTGATGAATGCTTCCAGCGCATAGTAGAGCGGCGTGTTCGTGAAGGGCGCTTCTTCAACCGGCTTTTCCCCCTGGGCCGCCAGCTTTGTCGCGTTCGCAACCAGGGCAATGCCCGTCTCCTTGTAAAAGGTATCTTTGCGGGCATAGACTTCCCAGCCGAGCAAAGGCGAATCGACCTCCTTGAACATCCAGGCCTTGTTCTCGCGCAACATCACTGCCGCATCGCTTCCGTAATACATTTCGTAATCCGAGTCGAAGGAATTCACCAGCGTCGCGTGGTAAATGAGCCGAACTCCGCCGGGGTATTCAACGATGGTCTGGACCGTATCAGGCACGTCGCGGCCATCGTTCCAGTGGATCAGCGATCCGAAGCCAGTTACCGAAACCGGACGGGTGTTGAGGAAAAGGCCGCACATATCGAGCTGGTGAATCCCGATCTCGCCCATGATTCCGGTCGAACTGCTATTGCGCAAACGCCAGTTCATTTCGCGTTCGCGCTCCGGCGTCGGCGCCGCCGCGCGCCAACTTTGTTTCTTGTGCCACTGCGCCCGCGCCATCGCGATGTTCCCCAGTGCGCCGGCGCGGATGAAGGGCAGCAGGAAATGTCGTTGCGGATCCGATCGCATCTGGAGCCCGGCCTGAAACACCTGCCGGTTCGCGGCCCGCGCCGCCTGCGCAATCGCCCGAGCGTCCTCGATCGTATGGGCCAGCGGCGCTTCGCAATACACATGCTTGCCCGCCTGGAACGCGTCTTTGACGATCTCCTTGTGCTGATGAGTTGGGGTGGCGATGACGACGGCTTTTATTTCCTTGTCGTCGAGGATCGGGCGGTAATCACCGACCGCTTTGGCCTTGGGCGCAAGATTCCCGCCGCGTTTCAGAAACGGGGGATACTTGTCGCAAACAGCCGAGATTTCCGCTTCCTTGAGCCGCGTCAGCGTCGAGACGATTTCCCGTCCCCGCGCACCAAGACCGATCACACCGCACTTCACGAGCGCCCCGGGCTCCTGTTCCTCCGGCTTGGCTTCAGGAACCTGCGCTCGGAGTTCGACTCCCCCGAGCATGGCCATCATCGTAGCCAGCGAACCGCCCTTAAGAAAATCCCGGCGGTTGAATTCCGCCTCCTGACGCTTCTTGCGTTTAGTCTTCATCGAAACTGTCGGTTAAATTGATCCCAAACCTCAAAAAATGAAGCCCTGTCTTGGTGAAGTCAAGCAGCCGATTTCTTTCCGATGGATCGCGATCCGATCACTTTGCGTTCTCTCGTTCCACCTGGTCTTCGATGCGCAGGTCGGGGAACTTCCGCTGCTGGGTTTCTTTGAGAAGCTGTTGCACGGCAATGCGCACGAACAACCCTTTGGCCCATGTTTCGAGGTCCTTCTCAGTTTTGATGGTCGTGACCGCTTCGTCTTTAATGTCAATTAGAAAATCGCGATTCTCGCCCAGGTTTTGCATGTCGATATACCGCACTTTGCCCAGCGTCACACGCAATTCACCGATCCCGCCGAAGCTCACCTCATCGTCGAAACGACGCCGCTTCTTCTTCGGCCTGGATTTCGCATGTTCCTGCAAAAGCATGATGTTGGTTTCCCCCGCCGCATTTCTTATAATTTGAAGTTCGCCGATATTCACCCGCGCTTCGTGAAAGCGCAGCTTGCCCTCGGCGACGGCCTCACGGTCCACTCGCACGTAGAGTTCCGGCATGCGCAACAAAGGCGCATCCCCAAATCCGGGCGGGTTTTGCAGCTTGAAATCCGTGATGTGCAGCGAACCATCCTTCAAGCCAACTTTGAACGATCCGAAGTTCGCTTCGACGCCTGTCTCGTTTCTGATTTCATTGGCAACATATCGGCGCAACAGCGGGTCTCGGAACGCCAGCAGCACCACACACGCGACGATCAGCGCCAGACCCAGCACCACCAGCCACGACAGGACTTTTTTCAGGCGCGGCATTTTAGTGCAGACAGAGTTGTGAGAGTGACACTGGATACGAGCAGGGTTAGATCTCGATATCCTCGGGGCGCACCTCGAGGCATTCATCCTGGTCTTCCCAGATGATCGCGGGGTAATGATCGAGGAACGGAGGCAGGAGTTTGGCCCCGGCCTCGGCCAGGAGTTTCTCCGCGCGTTTGGCGGCATTCTCGAACGCCTTGTCGTAGTCGCCAGAGCGTTTGCGCTGCGCGTCATCCCAATGGGCGACGGCGTGAACAGGAGCGTATTTCTCCCCCCAGGCCCGCGCCGGCGCCTGCAATTCCGTTGGCATATCTTCGAAGGGGATGCAGGTGTCCCCACAGTGCTGGCACACCAGGCCGGTTTCCAAAATGTCGCGCGTAAACAGCGGCAGCAACGGCGCCCGGCAGCAGGCGGATGCAACGTAGGCTGGCGGCGCAGTGGCGACGCGCTTGCACCAGACATCGCGTTCGTGGGCGAGTTGGGCGGTCAGCCTGTAAGCGCCCAGGAGGGGATGCGACAGCCGCCAGACCCGCCCCCGGAGCTGGCCGAGCGTTTGAGCCATCCATCGCCCCAACGTCAGGTCGTCCCAGTCGCGGTAAACCACGCTGTATTCATTCCACAATCGATCCAGGGGCGACTCGGAACTGCCTGCCATGGCGCAACAATGGAGCAAAAATGCGGGAAAGGTCAAATCCCTGCGTGCTGACCAATGATTAAATTCAACCCTTCAACCAATCACTCTTGACTGATTCAACGATCTGGCTTCGCCTCCGCGTCTCCGCGCTGAATCCTTCGGGCTTCGCGTTTGCCAATTGGAATCACGTTGCGGCAGTTTTACCGAATCGCCTCAAATCCGCAACAAGAGAGGGCACACCTTGCACACCTTCCCTTTAATGAGCGAATGAAGTTTTCACATCGGCCAATGTGACTGCGCCGATATGGCACGAGCGCTGCTTTGAAGTCGTGGGTTTCCAAAACAAGCGGGACAAGGGAGGCGGAATGTTTTGGAACGAGACAGGAAAATAGTCAGGCCGTGCAAATAATTTTGAAGGAACGGATCATTGTATGGGCAGTCGTCTGGATCAGATCACCGATTGGACAAAGCTGGCGAAGCAATGCGGGTATCAACTCCAAAAGATGGCGCTAAAAGGCAATGTGTCTGCACGCCACAATACTCCGGCGACTGGAACGCGTTTGTTTCGGCTGATTAACCGGTAAGAAATCAACAGCAGTAAAGAGAGTGCCGCTTTTTATGCGGCCTACTTCCCCAAATAAAGCTCCTCGATGTTCCAAATGAGGCGGTTGTTGTGGTGCACGATGGGCCGGAGGTTGGCCACGTTGTTTCGCGCGGCGGAGTAGGCATTCATGGCCACTGTCGGGATCATGGGCATCTGCTCGGCCATGATCGCCTGCACTTCGTCGAAGTATTTTTTGCGTTCCGCAAAGTCGAAGGTCTTAAGATTCAGCTCCATCAGTTGATCGATCCGCGCCTCCCAGTCCGTGGACGGGGTCTTTTGCCGCGGAAACCATTGGTGTAGAAAGCCGCTGGAGCGCAACACGTTGAGAGTCTCCGCCGGTTCCGTCGATTCGCTTGCCATGCCCAGGTAGATGCACTCGAAATCGAAGGTGCTGTCGAGCTTCTGCACGATAGTCACAAAGTCCATCGGGCGAAAATTGACTCGAATGCCGAGCTTCTTCAGATCGTCCTGCACGAGGATGGAACCCTTCTCGCGCCGGCTGTTGCCCGCGTTGGTGTTCATCTCGAACTCGATGATGTTTCCGTCGCGGTCTTCGAGCAGACCATCGTTATTGCGATCTTGAATTCCGATCTCGGACAGTAATTCCCGGGCGCGGGCGGGATGGTAGGGATATTGCGCGATATTTGTGTTGACCCAGCGTTTGTTCGCCCTGGTGATGTAGCCGTAGTTCGGCTCGCCCAGGCCGCTGAGCGTGGATCGGACGATACTGGGCCGGTCGATGGCAAAGGAGATCGCCTGCCGAAATTTCGTTTCTCGAAACCATTTCAGCTTCGCCGGGTTGACGTGCGGCTTCCCGGTGGACGGGTTCGCTCCGGTGTTCTGGTTGAAGATGATCAGGTCCAGTTGGGGCGTGACGCCGAGCTCGATCAACTTAAAGCCGCCCTTGGCTGAAGCCCCTTTGAAGCGCTCGTACTCTTCGGGCCGGACGAACTCGAGCAAATCCGTCTCGCCGTTCAGGAAGCGCAGCGCCATTGTATTCTGGTCCGGGACGACCATCACGATCACGTTATCGACGTAAGGCAGGCGCGTGCCTTTGGAATCGACGGACCAATAGTGCGGATTGCGCTCGAACAGGCTGAACTGCCCGGGCTTGTGTTGCACCAGCCGGAACGGCCCTGTGCCAATCAACTCCGAGGGCTGTGTATTGACCCCGTAAGCCGATTCGAAGGTTTTGTTTGCGACCGCCTTGCTCAAAATATGTCTGGGAACGATGCGATTGTGATGCCCAAAATACTCCAGGAACGGCGCGTAGATGTCAGGCGTGACCACCTTGACGGTGTAATCGTCGATTTTCGTGACCTCGAAATTCTTTCCACCCACCCGGATGAAATCGACCTTCACGTTGACGATGTTCGTGTTGTAGATCACGTCGTTGTAGGTAAATATCACGTCGTCAGCCGTGAACGGCTGGCCGTCACTCCAACGTACGCCTTTGCGCAAGTGAAATGTCCAAGTCTTCTGGTCCGGCCCGACAGTCCAGCGCTCGGCGAGGCCGGGCTCCATTTCCTGGGTGACGAAGTTCTTCTTCACCAGGCCGTCGAACATCAGGTAAATGAGGTCAAAGGACGATGTCTCGGCGGCGGTGATTGGGTTGAAGGTCTTCGGCTCGGCGAAATTTGCCAGCCGCATGCGCCCGCCGCGCACACCCGGTTCGGCGCTAACGACGCGCGGCTTTTCCGGAAGCGGCGCGGTGTCAGCGCCGGACCTGGCGCTCTGTTGTTTTTGACCGCAGCCGCAAAGCAAAAAACACATCGAAAGAGCAATGGTTGCACGCGCGCCGTTGCAATTGCCGTTGGGGAATGCCTGTTGCGGATAGAAAGCGCCAGAGGGCAGGCGCACTCCACGACGCAAGCGCGCCCGCAAGGGCCATTTCCAGTTCCGCCAGGTCATGGAGTGCGCCTGTCCTCTGGCGCTTTGGCTAGCTCGCTTCCTTCGGAGCGATCCATTTGTCTCGCTTCATTTAAAATAAAGCTCTTCCACATTCCAAGTAACGCGTTGTGAGGCCGCGACTGTGGGCCGGATATTTGCCAACCGCGTATTGACCACGGCGTAGGCCTGCGGCGCCACGATCGAAATCATGGGAAGCTGCTCGGCAAAAATCTGTTGCACTTCGTCGAAGTATTTCTTGCGCTCGCCAAACTCAAGCGTGCTCACCTGGAGGTCCATCAACTGGTCCATGCGCGCTTCCCACGGCGTGGAAGGTTCCTTCTGCCGAGGAAACCACGCGTGGGTAAAACCGCTGGATTTGATCATATTCATCGAAGTCGTCGGGTCGATCGCATCAGAGCCAAAGGCCAGCAGAGCAGACTCATATTCATAGGTCGTGTTGATTTTGTCTACGAGCACGTTGAAGTCCAAAGGCTGGAAAATCACTTGAATGCCCAGCTTCTTCAAATCCTCTTGCAAAAATACCGCGATTTTCTGGCGGACCGTATTTCCAGTATTTGTGTTGAGGACAAATTCGATTTGGTTGCCGTCGGCATCCTCCAGAATCCCGTCCCCGTTCCGGTCCTGGATCCCAATTTCGGCCAGCAAGGCTTTGGCTTTTTCCTGACTAAAGGGGTATTGCGGGATATTTGGGTTGAACCAGCGGCTGTTGGCCGGGGAGAGGAAACCATAGTTCGGCCTGGCGCGTCCGGCGTAAGTAGATTTGATAATGCTGTCGCGATCGATGGCATGGGCAATCGCCTGGCGGAATTTCTGATTCCGAAACCATTTCAATTTCGTCGGCGCGACGATGGGTTTGCCGGAGTTTTTGTTCAGATTGGTGTTTTGATTGAACCAAAGGTAGCTCGGCTCCATTTGCGTGCCCAATTCCAGCACCTGGAACTTGCCTTTCTTCGCCTCCTCTTGAAACCGATCGACCTCGTCAGGACGGAGAAATTGATGAACATCGCTTTCGCCCTGCAACATCCGCAGTGCCATCGCATTGTGATCTGGCACGGTGAGCCAGATGACGTTTTGAATGTACGGCAGACGCTGCCCGTTCCGATCCACCGCCATGAAATGCGGGTTGCGCTCCAACAAGACATGTTGGCCCGCTTTGTATTCCTTCAGCCTATATGGGCCGCTGCCGACGATCCCGCTGGAAGGGGTATTGATGCCGTAAGCCGATTCGAACTGTTTTTGCTTGACGGCGCCTGCAAGCGTGTGTCGCGGAATGATGGGCACCGATCCAAAAAAGCTGAGGAAGGGCGCATAAATCTCCGGCGTGACCACTTTGATAGTCAAGTCGTCCAACTTGCTGACGGTGAATTCTTTGCCGCGAATACGGAACGCATCGGCAACGACATTGTTGATGTTCGTGTTGTAAATCACTTCCCAGGTGAACGAGACATCATCGGCAGTCAGAGGCTTTCCGTCACCCCAACGCAATCCCTTCCGCAATTTGAAAGTCCACGTTTTCTTGTCATCAGCGACCGTCCAGGATTCGGCGAGCGCCGGCTCCGCTTCGAAACTGATCAGGTCAATTCGTGTCAGTCCCGCAAACAAGTAGGCAATAATATCGGTAGAGGAAGATTCATTGGCAGTGATGGGGTTAAATGTTTTCGGTTCGCCGAATACAGCCATGACCAGCCGCCCCCCCGGCTTGCCCGGCTCGATATTGAGTTTCAGCGGCGGTTCCGGTAGCGGACTTTCAGCCTGGGGGCCGCCGCTCCCTTCCCTTTTCCCGCACCCCGCGGCACAAGCCAACAGAACCGACACGCCTGACCAGATCAGCTTTCTCATAGTTTCGGACCCTTCCTGCTCCCAGGTTAACGCCTCATCGCGATCTCTGCCAACCCTCACCCGCCAAGTCGAAATGAAATTCGCGCAATCAACTCCTTGCCAAAACAGTGCTGCAATCGATCCAGAATCTCTTTACGACGATAACGGACGATTTCATCGAGCCACACGTTGCTGTCCACGGCGACAAACAACGTCCCGTTGTTGATCCCAGTGGGTTGCGCATGGGTCGTAATGCGCGGGTCGAGCAGGTTGTTCCAGACACGCACGATTTCAGCCTCCGATTGCCGGCGCTCCATGCGCAGCGTCGTGAGCACCTTGGGCATCACCGCCGCCAGGCTCTTGGCGCGGTCCTCGCGGCCCCTTTCCTGTGGTGCGGCATCGATTCCGCGCCATTGCGCCAGCGTCTGTTGTTTTGCCGACAGCTTCGGTGGACCCAGCGCGGGGATGAACATCGGGTTGCGAATCATCCCTTTTCCTCGTCCAGCACCAGCACGCCATGCGGGGGCAGGTCAAAATTGCCGCTCAAAGTCTTGCCGCTCAGAAAATCGTGCATCGCTTTGAAGAACGAGATGCGCACCGGCGAGTTTTGGTGATTCAGCAGGAAATAGATTTTCTTATTTTCCTTTTGTCGCATGCTCACTTCCACCGTGTCCGGCACTTTGAGCAGCGGGAACAGCCCGATCACTTGCCGCAACCACACCACCAGGTCGTGATAAAACGGTTGATGGCTAATAGTACCGATGTAGATGGCGCGGCCTTCCCCGTAATTGTTCATCGTGATTGCCGGCCGGCCGGCGTAAAAGTCTTTGGCGTAGGTGCCAAGCACCTGGCAGCCTTTGGTGTCGATGATGTCGCACCACAGCCGCGCGTGGTGGAGGTGTGATGTCGTAAACTGCCCTTTGATTGTCAAGTGATTTTCTTCTCCGGGCGGCAGCGGATCGAACTCCAGCACCTCCAGCCCGAAAAGGTCCGTCAGGTCATGTGGGTACCCGCTGTCGGGAGCGATGTGGTGCTCATCGACCAAACCCGTGTTGCAGGTGCCTACAAGCGTCCCCCCATTCTGGACGTACAGCTTGAGCAAATCGGCTTCCCCGCCCGCCAGCAAATGCAACGACGGCGCAAAAACGAGCTTGTACTTTGACAAGTCCTCCGTTGGCCTTGCGAAATCCACCGGGATATTCCGGTCGTGCAGCGCATTATAAAACAATTGGATGTGATCGCGCTGATTGAAAAACTTATTCGGTTGCCGGTTGAACTTCAGGTCCCAATCATTCTCATGGCTGTACAAAATGCACGTCTCCGCCACGACTTTTGTGCCCTTCAATTCCGCCGCCATCCGTTTGATCTCCTGCCCGATCTGTTGAATCTCGTGATAGACCCGGTTTTCCCCGCGACCGTCGTGCGAGAGCACCCCTCCGTAGAACTGCTCCGAACCGATCCGCGGCTGCCGCCATAAAAAATAGAACACACCCGAGGCGCCGCGCGAAATCAGTTGATAGGTGAACAACCGCACTACACCGGGGCGCACCAGCGAATTCACGTCCTGCCAGTGGACGTGCCCGGCCTTTTGTTCGATTACCCAAAAGCCGCAATCGTCCCCGGGCGTGCGCACGTTTGTCTTCTTCAGCGAGCGCATCATGTCGAATTCGCTCGCCAGCTCCGAGGACCTGCTCTTGATCGTCGCGTTGCTGTCGAGCGAAACAAAATCGATCACCTCTGCCATGTCGAAATGGTCGAAGTGGCGGGTCAGCGCGCGCAGGTTCTGCGTCACCGGGATCCCGGGCGTCAGTTCGTGCAACAGGTTTGCCTGCATCCGCGCATACGCAATAATGGTGTCGCTGCAAAAGCGCATCCAGTCCATCACCAGCGCCGGATTGTGCATCGTAGGAGTCGCCCGCGGCATCGGCACCTGCTCGAATTCCGTTACCACTTGTCCCCAGAACCGCGTGCCCATCATGTCGTTGAGCCGCTCGACGGTTTCGTATTTAGCCTTCAACCAGGCGTGCCAATCCCGTCGCGTCTCGTCGTTGAACGACGACTCCGTGCCGTGCCCGCCGAGGCCGTTATCAATCTGCCAGGCGATCAATTGCGGGTGCTTGCCCAGCGCCTCGGCGAGGGCGCGAATGATTTTCTGCGAATAATCCCAATAGATGTCGCTATTAACGCAGTACCCGCGGCGCGTTCCCTCGTAGCGCTTCAGACCCCGCTCATCGATGGGCAGGATTTCGGGATGCTTTTGCGCCAGCCAGATCGGCGGCGCGGCTGTGGGCGTGCCGAGCACCACCTCGATTCCCGCCTTGCCGAACAGGTCCATGGCGCGGCGCATCCACTCAAAATCGTACTTCCCTTCCTCCGGTTCGTAGAGGCCCCACGCAAACTCCCCCATCCGCACCGCATTCACCCCCGCGGCCACCATCAGCTCGACATCCCGCACCCAGCGCGCTTCGGGTTTCTCCGGCGTACCCGCGTACGGATACACCCAATGTTCGGGATAATAATCGACACCGAAATACATATCTTAGCGCTCCAGCGCGATCATGAGTGTTCTCAGAACCACCGGGCCTTTCAAGCAATGTTTCACCATTTACAGGTACGGCGGGATTGCGGCGCGAAGTCGTTCGCTATTCGGGCGCGCTACTCGGCGCTTTCCGAGGCAGGGCTTTTCGGATCAACGAACTGCGGCCCATCGACGCCACCGCGTGGTTGCTTCAACGCGAACTCGTCGTTGTCCTGGACCTGTTCCTTCAAGCGATAGAGTTCCCTTTTAAGCATCGCGACGGTCTGCGTGTAAGCCGGATCGTCATATACGTTCTTGAGTTCCTGTGGATCCCTGCCCAAATCGTAACACTCCCATTGGTCCTTTTTCCAAAAGTAGATCAACTTATGCGTCTCCGTCCGGACCCCGTAATGAGCCCGCACGTTGTGATGGCCGGGATCGTGATAGTAGCGATAGTAAAAGCTGCGCCGCCAGGTGCGCGGCGTTTTGCCCTTCAGCAGCGGCATCAGGCTGCGCCCCTGGATGTCACTTGGAATCTTCGCCCCGGCCATTTCCAGGAACGTCGGCGCGAAATCGATATTAAGCGCCATCGCCTTTTCGATCGAGCCCGGGTTGACCACGCCGGGCCACCGGACGATGAACGGCATCTTCAAACATTCTTCGTACATGAACCGCTTGTCGTACCAACCATGGTCTCCAAGGAAAAACCCCTGGTCGCTCGTGTAAATCACCACCGTGTTTTCGCGGAGTCCGGAGGCGTCCAGGAACTCAAGGAATCGCCCGATGTTATCATCCACCGATGCGATACAGCGGAGGTAATCTTTGATATACCGTTGGTATTTCCATTTCAGCAGTTCGTCACCGGCTAAAGTTTTCGTCTCACTACCGATGTCAATAGTGACTTCCATCGGGACCTTCGCCAGCCATTGCTGGCGATTTGTGCCTTTGAGTTCCGGCGGCGGTTTCATCTTGAGATCGCGGTTATTGAGGTGGCGCGCGATCGTCATCGTCGCTTCCCGTGCGGCGTCAGTGCGCGTCGTGTAGTCGTCGCGCAGGGTGGGAGGCTCCGGGATCTCAACGCCGTCGTAGAGTTTGGCATGCTTCGCATCGGGCTCCCATTCGCGGTGCGGCGCCTTATGGTGCAGACAGAGGAAGAATGGCTTTCCTGCAGGCCGGGCTTTCACGAAATCAATCGCCAGATCCGTAATCAAGTCTGTCGCATAGCCATTGGTCTTGCGCCGCCCATTGCGGTCCAGGAAAACAGGATCGTGATATAACCCCTGCCCGGGCAGGACCGAATAAAAATCAAAGCCTGTCGGTTCGCTCCCAAGGTGCCATTTCCCGACCACGGCGGTGTGATAACCGGCCTGCTGAAGATAATTCGCAACGTGGGGCTGCGAGCCGTCGAAAGTATTAAAGACCGGCGTGCCGTTTTTGTGGCTGTACTTTCCGGTGAGAATCGCCGCGCGACTTGGCGTGCAAATGGAGTTCTCGACAAAACAGCGATCAAACCGCATGCCCTCGCGCGCGAGCCGATCCAGATTTGGCGTGACATTGACCCGGCTGCCGTAAGCGCTGATCGCGTGCGGCGCGTGATCGTCGGTCATGATGAACACAATGTTCGGGCGCTGCGCTGCCGCCGCGCTGAACGACAGCGCGGTCCAAAAAAAGAGAATCGTAGGTTTCAAGGAGTCTTCGCTTTCATGTGGGACAACAGTTCCTGCTTTGAAAGGCGGGGCCGCTTTCGATTGGGTAATGGTTCGCCGGTTTCGCGATCAAACTCGTCCGGGTTCCGCAAACCGGGCATCGGATCGTCGGTTTCGCGTTGCCACCGCTCCAGTCGCTCCCGCAGCCCCTTCAAAGTCTCGGCGTGCGCCGGATCGTCCGCGATGTTCCTGAGTTCGTGCGGATCCCTTTCAATGTCGTAAAGCTCCTCTGCAGGCTTGGGCTTGCGAAAACAAACGAGTAGTTCCGGCGGTAGTTCCGCCACCTGCGCCAGCCGCCGCATCGCCTGAAACGTCGGACTCCGCACCGCATCGGCCGGGGGCGTGTTGGGGAGGTTTGCGTCAAAGTTGCGAATGTATTTGAAGCGCTCCGTCCGCGCCGCCCGGCCATGGGCATCATAATCATGCCAGTTACGTTCGGCAAAAATGTGATCGCGAATTTTTTGCGAGGGATCGGCGAACAGCTTCGCGAAGCTGCGGCCTTGGAACGTCTTGGGCGGCTCGACGCCGGCTACTTCGAGCAGCATCGGTGCAATATCAATCGAACTGATGAGACTGGCGCATTGCGAGCCGGCCTGCGCCTTCGCCGGCCAGCGCACGATGAATGGCGTCTTGATTCCGCTGTCGTAAACCGTCGTCTTGCAACGTGGAAAGGGGCGGCCATTATCCGCCATGAAAATAACCAACGTATTCGTCGCGACGCCTTGCGCCTCCAGTTCATCGAGGATTTTGCCGATAAACCTGTCCAGCCGGGTAATCTCGTCATAATACAACGCCAAATCGCGCCGGACCTCGGGCGAGTCGAGCAGATACGGCGGCACGATCACCTGCTCCGGCTTGTGCGGATTGGGAATCGTGTTCAGCTTGTAATCCCGGTGCGGGTCGAGCGCAGCAAGCCAGAGGAAAAACGGCTTCTCCTTGGGGCGGGATTGCAGCGCCGGCAGCCAATTTCCGCAACCGCTCTCGTCCTGTTCGGCGATCATCCCCGCTCGGCGCGCGTTGGGGCCGGACGGCAATTGAAAGCCCGCGGTGCCCGCTTCGGCGACGGCGTCGAATCGATCCTTCACTTCGTTGCCGACGTGCCATTTACCTGCAGCGGCCGTCCAGTAGCCGGCGGCCTTGAGTTTCTCGACAAAAGTGACTTGCGCGCGCGGCAGGGGCCAGTGCAACTGCTCGGCGTCCGTGTTGTGCGGATACCGCCCCGTCATGATGCTGGCGCGGCTCGGGCTGCACGAACTGCAGGTGACAAACGCGCGATCAAATTTCATCCCTTCCCGCGCCAGCCGATCAATGTTTGGCGTGCGCACGCGGCGGTTCCCGTACGGCCCGCAGTCGTCCCACCCCATATCATCCGCAATCAGCACCACGATATTCGGACGCGAGGCCAGCGCGCCGCGCACTTGCATTTCGACTGCTGCAAAACCAAACAGCAAAGCAATCAAAGCGACACGTGAGAACATAGGGAGATTCTTTACTCGGAAGGCGTGGTTTGTCTAGCTAACCCGCGCGAGATTCCTTCTTACACATCAGAGTCATCGTCGCTCCGGAGCGGAGAAGGGCGGCCAGCGTCGTCGCCGGAACGCTAAGAAGGCCCAGCGGGGCAGCTAGCAAAACTGAAGCGATGCTCTGCCAGGCAGCTGCATGGCACACAACTTTGGCGTTGGCGCCACGGAGTAGGTTGTAAAGCAGATTGGGGCGCAAGCCCAAAACGTTTAGCGCCGTCTGCGTAAAGCTGAAGCAATCGTATTCGAGAGCAATAAAAGAAGTTTGCTCTACCTGGAAACCGGCGTTGTTGAGCAATCTGACCAGGGCTGGTATCGTGAAATGATTCAGATGCCTCGGCACGTCCAGGTGAAACCACTTGTCGCGCGTGCACCGTGCTTCAAGGCTGCCAAAGTTCGGCACAGCGCACAAAAAGATACCGCCCGGCTGCAAGATGCGCGCGACTTCCGCGATCGTGGCGTGCACGTCCACGATATGTTCAAGCACATGCCACATTACGACTGCATCAAAGTGCGTTGCCGGAAGTTGCAGGTTGCTCAAGTCGCCGACGGTAACCGGCAGTCCGAGCGCTTCGCGGGCGTGGCGTGCTGAATGTTCGCCGAATTCAGTCCCTTGAACTTCCCAGCCGCGCTCACGAAACTCACGCAGCAAAAACCCGGGTCCGCAGCCCACATCCAGAACGCGGCCTTTGCGGCCGAGAACTTTTTCCACCGCCGCGGCGCGCCGCCTGTAAAGGGCCCGCTGGAGCTTCTCAACCCACCACGGGAAACGCCGCGCTCCCGACCCGTGATATGCCTGCGGATAATAGCCGCCAAGCTCGTTGGCCGTCGGACGCGGACGGGTAAACGCGAGGCCGCACTCCATGCAACATTCGATCCGAAAAGCATCGCCAGTAATGTAATCGCGCGCCCCGAAAAGAAGGGATTGTCGCTCGACGGGGTGCGGGCAAGACTGCATTTGGCTTGGCACTGGCAGCGTTAAATCGCTAAAACGTCAACGGCGTTCGGCAGTTAAATCGCTCAATCAATTCAACGATTCACTGACGCAATTATGGAAGCAAGAGTATGTTTGGCCATCGGAGGGTAGTCGTCGTCATGCCCGCCTATAACGCGGCGGCGACCTTGCGCCAAACGTACGATGAGGTGGTTGCCCAGAACATCGCCGATCTCATCGTGCTCGTCGATGACCAGAGCAATGATGAGACCGTCGCCATCGCGCGCACGCTCGCCAATGTCAAGGTGCACGTGCACGAAAAGAACCGCGGCTATGGCGGCAACCAAAAATCCTGCTATCGGCTCGCCCTCGAAGAAGGCGCGGATATCGTGATCATGATTCACCCCGACTACCAGTACACGCCCAGGCTCATCCCAGCTATGGCGTCCATCATTGCCAATGGTGTGCACCAGTGCGTTCTCGGGTCGAGAATTCTTGGCGGCTACGCCCTGCGCGGCGGCATGCCGCCTTGGAAATACGTCGCCAACCGCTTCCTGACCGCAGTCGAAAATGTCGTGCTGGGCGCCAAGCTCTCCGAGTATCACACCGGCTACCGCGCCTTTTCACGCGAAATCCTGGAACGCTTGCCGTTGGAGGCCAACTCGGATGACTTTGTGTTCGACAACCAAATGCTGGCGCAGATCATCTGGTTTGGATACACGATTGGTGAGGTCAGCTGCCCCACGCGTTACTTTGCGCAAGCCTCCTCGATCAATTTCAAACGAAGTGTACAGTATGGGTTTGGGTGCTTGGAAACAGCCGTCAAGTTCCGGCTCTCCCGGATGAACCTCATCCGTTCGCCGCTGTTCCCGCCGTTCGCGCATACCGAATGAGAGACAGAACGACCTCGTAGTAATCCACAACCGAATCATGAAAATCATCGATTTTCAGATCTACCGCATCGACCTGCAAACACGCATTCCTTTCAAGTACGGCATCGCCACCATGACCCGCGTGCCCGAGATCTTTGTTCGTCTCCGCGCCGAATTTGGAAACGGGGAATCAACCGGTTTCGCGTCGGATTGCCTGCCGCCGAAATGGTTCACGAAAATCCCCGATAAACCGCTCGACGCCGAAATCGACGAGATGTTGCTGGTCATCCGGCGGGCACTTGAAACCTCAAGGAAAATATCCGTGCCAAGCCTTTTCGCCTTCTGGAAAGCGCTTTACGATGAGCAGGATCAATGGGCTCGGCAACGGACGATGCCGCCATTGTTGGCTCACTTCGGTACGTCGCTCGTCGAGCGGGCTCTGATCGACGCATTCTGCCGTCTCAGCCGCGTGACGTTCGCGCAGGCGGTGCAAGGGGGCTTGTTCAAAATTGACCTTGGGGAACTTCGCCCCGAGCTGCGTGGCCGGACACCGGCCGACTTTTTGCCAAAAACGCCGCTTTCGAAAGTGATCGCCCGGCACACGATCGGTTTGGCGGACGCCCTGACCGATGACGAAATCCCTCCGACAGAGCGCCTGAACGACGGCCTGCCGCAGTCGCTCGAAGCTTCCGTCCGCCGCTACGGCCTGAAGCATTTCAAAGTCAAGGTCAATGGCCAACTCGCCAACGACCTGACCCGACTCAAGCGAATCGCCGGAATTCTCCACTCGCAATGCGGCAGCAAATATGCCTTTACGCTCGACGCAAACGAGCAGTTCAAATCAATCGGTGATTTCCAGGCGTGGTGGCGCGCGGTCCGCGCCGAACCAATGCTGGACGGCCTTTGGGAGCGCCTGCTGTTCGTCGAGCAGCCGGTTCACCGCGATTTTGCGCTGCGCCCCGAGGTGGCAGCCGAGTTCAAGAGCTGGCGCCAGCGCCCGCCGATTATCATTGACGAGTCCGACGGATCTCTCGACGCGGTCTCGACGGCGTTGCGGCTCGCCTATGCCGGCGCCAGTCATAAAAACTGCAAAGGCGTCATCAAAGGTATTGCCAATCGCTGCCTGATCGCGCAGTCCGGCGCCAATCTCATCATGAGCGGTGAGGACCTTTGTAATATCGGCCCGGTGGCGCTCCAGCAGGATCTCGCGGTGATGGCCGTGCTCGGCATCGACAGCGTCGAACGCAACGGCCATCACTATCATGCCGGCCTCTCGCAATTCCCCGCCGGCATCCAGGAGCAGGTCGCCACGAATCAATCCGATCTCTACCGTCGATCCGGGAGCGGCTGGCCGACGGTCGCGATTGCGAACGGTGAAATCAAGTTGACCACCGTGAATGCCGCGCCATTCGGCGTTGGCTTTCTCCTCGATCCAAAGGGTCTGACGCCAATCGCGTTGCCTCTGGATTCAGTTCCCTAGCTCTCTTACTCTCAGTCCATGCGCCACGCATCACTCGATTTTTTGCAACGCCTCATCAACACGCCGAGTCCATCGGGCCATGAAGTCCGGGGACAGCGCGTCTGGCTCAACTATGTCAAGCAATTTGCCGATGAGACTTTCACCGACGCCTATGGAAATGCTGTCGCCACCATCAATAAAGGCGGGTCGCCGCGTGTGATGTTTGCCGGACACGCCGATGAAATTGCCATGGCCGTCAATTTCATTGACGCCGACGGCTTTATATACGTGCGCAAGCTCGGGGGCGTCGATCCGGCGATCACAAAGGCGCAACGCGTTTCCATTCACACCAAAAACGGCCCCGTCAAGGGCGTCGTGGGCAACGTTGCGCCGCACCTGACCAAAGGGGAAAAGGAGCGCAAAGCTCCTGAAATCCACGAATTGTTCATTGACATCGGAGCCGGCAGCCGCAAGGAAACCGAAAAGCTCGTCAAAATCGGCGATCCGATTACCCTGGTCGATGAGTTCGACCTCCTCCGCGGTGACCTCGCGATCTCGCGCGCCTTCGACAATCGCATTGGAACCTTCGCCGTCGCCGAAGCACTGCGTTTATTGACCGAAGGCAAGAGGAAGCTGCGCGCGGAAGTATCTGCCGTCTCCAACATCATGGAGGAAATCGGCCTCCTCGGCGCCCGCCAGATCGCCTATACCCTGAAACCCGACGTTGCCGTCGTAGTGGACGTGACTCACGCGACTGATTATCCGACGGTCAATCGTCAAATGCACGGCGAGATCAGGATCGGGCACGGTCCTACCTTGACGCACGGCGGGTGCAACCACCCGGATGTCGTGCGGCGGCTGGAAGACGTCGCTCAGGGAGCAAAGATCGGCCTGCAACACGAAGCCATGTCAGCCACGAGCGGTACGGATACCGATGTGATCTTCTGGACCCGCGGAGGCATCCCCTCGGCGCTCCTCAGCCTGCCCAATCGCTACATGCACTCGCCGGTCGAACTCGTCAGCCTGCGGGATCTGGCCAAAATCCCTGAACTGCTCGCGGGCTTCGCGTGGTCACTCAAGCGGGGCGAACAGTTTAAAGTTCGAATCTAAGGCCACGTCTCGAGTTCGCGGGTATGCGTTATGTCTCGTCGCGTTACAGGGCGCACCTGATTTGCTTCGAGCGTAACGACAGCCGCCGTATGCCCGTCCAGGGTGAAGAATTCCACCTCGAATGCCTTACCATCCGGATAAACATGAACAACGGTGCCCACATCGCCCGGCTCTAGCGACTCGGCGGATAAGCGAGTCTGCAAGACCACTCTTTCATGTTCTTTGATATTGCTCATATTGGATATGCTGTCACGAAACGCGGACTTTCCGATCCGCGATCCACGATCCAAACTGTGCGGACCTTTGCCCGCCTGCCTGACGGCGTCGTCATCGTTCCGTCGATAACATACTTGATACCGTGCATCGTTTCCACCGGTTCTCCAACATCATTATCTTCACCAATTCGTTTCAGAGCGGAAGCCAATTCGATCCAGGCTTCGGCTCGAAATCCGTGACGCAGAAAGAAACGAGCCTTGTTGCCACCATCGGGATGAAGGGGATCGAGTAGGTAAAGAGTGATTTTTTCTTGGCTGATCAGCGCTCTGCTCGCGTTCGGAAGCTTCACAGCAGACTTACGCCCTCGGGTGCGCCGCGTCGTAAGCCTTCTTTAGCCGTTCGGTGGTCACGTGCGTGTACACCTGCGTCGTGACAAGGTGGGCATGGCCAAGGAGTTCCTGCACGCTGCGCAGGTCCGCTCCGGCGTCCAGCATGTGCGTGGCGTAACTGTGGCGCAGCTTGTGCGGGGTCAATTTCGGATCGAGACTGCAAAGCTCCAGATACCGTTTGAGCCGCAATTGCACCAGCCGCGGGTACATCGCGCGCTCGCCGTCCGAACGCGCGAGAAAGACCGGGGATGTCGCAGCGGGCGCGTTCGGCAGGCTGCGCCAATAGCGCTGGATCGCTTCCAGCGCTTTGCCGCCAATCGGCGCCAGCCGCTCCTTTTTGCCTTTGCCGCGCACCCGCACGAGTTGCTCAGACGCATTCAGATCCTCCACTCGCAGCCCGCATAACTCGCTAATGCGCAGTCCGCACGAGTAAATCGTCTCGAGAATCGCCACGTCCCGCAGGAAGGGGCTTTCGTCCACTTCTCCGCCCCTGGCCGCGCGCGCGACCTCAAGCTCTTTCAGCGGTGCGTCAAGCAAATCATTCATCTGCTGGATCGTCAGGAACTGCGGGAGCCGCCGACCCTGCTTCGGCAAGGCGATGTTTTTGATCGGCGACGTTTCCAATTTTCCTCGCCGCACGAGAAATTTGTAGAAGGAGCGAAGCCCGCTGAAGCGCAACTGAATCAAAGCCCGGCTCCTATTGTTGCGGCTCAGAAATCTCAGGTAGGCCCGGAATTCATCGCGCGTCAACTCATCCCAGTTCGGCGCATGGTTGCGCTCCTTGCGATGCCAATTGTGAAATTCGTAGAGCGCCTGGCGGTAATTGCGCAGCGTGTATTGCGAGGCGGCGCGCTCCGTTGCAAGATGCTCCAGGAAGCTCTCAATCAGTGGATCGCGCACTTCATCGCCGGGTTGCTCAGGCACGCGCGAAGCATGATCACACCCCGCAGCCGCGGCGAGCTAAGTTTTCGGGTCTTTGCCGGCGTCGGTCACCGTCTCGTCATCGCGGGGAGGGAACTCAAAGCCGATCTTCCCCGATTCATCGCGCGCCAGCCACGCTTTGAAGGTGCGTCCGGTTTTCGCCGAGACGAACTTGTCCAGTAAATCTGTCTTGCCTTGCGTCAGCAGCTTCTGCAACTGCCCGTGATCGATCGGTTGCTGCAGAATCACTTTGCCCACCTTGAATTTGCACGGCCTGGAATCCGCCTGTGATTTTTCGCACAAATATTCCGACGGCCCCTCGAAGATCCGGCCGCCGCATTTGGGACATTTGCCGAGCGGCTGTTGGCCCGAGAAATCGATCTTTTCCTGTTTGGCCTTTTTCTCTCTCGCCTTCTCGCCTTTGGCCGGCTTGGGCTCGAACTCGAACGTCGGCGTCCCAGTTTTGTCAATAGCAAGATACGCTTTGAAGGGCCGCCCCGTTTTCCGGGATACAAATTTGTCCAGCAAATCAGTCTTTCGATTCGTCAGCAGTTTCTTCATCTGCTCGCGGTCGATCGGCTGCGAAAGAATGATCATCCCGCTGCGGAAATCGCACGACTTCTTCGGGCCAACCGCCTTCTCGCAGACATAACTGACCCCGTTCTCGAACACATTCGCCCCGCACTTGGGGCATTTTCCCAGCGGCTCTTTGCCCGTGAAATCCACTTCGGCAGCCGCGCCATTGCCGTCCTTTTCCGTCTGGCCAAAATCAAACGCGGGCGTCAGCTCATCATTCAGTCGTATGACGCCGTCGAACGGCTTGCCCATCTTGCTGCGGAATCCCTGCAGCGGCCCGACGACGCGTTTTGAAATCAGCTCCTCGATTTCCTCGATCTCAAACTGCCGGCCCGCAACGATCTTCCACAGCGAAAAGTCGCAGCTCTGGCATTGGAACTTCTTGTAGTTCTCTTTGATGACGCCGCCGCATTTGGGGCATGGCACTTTGAGCGTCGCGAAATCGCCCGGCACCGTGTCGCTCTCATACTGTTTCGCCCGATCGACGATGTGGCGGGTCATGTCGGCGATTTGGTTCATGAACTCCTCACGCCGCAATTTCCCGTGCTCCATCTGGCGCAGCTTGAATTCCCAATCGCCGGTCAGTTCCGGTGAACTGAGTTCCGGAATCCCAAGCCCGCGCAGCAGGGTAATCAGCGAAAACGCCTTCGCGGTGGGTTGAAGTTCCTTGCCGTTCCGGTGCACGTACTTCTCGTAAATCAGGCCCTCGATGATGGCCGCGCGCGTCGCCGGCGTGCCCAGGCCCTTTGCGCTCATCGCCTCGCGCAATTCTTCATCCTCGATCAGTTTGCCCGCCCCTTCCATCATCGTCAGCAGCGTCGCCTCCGTGAAACGCGGCGGCGGCTTGGTCTGGTTGGCGTTGACTTCGACTTTGAGGGTGTTGACCTGTTCGCCCGCTTGCACCGGCACCAGCGTCGCCTGGTCATCCGATTGCGCATCCCGGCCATAGACCGCCAGCCAGCCGGGTTTGACCATCACTTTGCCTTCGCTTTTGAACGGCTCGCCCTCGACCCGCGTGATGCGTGTTGTCACCAGGAACTCCGCGGGCGGATAAAAGATCGCCAGGAACCGCTTGGTCACCATGTCGTAGAGCTTCGCCTCCAGCTCGTTCAAGTGTTTCGGCGCCAGCGACGTTGGGATAATTGCGAAGTGGTCCGAGACCTTTGCGTTATCGAATATCCGCTTGTTTGGGCGCACCCAATGGTTCGTAAGGATTGCATCGGCAAACGTTCCATACCCGGTGCCTTTCAGCACCTCGAGGGTCTGCGTGACAGTGCCAATATAATCTTCCGGCAAATGCCGTGAATCCGTTCGCGGGTAAGTGAGGACTTTGTGCCTTTCGTAGAGCGCCTGCGCGAGTGAAAGAGTCGTCTTGGCCGAGAACCCAAATCGGCTGTTCGCCTCCCGTTGCAAACTTGTCAAGTCATACAATAGCGGAGAGATCGACGTTGTCGGCTTGCTCTCTTCGGTGACCGTGCCGGGTTTGTCCACGCACTTGGCCCGAATGGCTTCGGCCTTTTCCAGCGACCAGACGCGATCCGCGCGCAGGTCCGCGGTCTCGCCCTCCTTCGGCTTTTGAAAGGCTTCGTCGATCCAGCGGCCCGTGTATTCGCCCGCATGCGCGCCGAACGTGCCGACGATCTCCCAAAAATCTTTGGGCACGAATCGCTTAATCTTTTCCTCGCGCTCGACCAGGATGGCCAGCGTCGGCGTCTGAACGCGCCCAACAGTCGTGAGATGAAATCCGCCGCTCTTGGAATTGAACGCGGTCATCGCCCGCGTGCCGTTGATCCCCACCAGCCAGTCGGATTCAGACCGGCAGGTTGCGGCGTCGGCCAGCGGGCGCATCGAAACGTCATCCCGCAGCCGCGCGAAACCATCACGAATGGCCGTCGGCGTCATCGATTGCAGCCACAGCCGCTGAATCGGCTGTCTGGCTTTGGTGTGCTTGACGATGTAACGAAAAATCAATTCCCCTTCCCGGCCGGCATCGCACGCGTTGATGAGCAGGTCCACGTCTTTGCGCTTGATGAGCCTCGTCAGCACCTTGAGCCGCGATTCGCTCTTCTCGATCGGTTTCAAGTCGAAATGCGGCGGAATGACCGGCAGATGGGCGAAGGTCCACTTGCCGCGTTTGACTTCGAACTCATCCGGCACCACCAACTCCAGCAAATGGCCCACCGCCGACGAAAGGACGTTTTTTTCGCTCTCGTAGAATTCGCCCGAGGCGTCCTTCTTGAAGCCGCCAAGCGCCTTCGCAATGTCCGCGGCTACGGACGGTTTCTCTGCTATGATTAACGCTTTTCCCATCAATTTCGCTGCAGACTACTGCCCTGCGCGTCGGCGGCAACCTACCTGTTGAGTTATCGACGTAGTAAAAAGTTGCTTAAACCCGCCGATAAGTCAAAAAACTGGCCGGGCAGGAAAGCAGTGCGCTGGCCACTTGCCAATACAAAAATCGGTCCGCCCCGCCAATACCTTGGGAATAGTTCCATCAAGTGTAAATTTCTTGACAATTGGCATAACGTCAAGTCAATTGCTGTCACGCGTCACTCGGCCTGAACAAAGCGGGGCCGCGTACCCCCACTTGATCCAACAAAACCCCACTGTTAACTTGTCGTCGTGGCAACGCTGACCATCGAACTCCCGCAGCACGAGGCGCAGACGGCTTTCAATTTGCGTCGCTGGGCTGAATTACTGGCCGACCCAGAGCTGGCCAGGTTCGAAGGACGAATTGAAACCGATCGCCACGGCCACATAATTATGAGTCCCCCGCCCGCCCCGAGCCATGGAAGCTTCCAGTTAGAGATCGGTCATCTGCTCAGAACCTTAATGACCCGAGGTCGTGTGCTCACCGAATGTCCAATTTCCACGGCCGACGGCGTGAAAGCCGCCGATGTAGCTTGGGCATCCCCGGATCGCATGCGCGAACTGGGCAATCGAGTCTGCTTTCCCACATCGCCGGAAATCTGCGTGGAAGTCCTTTCACCGAGCAACACCGACGCCGAGATCAAGGAAAAGATGGCGCTCTATTTCGATGCTGGCGCAAAGGAAGTTTGGGTTTGCGCGCAATCTGGCACGATGACTTTCTACGCCCCGAAAACAGCCCAGCCCATTACTGCTTCTCAACTTTGTCCAGAGTTCCCAAAGCGCATCAAGCTGCGCTGAAACCCGGCGGCGGCCGGCGTTACTCGCCTAGTGAACAAGCCGTTGTCCGTGAAATGTTTCATGAAATCCGAATGGCGATGCTGTTATAGACCGTCTGCACAACGTCCATCCCGTACTTCGCTTCGAGCCGTTTCACGATAAAATGCCCCCGCGCCATGTCCTGGAAATGATCCATGAACAGCACGTTCACGATCGTCCCTCCCGCCGCGCCGACGATCGGAACGGCCTTCGCCGCCAGTTGCTCCGAAACCACCACCCCGAACCGCGACGAAATCGCCGCAATCAGACGCACAATCGCCGGTGCCGATCTTTCCAGCACCCCCTTGTGCGCCAGGTAGGCCGCCGCATCGGAGATCGCCCTCGCCAGCGCCGCCCGCACTGCCCAATAACTGCTTTCCACTGCGTCGTCGGCTGCGCTTCGCCCTCCCAGCGCAAACACTTCCAGGCAACTGAGCCGCGTCTGCACTGTCGAAAGCGAATGCCCTTCGCTCCGGGCTATGTCGGCAATCGAACGCAACATGATCGTGGTCGAAACCGGCAACTCTATCGGCAGCGCCGCCAGCCCAAACACCCCGCCGATCCCCCCGGACGCTCCCACGAGCAGCTTATGAAATCGTTCTGACGATTTCGCGCGATTGCGCGGCCCGAGTGTCATCACCGCCAGTTGCAGCGCCTTCATCAACGCCCCCTTGCTCGCCTTGTGCACCACATCCGACCAGTTCTTCGGCAACATCTTGAATCCCTTCTCGATTGGCGTGCCGATCAGATTCGCTATCCGCGCTGTAAACCCGGGATTTTCGAGCAGCATTTTCGCGTAACGCAGGTCGTGCAGCTCCTGCGGCAACAGTTTCGGAGTCGGTAATGGCGGCGGAAAACTCATTTTGCAAATGTCAAGCTTAATCGAACTATTTCGCGCTTTTTCTGTTGTAACCACCGACCCCGGACCAAGCCCCTCTGATTTGGTCCCCCTGCAACCGCCTTCCATTCTCCCGCTCTATCCATTTCACATCAACTCTGAGGCTTTTCAAACCTTGTCAACTGGAATTCCTAACTTTTTTGGCACTTACTGGCACGCATAGGCACTGATAGGCACGCATAGGCATGTTAAGAATTGGCCCTGCCCCCGAACTCCCCAAAACCCGTGGTATAATAGGCGTAGTATGAAAAGGGACCAATTTAACTGTTTTAACTGGGTTAACCACTTAACTCCGCGCTGGAAAACTGACCAAAACTGACCGGAATTGACCGAAAATGCCAGGGGCCTATGGACAAAGACCGACCGCCGATTCCAAACATGGGGGAGCGCGACCGTCTCGGTCGCCCCGGCCGGCGTCCCGCCGGCTGGCTGGCGCTTCAATTTTTTCGGGAAAACCCATCCAAAATCCATCCATTCCCACCCGAAAAGGCGAATTTGCGGGCGGCGGGGTGGAACCAAAATGGGACAAAACGGGACGAATTCGAACACGCTGCAGACCTGGATCGTTGCGCCGCAACAACTTACGACGACAAGTTTCCACATCGTCCCATTTTCAAATCGAAGGGGCGCCATGAAACCTGATACAAAAGTGATCCAAAACTGCTACAGAAGTGGGGGGTGGGGATGCCATTTTTCCCGGATTCGAAAACTGTACAAAACTGTACGATCTCACGAAATCGTCCAGTTTCGATCACGCTGTACCAAGCACTTACGACGACTTGCCGTCCAGTCGTACAGTTTTGTGTTCACTCGAAAACCGGAAAAAACCGAACAATTTCCGGACAGCACTCGCCATGAAAACAGATCGAATCCAGGCCGCTGAAGGCGACATTACCCGCTTGGAGGTCAATGCCATCGTCAATGCCGCCAACACAACCCTGCTCGGCGGGGGAGGCGTTGATGGCGCGATCCACCGCGCTGCCGGACCGGAATTGCTCGAGGAATGCCGCACTCTCGGCGGATGCCCCACCGGCGGAGCCAGGATCACCCGCGGCTATCGCCTGCCCGCCAAATGGGTAATCCATACCGTCGGCCCCGTCTGGCATGGCGGCAAACGCGATGAGGACGCCCTCTTGGCCGGTTGTTATCGCAACTCCCTGGCTCTCACCGCGCAACACGACATTAAATCAGTCGCCTTCCCCGGCATCAGCACCGGCGCTTATGGGTTCCCACTCGAACGCGCCGCGCGGATCGCCATTCGCCAGACGCGCGAATCGCTGCAAGCCCACCCCGACATCGAAAAGGTGATCTTCGTTTGCTTTGGTCGGGAAGCGCGTGATCTCTACGACCGGCTTTTGTCCCATCCGCCTCAAAGCATATGACAGAACATCCCGTCGCGCAGCTTGGGTTCGAACCACGTGCTCTTGGGCGGCATGATTCCGCCCGCATCCGCGATCGCCATCAATTCCTCGATGCTCGTCGGAAACATCGAAAACGCGCATGCATACGCTCCACTGTTGACAAGCCGTTCCAGTTCCGCGGCCCCGCGGATGCCCCCGACGAAGCTGATCCGTTCGCTCGTGCGCGCATCGTCAATACCGAAAATCGGCGCCAGGACATACTTCTGCAACAGGGTGACATCCAGCTTCTCGATCGGATCGGCCGTGCCCGCGAATTGCGGCCGAAAATGCAGCCGCCGCCACCTGCCCGCCAGATAAACGCCCAGTTCGTGCCGGCGCGACGGCCTCGCGATAGGCTCGTCCTTGATCACGAACACCGCATCAAGCTTCTCCAGCAACTGCTCGGGCGCATGCCCATTCAAATCTTTCAGCACGCGGTTGTAGGGCAGAATCTGCATCTGCGAATGTGGAAAAATCACCGCCAGAAAATACGCGCTGTTGCCCGCGCCCTGCCGCGCTTCATAGACCCGTGCCGCCGCCGCGCTGCGATGGTGCCCATCGGCGATATAAAGTGTCGGGACTGCGGCAAACTCATTTTCAATGAACGCAATGTCCCCCGGGTCATCCACGACCCAGGCGCTGTGGCGCACACCGTCGTCGGCCATAAAGTCGATTTCCGTTGCCGCCGAAGTTTTGCGCGCGAACAAATCGTCGATCTCGCGCACACTGCGATAGGCCAGGAACGCCGGGCCGGTCTGCGCGTTCAACGCTTCGATGTGTCGCACGCGATCATCCTCTTTACCGACCCGTGTCAGCTCATGTTTCTTGATGATGCCCTCCTGATACTCGCGGCAACTCGCCACCGCTGCCAACCCGGTCTGCTGATGCTTCCCCATGACCTGCCGGTAGAGGTAAAAGCATGGCCGCGTCTCCTTGCCAAGCGCGCCCCGCGCGATCAATTGTGCAAAATTTTCCTTGCCTTTGGCATAGACCGCCGGAGCGTAAATAGCTGTCCCCTCCGGCAGATCAATTTCCGGTTTGCTGACGCGCAGAAAGCTCAACGGCCTGCCGGACGCGATCTGCCGCGCCTCCGCCGACGACATCACGTCGTAAGGCAGTTCGCAGATTTCCCGAGCCAGGTCCGGCTGTGGCCGCAACGCGGCAAACGGTCTCACGATAGCCATAAAGAGCGCCGAATCTATGAACCCGAACCCCAAGCAACCAGCGAAAAACCCGGAACGCCGCGTAATGCGCGACAGCGTCGTGGAGTGCGCCTGTCCTCTGGCGCTTTGTCCAGGCGGTCGGCCCGGCTATACAAATGGTTACGTAAACCCGACGTCCGAGCGACCCACGATTGACGCCAATGCAATGCCCCATCATCTTCGCCGCGTGCATATGAGATTGTTCCTGTGTTTGGTCGTGCTGACCTCGGCCGCCATGGGTGCGAGCGGACCACTCGCCCTGCACCCCGACAATCCGCATTATTTCGTCTATCGCGGCAAGCCGGCGGTGCTCATCACCTCCGTCGAACACTATGGTGCGGTCCTCAATCTCGATTTCAATTACACGAAATACCTTGACATACTGCGGCGCGATGGCCTCAACCTGACACGCACGTTTTCCGGCGCCTACGTGGAACCGGTCGGCGCGTTCAACATCGCCAGCAACACCCTCGCGCCCATGCCGGGCGCCTTCATCTGCCCGTGGGCGCGCAGCGACACCCCCGGCGGCGCCAACGGCGGCAATAAGTTTGACCTGAACAGATGGGACGAGGCGTATTTCAAGCGGCTTAAGGACTTCGTGGATAAGGCGGAAGACCGCGGCATCATTGTCGAAATGAATCTCTTCTGCCCCTTCTACGAAGAGTCCCAATGGAAACTCAGCCCGCAAAACGCCGACAACAATGTCAACGGCGTCGGGAAGGTCGCGCGAACCAATGTTTACACGCTGAACAAGCATGGCGGCCTTCTCCCTGTGCACGAGGCTATGGTCCGCAAAATCGTTATGGAGCTGCGCAACTTCGACAACGTCTATTACGAAATCTGCAATGAACCCTACTTCGGCGGCGTCACCCTGGAATGGCAGCATCGCATGGCTGATGTCATCACCGAGACGCAACGGCCTTTCCGCTTCCGTCATCTGATCTCGCAAAACATCGCCAACAACAAAGCCCTTGTGCAGCGCCCGCACCCGCAGATTTCAATCTTCAATTTCCACTACGCCTACCCGCCCAATACTGTGACAATGAACTATCGGCTCAACAAAGCGATCGGTGACAACGAGACCGGCTTCGCCGGCACCAACAATTTTCCGTATCGGCGCGAAGCCTGGAAATTTATCCTCGCCGGCGGCGGCCTTTTCAACCATCTCGATTACTCCTTCGCCGTCGGTCACGAAGACGGCACTTTCGTTTACCCCGCAAAACAGCCCGGTGGCGGAAATCCGGCCTTTCGCAGGGAGATGCGCGTGCTAAAGGATTTTATCCACAGTTTCAATTTTATTGCCATGCGCCCGGCGACCAATGTTGTTGTCTCCAAATCCGATGGCCTTTCCGCTCGCGCTCTCGCCCAGGTCGGCAGCGCCTATGCAATTTACCTCTGCGAGACCGGCAAGCCCACCAATGCGCTGGTGCGCGACGCAAACATCGCCCTCGGTCTTCCCAGCGGTAATTATCGTCTCGAATGGATCAACACCCGGACCGGCAAGCCCGACAAACGTGACCGCGTCGAACATGCCGGCGGTCAATTGGCCCTGCGCTCGCCGCCATTCATTGAAGACGTTGCTTTGCGTATCCTCCTACGCTGACTCGTGCCCATGCAGATCACTCAAACCTACGACATTACCCAATCGTATCAATTCAATTACGATCGCGGTCCTGTCTTCACCACCCAGCCGAAGGCCTCGCCCCTCGGTCCGATGAAGTCATTCCTAGGCCTCGAGGTGCGCAGCCGCCTTGGCATCAGCGCCGGCCTGCTCCTCAACAGCAAGTGGCTGCTCGCATACGCCCAACGCGGCTTCGACATCCTCACTTACAAGACCGTGCGCACCTCTTACCGACCCTGTTACGATCCGCCCAACTGGGTTTTCGTCGAGGACGACGGCGGCGATGGACCCGTTTATGCCACCGACCGCATCCCCGAAAATCCCACGCAAATCACTTCCGCCGTTTGTTTCGGCATGCCTTCCATGGCGCCGCAAACCTGGCGCGAAGACGTTCAGCGCGCTCGTGCTGCTTTGGCCCCGGGAAAAGTCCTGATCGTTTCCGTCGTGGCGACGCCGTTCGACGGCGCTGCCGCGCGCGACGTAGCGGACGATTTCGCCCGCTGCGCCGCCTGGGCTGCCGAAGCCGGCGCCGATGTCATCGAAGCGAACCTCTCCTGCCCCAACGTTTGCTCCCAGGAAGGCAGCGTTTATATGGACGCGCAACTCAGCAGGACGATTACTTCTGCAATTCGCGCTGCCATTGAGAAAAAGCCGCTCCTTCTCAAAATAGGCCACTTCGCGGATCCCGCGAAGCTGCGGACATTCCTGAGATTCGTGAACGGCCTCGCCGACGGCGTCACCCTGGTTAACGCGGTCAGCCGTCCGGTCCTGCGGCGTAACGGGCGCCCTGTTTTTGGCGAGCCGTTCGCCAAAGCCGGCGTCATCGGCCGGGGAATTCATAACGCTTCGGTTGAAGGCCTGCGTCGCGCCGGCGAAATCATCCGGGCTGAAGGCCTTAAACTCGCCCTCGTGGGGGTCGGCGGCGTGTCCTGCGACGAAGACGCGCGCGATTTCTTCGACACAGGTGCGTGCGCTGTTCTGATGGGTTCCTCGCCCATGTACATTCCCGACCTTGCTGCCGAACTGAAATCAAGACACCCCGAATGGTGACAGCCCAACAATTCAACGATTCAACGATTCAACGATTCAACGGCCAAGCCCGATTGGAAGTCGCTCCCGGCCTCTGGCTGGACGCTCGCCGCGCCGTCTGGCTCGAAAGGTCCAGAACGTTAGCCGTCGCCGACCTGCACATCGGCTATGCCTGGGCGCATCGCTGCGGTGGGCAATTGTTGCCCATCAACGTGCCGGACAACACCACCGCGCGCCTGGCGGCTCTGCAAAGGGATTATTGTCCGAATCAGATCGTGCTGGTTGGTGACGTGGTCCATCGCGCGTTGCCCGTTCCGCCTTTGCGCGATGCGTTCCAGGGCCTGCTGAATGAGCTTGCGAGCCAAACGAAAGTCATCCTGGTCGCCGGCAATCACGATCGCGACCTCCAGACGGTCTTCTCCGGGGAGGTCGCCAGGATCACCGTGGCCGACCATTTTTCGGAAGAGCGCTGCCTGTTCCTGCACGGCGACGAAAAATCCGTAATTGCGTCACAAGACGCCATCCCCGGCCACGACTGGTTGGTTATCGGGCACGAACACCCCTGCGTCACCCTCGATGACGGCGCGGCCACCTGGCAGAAATACCCTTGCTTTCTGGTGGGACGCTCAAGCCGACGGTTCAACGGTTCAACGATTCAACGATTCAACGATATCCTGGTCCTCCCGGCCTTCTCACCCTGGGCGGCCGGCAACAGCCGCGACGATTACATGTCGCCGTTGCTCCAAGCGGCAGAGTTCACGTTGAAAGTGGCGATTTTGGGGGACCGGCTCGTGCCCGTGCAGCCTTGAATAAACGGAGCGCGGGGAGGAGAAAGTTGAGATTGGCGTTCCCTGAAGAGGGATACTGCTGTTAGCAGGTCCTGACGCCCCGGGACACAACGACCTCAAGCCCGGTTTCGGACTGGTGGTCCTACCCGCGCGGCTAATTTTTGTAACAGAACCGTAATAAAACTTCAAGAAAAATCGCTCAAAATCGCTAAAAAAATCGCCACAGAAATCCCGGATTTTTGCCTTTGTCTTGCTTTGAGAAGGGCTTTTGCTCAGAAGATTAGCGCGTCCGCACCGGCTTATAATGAGCTATCTCTGGGTTGCAATTGGCGGCGCAGTGGGCAGCGTGGCGCGATTCTGGCTTTCTGGTCTCGTCGCCGATCGCATCGGCCAGGCGTTTCCGTGGGGCACGCTCGTGGTTAACGTTTCCGGCTCCTTCGCCATTGGACTCTTTGCCACATTAACCGGTCCGGATGGCCGCTGGTTAGTTGCGCCATCGCTTCGGACCTTTTTCATGATCGGGATCTGCGGTGGTTACACCACCTTCTCCTCGTTTAGTCTGCAGACCCTCGAACTGATCCGCGACCGTGAGTGGTTCTACGCAGGATTGAATATTGTCCTTTCCTCGGCGCTTTGCCTCATCTCAGTCTGGCTTGGCCATCTGCTCGCGCTAACTTTTACAGCACCAAAGGCAAACTGACATGCAAATACCTCAAAACGCGGTGCTGCTACGGATTTTTTTAGGCGAAAGTGACCGGTACAAGCACCAACCTCTCTACGAAGCGATCGTGCTAAAGGCGCGTGAGATGCATCTCGCGGGCGCAACGGTTCTCAGGGGACCGATGGGTTTCGGAAAGTCCAGCCGCCTGCACACGGCAAAGATCCTTCGCCTTTCCCTGGATTTACCGCTCGTGATCGAAATCGTTGATAGCAAGGAAAAGATCGACTCCTTCCTGCCTGTGCTGGATGACATGATGCAGGGCGGACTGATCACATTGGAGAACATACAGGTAATCGCCTACAAAGGGGCAGTGCCCGGCGCAGAGTGAAGCCGAGTGCCTCAGATTGACGAGTTCCACGGTCCTTATTCTGACTCCTGCCGGTCCCACGCTCAAATGGCTTGTCGCGGGACCGGCTCGGTGTTGGGTGTGTTTGGGAAACGCAGGTGACTTTTTCTTAGTCGTCGTCGCGCGATCCTCGGCCTGGCGCATTCCCGTAATCTCGGTCAATGGAAGACTTCTCCAACTGGAAATCGAGCCGGACATGCTCGAGAAGACGACCCTGGTACGCAAGCGCGCCAGCAAATCTCGTCGGTTGCAGTTCGACGATCCACAGATTGCTAAATCCACTGACGCGCCCTCTGGAATCCTTCGGGAACTTAACGGAATCGCTTGTATCTATGCCAAAGGCTTGCATCAGCGGGTATAACACCGGGCTGTGGGAGCAAACGACAGCCCGACTCCCCACAGGGAGGGTCGCGATAAAATTGATTTGCGGCTGCGTGACTGAGGAGGACGATGTCCAGCCCGGATCGCACTCCCCGGATATTGGCGGGACGTTAATGACGCCGTCGCCAGGCGCCTGATCGACATCGCCACCCAAGCCTGCTCTTTGGGCGATCCCGGCAACCGTCTGGCGGGTGCGGAGCTTGTGGCTGGCGATGACATGGGTCAGCGTTGATGTAAGCCCCTTCTCCTCGAACCAGTCAGCCAGGACCGTCGCGCGCACTTTGCCAAGGGAATTGAGAGCCTCTTCGCAACAAGACCCATCCAGGTTGCAGTTGTTGAATGTGACCGTGAAGCTGGGATCGGATCCCACCAACTCTGGAACGTCCTCGGCGTGGCGCACAAAGTAAACGAGCGTCGTGTTGGGTGACTCGGACTGTGGCGCATCAGCTCGCGCGCTCGGTGCGCAAAGGCCGACGATCGCCGAGATCATCCACCAGGCCGTTTTAGCTGAAATTATGGTTTGCGTTTTTTTTCTCATAGGTTGTTGGAGTTTTGTTGTTGTTCAACCCGTATTGGGGTCCTGCTCCTTACTGAAAGAAACCTCCGGAAGGGTAACAGAGAATCTGACTTAAGGTGATCGGAAGTCAGAGCCGGCCGCCTGTCCGATGCAGTAATTCAAGCGCGGTGGTGGCTCAACTGCTCAATTCCAGGCGCTGAGGAACTCAATATGGTTTCGCATCGCCTCCGCCGACCTATTGGCGATGAGCTTTAGAACGCGGCGCAGTTGCTCACCAACGCTGAAGCGGCTCTGCGCGACCAGTATCATTCCCGCACGGCTTTTGCCCCCATGACCCAAGTCGTGTGGAGCCGATAGAAGTGGGCGACGTTGTAGGTGTAAATGGCCCGGCCTTGTTGTGTGGCAAAGTCAAGTTGATTCGGGTCGTCCTCTTCCAGTCTGCCCGCCTCAACGGCGGTGAGGACATCGATACCGCGCGCCCGCAGGCCTCGCGCCAACGAGCGCGATGAAGCGTCCTCATCCAGGTACAGGCGAACCTGCATCAGCGGGAAACTGGTCCCGCCTCGCGTTCCAGCCGCGCGATCTCAGAGTCCTCCGCAGCCAGTTCTGCCTCGATGTCCGCCTGGTTGGCGTGGTAGTAGGACAGCGCCGCGTACACTTGGGCCAGGGTCAGGTGCGCATACTCATCGGCAATCTGTTCGGGATTGTACCCCTGCTTGTACCAGCGGACAAGGCGGTGAACGCTGATGCCCGTGCCTGCAATGTGTGGCTTGCCATCTCGAACCTCTGGGGTGCGAACGATGATCGAACCTATCTCGACGCTCATATTGTTACTCGGGACTTGTACCATCGGGGTTGCCAGTTGTCGAATGAATCGGATTGTCATGCTATGACATCAGTCCTCCACAACATTGGGGTGCCAGAATTGGCCGCCAGTCTTTTAGAAGGCGAGCTGGACGCGAGTGAGGAAGGCGTCCTCGTCCTGGGCTGTGACGCTGCCGCTCTCGCCTCCTTCGAAGTCCGTGTGATTGAAGTCAAGTGAGACGCGGACATTGCGGTTCAAATACCAGTTCAAGCCGATGGCCCAACCCGCCGCACGCGTGGCCGATTCCGCTGGATCGGCGAGGCTCGGAAAAACATCGTCGTCAATGTCCAAATACGAGTAACGAGCGACCACTTGCCACGCCCCCCAGCCGCCGGCGTGCGGATCAAAGTTCTCTTGCGGCGTGGTGCTGCGGAATGATGCCTCCTCACCCGTCAATAGCCAGGAGGCGGTGACCGACCAGGCATCGTGCTCTGCGCGGCTCAAAGTGACTGGCCCAGCCTGGCGTTGCAGGCGTTGGGAGGAAATTGCGTATTCGCCGAGCAAGCCGAACCGTCCGCAATACCAGTAGCCTTGCGGCCCCACTCGCCAGTGAGAGCCGTCGGCGATGACGTTGACGGTCGCAGGAGTGGCGCCGTCGCCACTGAGATAGCTGAAGAAGCCCTGTCGCGCCTCCGTCTCGTAGCCGCGGTCGTCCGGGAGGCCGGCGCTGCCTTCTGCATTGCCGTAGCTGGCGCTGACTCCGACACCAAGCCGGCCAAGCGGCTTCAACCCACTTTTGAGAAACGGATGAAAGAATAACCGGCCCGCTACGGTCTTATCGTCGTCGAAATCGGCGTTGCCGGCTGCGCGACCGTCCGCCGCTCCGTTGAACACGCCGAGCTCATAATTTGCCAGGCCACTCGCGCCAAGAGCTTTTGTGACGGATTCGTCGCCCGGCCAGAGTTCGCCGTGCAGCATGAGGCCGAGGTCGCGGACAGGCCACAGGCCGGACACCAGGCTGCGTTCGACCATCAGCGTATTGGCGACAGACTGCCAGCGCTCCAGGCCGGCCGGTGACTTCATTTTCCCGATGCGCAATTGCAACGGATCGTCGTAACGGTAGTTCAGCCAGGCATCCCGAATCGTGGTCGAGGAGCCGCCGAATTCCGGCGTAAAGCGGAAGTCGAAGTCGCGAAAGATCGTGCCTTCGAGGATGGGCCGCGCCCGCCGCACCAGAAAGGTGTCATTGTCACTGATGCCGCCGTCATCAACGTACCAGTGCGAGTCCACGTCCAACAGACCTCGGAGGCGAAGCGCAAAGTTCGTATCCGCCGAGCGCATACTGAAACCGGAGGCGCCAATGGAGAGGCTGGGACCGGGCTTTGGGGCTTCAGCCGGTTTGGGCGCCTCGCCGGGCGGAGCAATTTTGGCTTCCCGCTCTAGCAGTAGTTTCTCGAGCTGTTCGACCCGCTTTTCCAGGGCGCGAATGCGGTCGTCTCGTTCGTCAGCGTCAGCGGCGTCCGGCGTAACGAAAGCGACTTGAATCACGATCAGGCCGGTGAGCAGAGAAGGCGGTTTCATAAGCAGTATTGTCATCCGGCGCAGTTCGTTTGAGCTATGTTCGACATAAACAGCCTACTTCCTGCCCGCTTCGAACGTAGCTTCCTGGTGGATGATGTTCCGGAGCGGCTTCAGCGATTCGTCACTCATCGTTTTAAAGTGGTTCACCTCGCCATCGAGCTGTGTGAGGGCCTCGAAGATGCGTGGATCGCTCAATTCCAGGAAGAACCTTTGGATGTGCTTCGCCATATTCGTATCCAGCGCCTTGCTCGCCACCCAGCAACGCCCCACATCCTCTTGAAGGGCGTAGGTCGCCAGGACTTGCAAATCCGGATATCTGACCACGTAATTGAGATTGGCCGCACCGACGTCAAATTCGCCAGCCCGCACGGCCTGGCAGACTTCGTTGTGCGACTTAAGATGTTTCTTTGTGCCGAGGTCGCTGGCGTAAATCCCGTTCGAGACCACTAAGAACCACTTGGCGACGAAGTTCCCAGTCGTGGAGTTGGTATCGCCGAACGCGAAGGACTGGTTTCTGAGCAGTTCAGTCAAGGGCGTATTGGTTTTCTCGAGGAATCGTCTCGCAATATCGCTGTCTTTCAGCGTGAAAATGGCCAATGTCACGGGTTTTGAGCCAAATTGAGCGGCGAGCAGGCTAGCGTCGCCCTTGTCGGAGAGCTTGATGTAGGAAGCCGGCCCGATTCGTCCGAAATGCAAGTAGTTGGATGCCAAGGCCTCGTGTGTCCTCTGATAGGTCTGGAAGACACGTATATCGATAGCAACCCGCCGCCCGATCTGTTTACTCAGATACTCCTCCAAGGCCGCCAATATCGGCGAAAACCCGTCTAACATGTTGGTAGGATGAGCGTATCTATAGGTCCCGAACTTGAGCTTGACGCCAGCACTGAACCGGGGCTCTCCGGTAAGCTCTCGCCTGGTCGCTGAAGAAATATCAAAGTACGGCTCCGTTGGATCTGTGTCGAGCGCTGCCAAACCCGACATCACCTGCCGATGCACCCCAAGCTGTTGGGTCAGGATGTGAACTCTGTCGTTCAGAAGCATCGCCGCGATGGTGACTGCGACGCCCGAGACCACCAGCAGCACCGCAACGGCCGCGCTCAACGCCGCTACCTTTGGGTTGCGTCGCGCCCAGCGCCAGACCTTTCCTGCGGTCCCAGCGGGGCGCGCCGCGATAGGTTCTCGGCGTTGGAAACGGTCCAGGTCTTCGGCCAGCGCTGCGGCAGAAGGGTAACGCCGCGGCGGCTCCTTTTCGAGGCACTTCATGCAGATCGTCGCCAGGTCGCGATCCAAACCCTCCTTGAATGTCGATGGATGTTTGGGTTCTTCCTCAATGACCTGTTTCAAGGTCTGGACGGGCGTCTCGGCGCGGAAGGGCACATGGCCGGTGAGCATTTCGTAGAGAATGGCGCCGAGGCTGTAGATGTCGGCGGCGATCGTGATCCGTTTGCTCTGTCCGGCGGCTTGTTCGGGCGCCATGTAGCTGGGCGTGCCCATGATCGCGCCGCTCGCAGTGAGGCTGCTGCCTTCGTGGCCGATTACTTTTGCGACGCCGAAGTCCGTCAAATGCGGCTCGCCTCGACCGTCAAGAATAACGTTGCTTGGTTTGAGGTCGCGGTGCAATACGCCATGCTGGTGGGCGTAATCCACGGCGCGCGCGACTTTGGCCATGATGCGCGCGATTTGTTCCTGGCACGCGCGGAGGGACGGCTTGTCTCCGGATTTCCCGTTGAAGCAGAAGCCCGTGCTCGTGATGTAGCGATCCAGGCCCGCGCCGTCGATCAGTTCCATGCTGAAGAAATGCTGCCCGTCATGCTCGCCGGTCTCATAGATGGGAACGATGTTTGGGTGATGCAAGTTGGCGGCAGCCTCGGCTTCGAGATGGAATCGCTGGATGAGCGTTGGCGAGGCGAATTCACCGGCCTTCACCATTTTCAGGGCGACGAGGCGCTTGAGTGTGACCTGGCGAGCTTTGTAAATGACGCCCATGCCGCCGCGGCCAATCTGCTCAAACAATTCATAATCCGCAAAAGCGCGACCACCACCCGCGGGTGGACGCGTCGCTTCCACCCCTTCGGGCAATGGGCCGAAGCCCAATTCCAGAAGGCAGCTCGGACAGTGGCCGAAGGGAGCATTGGCCGGCACGTCAGCCCCGCAGCCACGACATTTTCGTGTCGCAGGCATCCCTGGGTTACAACGAACTTCCAGTGCTTACTACAAGGGTTACTTCCAAACGTAACAGCCGCGCGAAATACCAGATAGCAACACCAAGATGAAGAGCCGGCTGAAGCCGGGACACCAAGCGCGTTTGGGCTGAAGCCGAGACACCAGACGAGTGCACCTCATTTTCATCGGCTCAATGCACTCAACAAATGGCGGAGTTCATCTTCCACGCTGGCCGCATCGATAACGGTGTTGGCGATCTCGGCTCGGAGCAGTTGGCCATAACGACGACGGAGACGCGATACGCTCATCTTGACTGCCGATTCACTGAGCCGGAGGCCTTCGCCGATTTCCGCATAGGTCGTCTCGGTCTTCTCGCCCGAAAGAAAAACTTCGAGCGCCGCGAAGAGCCGGTCCTTGCCCGCGCTTGCATATTCCCGGTGGAGATCTTTCATGACCTTCTCGAGCAAAGTCAGCGCCCAAGCGTGCTCAAACAGCGCGTCCGGCGTCGTCTCGCAAGCTGGTTCATTCCCGTAGCGCGCTTCCGCCTGCGTTTCATCCCAGGACACGAACGCGTACTGCCCGCCCCGCTTGATCGTCCGGCCGCGTTTGAATTCATTGGCCAGGAAGTGCTTGAAGCTGGCGACCAAAAAGGAGCGGAACCGGCCACGCTCGCGATTTGCCAAGCCGAAATATTTCTTTTCCAGGAACACGGAGAAGAATTGCTGGGTCAAATCCTGTCCGTCTTCCGGGCTAT
>JAKEEH010000330.1 GCA_022616725.1 Limisphaerales bacterium | reverse complement strand
GCGCGCAGGATATTCTTCAGGTTTGGCCGCAACAACGCCATTGGGTGCGGGCCAGTCGTCAGTTGCATACCGCCGTAATCAGCGCCGAGGCGCTCGGCGGCGGTCATGGGAGCAAGCGGGCTTGGCTGAATCGTTGAATCGTTGAATCGTTGAATCGTTGAATCGTTGAAAATCGAGTCGCGGTCTTCCTGTTTCTCGACCTGCCAGAGGGCGTCGCGGCGGTGGTCGGCGAGGGCATTCAATGCGCCGATCTGTGCCAGCGTGCGTAATTCGTCCTTGTGCAGCGGAACACGGAATTTAAAGTCCGTAATCGACCTGAACGGGCGCGCCTCGCGTTGCGCGATCAGGAGCCGCGCCTGTTCTTCACGCAAGCCTTGCACGACCCGAAATCCAAGCCGCACCGAATCATCCTGCTCAATGGCGCAGTTCCAATCCGACCGTTGCACGCATACGGGCCGAATGACCAGGCCGTGGCGTTTCGCGTCCTTCACAATGGTCGCCGGCGAGTAGAAGCCCATCGGCTGGTTATTAAGAAGACTTGCGTAGAACTCAGGCGCGTGATGCACCTTCAGATACGCGCTGCCATAGGCGAGGATGGCGAAGCTGATCGCGTGCGACTCCGGGAAACCGTAGAGTGCAAACGAAGTGATGGATTGCACGGTTTTGTCGATCACATCGGGCGCGACGTTGTTGCGGCGCATTCCTTCGCGCAGCTTCACTTCCACTTTGCGCATTCGCTCCTGCGACCGATGGAAGCTCAGCGCGCGCCGTAATTCCTCGGCTTCGTCGCCGGAAAAATTTGTCATCACCATCGCGATCTTCAGAAGCTGCTCCTGGAACAGCGGCACCCCTAAGGTTCGTTCGAGCACCGGCTTCAAACGGTCGTCAAAATATGTCACTGGCTCCCGGCCGGCCCGCCGCGCCAGATACGGATGCACCATGTCGCCCTGGATCGGGCCGGGGCGAATGATCGCGACCTCGATGACAACGTCGTAAAAAGTCTTCGGCTGCATGCGCGGCAATGTCGCCATCTGCGCGCGGCTCTCGATCTGGAACACGCCGATCGTGTCCGCTCGCTGCATCATCTTGAACGTGGCCGGGTCATCCTTGGGAATTTTCGCGAGATCGACGGGATGCCCGCGCTGGCGGGTCAATTCAATCGCATCCTGCATCACGGACATCATGCCCAGGCCGAGCAGGTCAAGTTTAATGATGCCGAGGTCATCGCAATCATCCTTGTCCCATTGCGCGACCACGCGGCCCGGCATCGACGCGTTTTCCAGCGGCACGATGGAATCAAGCTGCCCCTGACAAATGATCATGCCGCCGGAATGTTGACCGAGATGCCGTGGCAAGCCGTACATCGCCTGATACAATTTCGCGAACGGCAGTGAGCGCGGATGATTTTTCGGAATTCCAGCCTGCTGCATTTGCGATTGCAAATCCAGCGTGTGGGGAAAATCGCCGTTCGCAAACAGGTGCGAAAACCGGTCCAGCACGTCCGGCGAAAAATTCAGCGCTTTGCCGATCTCGCGCGCCGCACTGCGCCCCCGATAAGTGATCACGTTGGCGGTCATCGCCGCGCCGTGGCGGCCATAGCGGCGATACACTTCCTGGATCACGCGCTCGCGACGGTCCCCGCTCGGCAGATCGATGTCGATATCCGGCCAGCTCTTGCGCCCTTCGCTGAGGAAACGCTCGAACAGCAATTTCCCTCCGACGGGATCGACTGCCGTAATACCAAGGCAATAACAAACTGCGCTGTTGGCCGCACTGCCGCGGCCCTGCATCATAATGTTGTTCTCGCGGCAAAACTGGACGAGGTCCCACGTAATCAAAAAATAACCGGCAAACCCGAGCTTCTCGATCACCGCCAGTTCGCGGTTGATTTGGGCAAGGACTTTGTTGTTGAGGTCGTCGCCATAGCGTTGCCGCGCGCCCAGCATCGTCTGCTTGCGCAAAAAACTATCCGCGGTTTCCTCGGACGGCAGCGGATAGCGCGGAAATTCATAACCGAGATTTTCCAGTGAAAACCGCAGTCGATCGGCAAGGATGCCCGTATTTTCAACGGCTCCCGGCCAATCGGCGAAGAGCCTGGCCATCTTCTTCGCGTCCTTGAGGTAGCGCTCGTTGTTTTGCCCCAGCAATTTGCCCGCTGCATCCAGGTGCGTGTGATGGCGAATGCAGGTGAATACATCGAGCACCTGCCGTCCGTAGGGCCGCGCGTAGAGCACGCCGTTGGTGGCCAGCAACGGCAAGTGATGCGCCGCCGCGAGAGCTGTCAGGCCGCGCACGATGTGATCCTCCCCGCGCACGTGGTGACGCTGCACTTCAATGAATAAATTGCCCCGCCCGAAAATCGCTTCGAGCTGTTGTAGGCGCGCATCGGCCTCGTTGAATTGGTCCCGCGCCAGTGCCGGCACGACCGGACCCTCCTCGTCGCCGGTCAGGGCGACCAACCCGGTTGCGAACTCCGGTAATTCCTCCCAACGAACCGCGCTTTCGCCCTTCGGCGCCCGCAAATGCGCCCGCGTGAACAATCGGCAAAGGTTTTGATAGCCAGTCCGCGTTTCAACCAACACCGGCAGCACCGAACCATCCTCCATGGTTACTTCGCTGCCGATGATTGGGCGCAACCCCTTTTCTCTCGCCGCCGAGAAAAATCGAGGCGCGCCGTACACGCCGTCTCGGTCGCAGAGCGCCATGGCTGGCATTCCGAAATCCGCCGCAACTTCGGCCAATTGCTCCGGCAGCGAACCTCCTCGCAAAAAGCTGAACGCGCTGCGGCAATGGAGTTCGACGTAGCTCATCAATCGTAAATGCCTTCCACGAACCAGTCCTGCGCCTGCCGGCAAAGCCGATAAAACCGCCCATTGACTGCCTGCACGTCCCATTCATCGCGGCCCCACCGCCCTGCGTCCCACCATTGCCCCGAGCTGCGCCATGGTCCGCGCGCATCCCGGATGGCGCCCTGCACCACTGTACAAGCGATTGCGATGGGGCGGCTTTTGGCCACTTCGACATGGGCCTCGATCGGGGGCCGAAAACGGTGCAGCGCGGGGCCGCGAGGGAAATCCAAATGACAAATGAGGAAATCCGAGGGAATTCCCAAGGCCGAAAACCGAATTTCGGTTTTTGCAGCTTCGCGCTTCCTTCGGATTTCGTCATTCGTCATTCGGATCTCATGCGGTTCCATTCGAAACGCATCGGCTCGATAGCTTTCCTCGAGCACCGGCGTCCCTACACGATCCGCTCCCAGCAACGCGCCGAGGCGAGCGAGCGTTTCATGAAAATGATTCGGATCGCGCAACACGGATTCGAACAGTCCGAACTGATGGTTGATCGAGCGGCCCGGCGTTGCTGAAAGGCGCAGGCCGACAATCGGATGCTCCGTCCGCAACGTCTCAAGGTGCGTGTGCAGCATGCGAAACAGCGTCTCGATATTTGAGGTCGGCGCGGGAACGCAAAACATTTTGTCGTACGGGGCGCCGGATTCAAACTGCAACTCGAGCCGCAGTTCCCGTGCGACCCAGTACATCATTTCCAGGCGCAACAGGAGCTGCTCCAGAAACCGGCGCAGCACGAAGAGCAACGGCTCGATCGTTTCAATCTCGTGCTCAAATTCAACCGACTCCTCAAACGTGTCTGGCGGCCGGACGAGCTTTAGAGGACGCGTAGCACTGGCGGTGGCGCGCTCGTGCAGTTCCAATGCTTCCGGGCCGAGCCGGTTCGCCAGCGGCTCTTTGCCCAACGCGACAAACTGCCCGACAGTATGAATGCCCCATTTTTTTAAGATGCACAGCGTCTCGATCATCGGCGCGATGCTGTCGATGGGCAAAGCATTCAGAAATTCCATCGAATCTGTCACGACGCGGCAGCACTCGTGGGACTCTCGATTCTCGCGACCAGCGGCCCGCGCTGCCAGCAATGCCAGCCACGGATTTTCACCGATGCCAACCCGCGCCTGCAGGTTCAGTGCCCCCAGGCGTTGCAACATCTCCGCCCCGAGTTCGTCATATTGCAAATTGGGCAATCCCGCCAAATCCAGCGTGCAGACGCCCTCTGCCGTGGCCTCGATCGCAGGCGAAAACGAATAGGCGCATTGCAACAGCGCATCGGTGGCCGCGTTCTCTCGTGCCGCTGATCTCGGCTTGATCAGCACGTGCATCCCGCGCGCCAGCGCTTGCGTTGAAGACATGCCTTCGCAGATCCCTAACGCGCGCGCCGCCGCCGTCAACTGCAGTACGACCGGCTTCTTTGCCGTTTCATCGATCAATACCACAGGCCGTTTTTCCAACCGGCCGTCCCCGCGCAGCATGGCTTGCAAATAAAATTCCGGAACGTAAATGACCGCGTACATCAACTCGCCTCCATTACCATCGGCTTGCGCGCTTCGCCCGCTCCAAAACGTTCCAGCACAAATTTCATCCGCATCACCAGTTCTTCTTCCGTGTGCTGCCAGGATTCGAACGTAAATTCGTTGACCACGGCCAGGCGCGCTTCGCCGCCGCTCACGAGAGCATGGGGCGTTACGACCAGCAACGCAGTTGGTGTCGGCTCGATGATCCGCTGCAGCCGGTACCAGGTCGTGCCGGGGATTTTCCGCAACTGACTCGCGGCGTTGTGGTGCAAATCGAGGAGCACCAGCGGCAGATTGCCGTCACGTAAAACGAGGTCAGCCGCTTTGAGTGCCTGCGCCGCGTCACGGCACCGCACCCACACCAGCCACTCGAGTAATTCATTGGTAAACGCGCCTGGATCGAAGCCATCGGACCCGTCAATCAACGCGACGCGTCGCCGATGCTGCACCGCCATCCGAATCAGTCGGCGCAGCACCAGAGCGCCGCCTGTATGAGCAGGTGAGTTGACCAGTTCAGTCACTGCTCCCCTGCCCAAACCTCCTTGCAAGAGGCTGTCGATTTGCGGCAGTCCAGTGGCAATGCAGGGACGTGAGATGGGTTTCTCGGCCAAGCCAAGCCGCGCGCCCGGAAACCGTTGCCCAAGCAAATCTCGAAGCTGCACGATATTCGCCCGCGCCCCAGTCGGGGCTTCTTCTCCCGAGTCAGGGCGAATACTGCTCATCGTACTACCACGATACATTTGAATAACCTGTGTAGTCAAAACACTTTCGATGAAAATCCGCGACTCGGGACCCGGTAAACTCGCCACAGACCGATTGTGGCGCTGTGCCCAGTTTTCGGATTTCTCCCTGCCGGGTGCGTGCACTATTTCCAACGGCGACGAAGGTGATAGATTGATCTTTTTGTAGGTGAGAAGACGACATCCCGGTTTGCGGTTCTTCCGACACCAGAAACTCAGTCCCTCTGATTCTTTCCAGACGCCAGGCGCGTCATCGTATGCATGCAAGGTGCAAAATCGCGGCAAACGTTCAGCATGAAGAAGAATTTCAAAATCACGGCAGCCATCACACTCACTCTCGTCAGCGTGGGGCTGCTGATCAGCCATTGGACACGGGGGCCCTCCAGGGAAATTACGCGCGCGCAGTTGCTCGAAGCGATTGAGCATGGAACGATCGCCAACGCCACGGCCCTCCCGACGTTTTACGAAAACATTTATACCGTTGAAGGCGCGTTGAACGGCGGGCCAAAGCCGAAGCCATTCTCGGTGACCACTCATCTCACGGAAGCCCAGTTGGCCGAGCTTTTCGCTACGGCTGCGGTCAAGGTGCAGGTTCCGGGACGCGACTCAAAGACACAATGGGTCAACGTCATAGCTATTCTCGTCATTGCAGGCCTCGCCGTAATGATCATCCTTCATCAATCCAATCTCGGAAAATCCAAAACCTCCCATCAGGTTCGCGAGCGCCCGACGGTCCGCCTCTCAGATGTCGCGGGCATTGAGGAAGCCAAGGCTGAAGTCCAGGAGGTGATCGATTTTTTGCGCCATCCCAAAAAGTACAAAAAACTCGGCGGCAAGTTGCCGAAGGGGATTCTCTTGATCGGCCCTCCCGGAACCGGAAAAACCATGCTCGCCAAAGCTATCGCCGGCGAAGCCCGGGCGAATTTTTTTAGCGCCCACGGCAGCGACTTCAACGAAATGTTTGTCGGCGTGGGCGCCCGGCGGGTGCGCGATATTTTTCGCAAGGCGGCGAAGAGCAAGCCCGCGATCATCTTCATCGATGAAATCGATTGCCTTGGCAAAAAGCGCCAACTCGACGCGCACGGCGAGCTGCAGCAAACGAACAACGCCCTGCTCGCCGCCATGGACGGCTTTGCCAGCAGCGAAGGAATCATTGTGCTCGCCGCCACCAATCGTCCCGAAGATCTGGACGACGCCTTGACGCGCCCCGGCCGCTTCGACCGTAAAGTGTACGTTCCCTACCCGGACATGAAGGGCCGCCGCGCTATCCTCGAAGTGCACGCCCGCAACAAGCCGTTGTCCGACGCTTCGAAAGCCCTCGACGTAATCGCGCGAACCACTCCCGGCATGTCCGGCGCGGATCTGGCAAACCTGATCAACGAAGCGGCTATTTTCACCGCTCAACAAAACACTTCCAGGATCACCCTCGCCGATCTCGAAGCCGCGCGCGACAAGGTGCGATTCGGAAAGGAGCGCAAATCGATGGTCCTCAAGCAAAACGAGCGCGCCATGGTCGCCTATCACGAAGCGGGACACGCCGTCATCAACCTGCGAAAGACGTTGATGCCGCCCCTCTACAAGGTCAGCATCATTCCCCGCGGGCAGGCGTTGGGCGTCACAACACTCCTCCCCGACGAAGACCAGAACATTCACAGTAAAGACCTTCTTCTCGAAGAACTCGTCGTCTTGATGGGCGGCCGGGCGGCGGAGAAGGTTTTTTACGGCGCGACGACCAACGGCGCAGCCGGCGACCTGCAAACCGCCCGAACCATCGCGCGCAAGATGGTCCTCGAATGGGGTATGGGCGACCGGCTCTACTACGAACCGGATAAGCGCGAGGCCGAGGAGGAAATCAATCGCCTGTTGGAAGAAGCCGACCGCGAGGCCCTCACAATCATCGAAACGCACCGCAAGAATACACAAAAACTTGCCGAAGCTCTGCTTGTCCGCGAGACGTTAACAAAAGCTGAGGTCCTGGAGCTCTTCGACCAAAAATCACCCGGCGAAGAAACCTTCGGATTCGAATACTTCCCGGTTTAGCGCTGGCTCGTCGCCGGCTCCGACCTCCAAGGCGGGGCGGCCCGAAAACCGGCCTTGAAACCTCTCATCAACCCTGCGTGTAGTATTCTTTGTAGGCATCAGTTGATTCTTTGCCGAGGCGCGGCCCGGCTACCGGAAGGCGACGATGATAATGGCGGATGTGCTAACGTGGTTCCTGCTCATAACGGGATCGATCCTGGTTCTGAACGCCTATTGGCTCGCCGCCATCTCGCTCGCGCCACGCTTGGTAGACAAATGCCACATCAACTATCGGCGTCCATTGCTGATCACTGCGCTGGGGCTGTTGACCGCCGCGCCATTCCTGGCTGTCGCTATTCTTCTGGGACGCGCCAACAATCCGGCACTTAAAGCGCTCGCGTTCTTGTGCGTTGCCCCGGGGATTGTCTTCGCCATGACCGGCTCCGCGGGGCTGGCGCGTAAAGTTGGTGAGGGTTTGCCCTCCACGGAGGACGACAAACAACCCTGGCGGCGCGTCCTGCGCGGCGGGATTGTGGTCGCGCTGACGCTGCTGCTGCCACTAATCGGATGGTTTATCCTGTTCCCATGGACGTTAATCAGCGGACTCGGTGCGGTGACGTTGACCCTGTGGAATCGCCGAAAAGCACGCGCGCCGACGCAGCACGAGGAGGGGCAGCCCCACGCGTCCGCCGCCGCTCAACCTGTCATGAGCGGCATGGCCACGACTTCGTCGCCGGTGGATGCCAACGTATGAGCCAATCCCGCCGCCGATTCCTCAACCTGAGCGGCATGGCTGTGATCACCGCCACGACCGGCTGCGACCGCCTCCCGGGTGCCTTGCTTGGCGATCAATTCGCAAAAGGCACTGAACGGCCCTTTCACCCACCGCGCTCCGACACGATTGATTTGATCACGCACCATTTGAACCGCCTCTCGTTCGGACCGCGTCCAGGGGATTACGATCGTGTTCGCGCCTTGGGCGCAACCGAGGAAGAGGCAGTCGAGGCCTACATCGAGGAGCAACTGCACCCTGAGCGGATAAGCGATCAAGTGTGCGAGCGCGCGGTAAGCCGCCTCCCGGCGTTAGCCGAACCATTGGGCGAGCTCTTCGAATATCACGATCACGTACTGCTCCGCGAGTTGGTGCATGGGACGTTGCTGCGGGCGGTTTACTCCCAACGGCAGCTTTACGAAGTGATGATTCAATTCTGGAGCGATCACTTCAACATCGATCCCTCGAAGGGCGATTGCAAATGGCTCAAGGTCTGGGACGACCGCGAAGTGATTCGCAGATACGCCCTCGGCTATTTGCCGACTGCACCCCCGCCTGGGTTACCCGAAATTCTGCGTCGCTTCGTGCCCGGCGCCGCTCCGCACGCCCCTCGGCCTGCTGGAAAATTCTCCGACCTGGTCCGCGCGTCGGCGCTCAGCCCAGCCATGCTGTGGTACCTCGACGGACGCGAAAACCGCAAATCTCTTCCCGACGACCTTCCCAACGAAAATTATGCCCGTGAATTGCTCGAGCTGCACACTCTTGGCGTTCATGGTGGCTACAGGCAAAACGATGTGACGGAAGTAGCTCGCGCCCTGACCGGTTGGACCGTGCGCGGTCTGCGCCGAAGTTCGTTGAACTTCCAGGTCGGCAAGGTCGAGTTCAATCCCGATCTCCATGACGACGGTCCCAAGACGGTGTTGGGCAAGCTCATCCCGGCCGGAGGCGGCGCAGACGATCTGGATCGCGTATTGCAGATCGTGAGCGCGCACCCGTCCACCGCGTCGCATGTGGCCCGAAAACTCTGTCAACGCTTCATTGCCGATCCGCCTCCAGACAGTGCCGTCGCAACCGCCGCTCAAGCCTTCCTCAAATCGCAGGGGGGCATTCGCGAAACCTTACGCGCTCTCTTCCACAGCGAAGAATTCCGGGCTGCCCGCGGCCTGAAGTTCAAACGTCCGTTCAATTTCGTAGTCTCCGCGTTGCGCGCGACAGATGCCAGGGTGCGACGACGGCCCAATCCCTACGACGACGGTCCAATTTACGAGTATTTGCGGCGCATGGGGCATGCGCCATTTGACTACCCCACGCCCGACGGTTATCCGGAGCAAGCCGATCCATGGTTCGGCACGCTTCTCTGGCGGTGGAAGTTCGCGCTGGCCTTGAGCAGGAACGCGCTCCGTGAAACCGACGTGGATTTTTCATCGCTGAAGCGTCGAGCGCAGGGGGAAGAACCTTTGATGGCTCTGTTCCTGGGCCGAAAACCCACGCTTGAAGAGGTCGAAGCGTGCCGTGCATCCGGCGATACCTTGGCTTTGTTACTGGCTTCCCCGGCGTTTCAAAAGTGCTGACATGGCGCAATTGCAACAGTTCATCACCGGCATTAGCGACGACCCGCGCACCCTGGTGGTGGTATTCTTACGCGGTGGCGCCGATGGCCTCAACATGGTCGCGCCGTTGGAGGATGACGGTTACTTCCGCGCGCGGTGCCGGATCGCCATTCGCAAGGAAAAAGCCATCGCGCTGGACGGATTTTTCGGCCTGAATCCGCTGCTTGGCCCGTTAGCCCTGCCCTATCGCGATGGCGCGCTCGCGATTATCCATGCCGTGGGATCTGAGGACGACACCCGCTCGCACTTTGAAGCGCAAGACCTGATGGAGCGAGGAGGATTGTCCTCCTCCGGCGGTTGGTTGGGACGTTTCTTGCGCGCGCTGCCTCATGGCTCAACCGCGCCACTGGCTGCCGTGGCCGTGGGCACATCCATTCCGGAAAGCCTTCGCGGCGCCCCGGCGTGTACTGTTATGGATTCGCTCGAATCTTTCCGGCTCGGCGCGAAATCGCCTCAGTTCGCCGCCGCCCTCGGCCGGCTGTGGACGCGAGAGCCCGCTCCGCTCGGCCCCGCAGGGCGGGATAGCCTGCGTGCCCTCGACCGCATCGAGCAACTCAGCCGCAAGCCTTACTCTCCCGACCTCAACGCCCACTATCCGCAGAACAGTCTCGCCAGGGCTTTGCGCGAAGTCGCGCGCCTGATCAAGGGCCGTGTCGGACTGGTCGCCGCGTCCATTGACCTGGACGGCTGGGACTCACACATCACGCAGGGCGCGATCATGGATCCTTTGATGGAACAATTGGCCGGCGGCCTGGCTGCATTTTATCGCGACCTCGGAAAGCTTATCGAAACAACCACCGTAGTCATCATGACCGAATTTGGCCGGCGCGTTTATGAGAACGCCTCCTTTGGCACGGACCACGGCCGCGGCAGCGTCATGTTCATTCTCGGCGGCGGGGTCCGGGGTGGTCGTGTTATTGCCCGATGGCCGACGCTCAACCGCGAGATTCTTGAAGGGCCGGGTGACCTGCCGGTCACGACGAATTATCGCAACGT
>JAKEEH010000329.1 GCA_022616725.1 Limisphaerales bacterium | reverse complement strand
GAGTGACGAGCGCCGCCACCACCAGGAGAAGAATGGCCCACTTGCGCCACGCGCAGACTTTGCAGTCAGCGGGCGGAACAGATGAAGCGGAAGTTTGAGGAGTTGTCATGTTAAAAATGTCGCGCTGCGGTGTGGTTTGCGCTTCACGCCGCAGTTGGCGACACAGCAAATCTGCTGAGTGTGCGCGCTTCCGTTGCGGAGATTCAAGCGGCACTCCGCCGTTCGCGAGAGCTTCGCGGATGAGCGGATTTGCCAACGATGTGCGCAATAGAATGCGGGACTTTTGCTGCTCCGTTGAGTTCCTGCTCGGCGCGGAACCAGAATTCCTGGTCGCGACCCTGCGGCCACCCAGCGTCTTCCCAAAGTTGGTAGGCACGCGCAGCAATGGCGTCTGATGAGACGGATGCAGTGGTTGTTTTCATAGGTTTGATGTTTGGCACGCTTGCGTTGGTCACTTCCGCGCCTGGTCGTTCAGCGACCAGTCGTAATCGGTGTATTTGATTTTGAATCCGCCAGTGGCAAGCGCCTGACGGTCTTTCACCGGTAGAAACGCTTCGGCGAATTTCAGTACCGAACCAGACTTCTTCTCGAAGTCCTCACTGAACCATTTGAAGATCGGCGAAAGATAAACTGTCCGCGCTCCGGCATCGACACGGTTCTTTTGCGCCTGGCCGAAGAAGATGCGGCCCTGGTCATCGAGCTGTTCATCGAGCCGCGCGGCCACATAAGCTTCGGCGCGCAAGGGCGTGCAGCCCTTGGCGGCGCACACAAGCGCAAAGTGCGCGCGGGCATCGTGGTATCGGGCGCGGATGATGCCGTGCTCCACTTCACCGAGCGTGGTCACCTTCCCGAAGACGCGGACGACTTCCTGTTTCCACGGACTGCTCAGGAAGCCGCCGATGTCCTTGATGCTTTTCACCGGGTAGTGGTCCACGATGAGTTTCAAGGTCGCAGCGTTGTAGAGGTTGATGAGAAAGGCGAAACGCTCCTTCTCAGGCCAGCGGTTGAAGTCCTTCTCGGAAAGCGCCGCGAGTGAATCGAGGTAAGCGTTCAGCGGCTTCGGGTCGGCTTTCAGCGCGGCGTAGTCCACCCAGCCGTCGCGAACGTGTTTCTTGAGCAGAGCGTTGAAAGCGGCGTGGGTCTGGTCGAATTCGGCGGTATGCGCGAGAGCCAGAGCCAGCGCGAACATCGCCATTGTGCCAATGAACTGTTTTCGATTCATGCCTTTTAGATGAGAAGAGTAGATCGGTTGGTCTATTCCAAGTCGGTTCAGGCCACGGCAATTGAAAGGGCCTGCTTGTCGGAGAACAACGGGGTCCGCTCTGCCGCCTGTTGACCTCTCGGTGATGGGCAAACCGAGATAGCAACTGGCGCGCTGGCTCGCTCGCGCAGGCCCGTCTCCAAGAGCTGTCGCAGTTGGTCCTTGCCGCGCGAGAGGCGCGACATGACCGTGCCGATGGGAACCGCCAATACATCGGCGATTTCTTTGTAGGACAAATCTTGAAGGTAAAACAGGACGAGGGGAGCGCGATATTTTTCCTCCAACGTTTGCAGTGCGGAAATGACGGCGTTAGCATCTGCATCTTCAGCGTGCGTGGCGCTGATGTCTGGCAATTCCCCGTCCGCGTCATCCAAGGTCACATCGGGAAACCGCCTGCCATGGCGGCGCTGGCCGAGAAACTCCCGGTACAGCGTCGTGAAGAGCCAGCTCTTGATCTTTTGCGGATCGCGAATTTGTCCGCTCTTGAGGAGGAGCACCCGGTAGGTTTCCTGAGTCAAATCCGCGGCGTCGCTGGCGCTTCCGCTCAGGCCGACGGCGAAACGGTAGAGCGGCTCATAAAACTGCCCAACGGCCCGGTCATAATCCACCATCGCCTCTGGCGCGGGAGCGACAGCGGCCCGTGATCCGGCATCCGGCAACAATCTCGTGTTTTGTGTGTTCACACCCCCACTTCGCGACGGAGCGGGTTTCCTTACAGTGATTTTTCCTGACAAAAGCGCCTCGCCGGCCCGACGGTCGGTCGCCTGGACTCTCGGCGAGTCGCCACATCGGTCCACATCGGTCAAGGATGGCAGCGGCGGGCTCGGGTTCATGTCAGTTCTTTGATTTTAATTTGGCTTCCAATTCAACAATGCGTTGCTTGAGCGGTGCAACGGCTTCGCGCACTTCCTCATCGGTGTAGCGCGGGGTGATGTATTTCGGGCAGTTCCAGTCGAAGGAGACCACGTCGATCAAGAACACCCGCTCCACAATGGGGTGAGCTTCTGGCTCGGCGAATTGCGCGACAAGTTCGGGATGGTGTCGCGCATTCTCGACGTGGGCATGGCCCAGAATCTTCAAGCGCTCGCGACGTGGGTAGTCCATCAGGAAAAGCGCCACCCGGTCGCTGGCCGCGAGATTGCCAGTCGAGAGCATCTGGCGGTTGCCTTTGTAGTCGGCAAAAGCGAGCTGCGTCGGGCTGACGACGCGCAGAAAACCTGGCCTGCCCCCACGATGCTGGACGTAAGGCCACCCGTTCTCACTCACGGTTGCCATGTAGAACGAGTCACGCGACTGGATGAACTGGTTTTCGTCCTCGGTGAGTGCATCGCGCTCCGGCTGCGGCGAAATGTTTTGGGAACGCCCGAAGTATTGTTGCTGGGCCGCCAGCACTTTCGGCGTGAAGTAGGTTTCGAGATAGCGTCCGGCCATGGTGGGTGCGGGGTTTAGGTTTCCCGGTGGGGGTAGCGGCAGCAGCCGAGGTGGCTGCCGCCGCCCGTTGCGCTCAAAAAATCAGCGTGTGCCAGCCCTCGGCGAGGTAGCGGCGAATGCTCGCGAGGCCGGGTGTTCCGGGCAGCGCGTGATCTTTGATTTCTGGCAGGCCGCACGCAGCGACTTCCTTCGTCGCGCCAAAGACGGCCGAGCATCCGCACGATGCGCCGGTGATGACCGGACGCACGGCGTTGTAAAGCCCGTTGGCCGGATGCGAGAGCTTGGTGAGTTCGGCGGGCCAGCGCGTGCCAGCACCGGCGAAGACGACATTGACTTCGTCGTTCTTGGCTTGGGCTTCGGCGGCGAGGGCCAGGGCGTTGAAGGCGCGTCCGAGCGCTTCTTCGCCGTTCTTGGGGTCGGAGGTGATGATGATTGCGAGTTTCATTTTGTTGTATTTGTTTTTGGTTTTGTGGTGACGGAAATCTAGGACTGATGGCGGCTCATGCCTTGCCGCCAAAGCTCGCGTAATCGTCGGCGTCGAGGTAGTCCATGACGGTGTGCAGGTCGGTGCGAGCGGGATTGAGGCGCTTCACCTGCGCGGTGAACCACTCGAAGTCTTCGGCATCGCCAATGGGCATGGTTTCGAGCCACGCGGACCAGGCGCGAATTTCGTGCGGGGCGCGCTTGGGATTCGCCTGCTCGTTAACCCAGCGGAGAATATCCCAATCTCCGGCACCGCTTTTTACCTGCTCAAGAAATGCGGCCTGGGTAATGCCCGTGAAGACAAAGAACTGCTGATCCATCGGGTTGCCGAACTTGTAGTTGCCAGCCTTGCCTTGGAGCGAGGCGCGGGCCTTATCGAGAACGCGCGGCAACATGGCGTAGCCGCCGAGGCGGACGCGCGGGCTGCGCGGCGGACGCTGGGTGAGATTCAAGGCGGTGAGTTTTTGGGAGGTGGTGCTCATGGTTTGATTGCTTCGGTTTCGGTTGCGGTGAGAGAAATGGATTCCGAATCACGCGGCAAAGCGGTCTTCGATGACCACTTCGCTGTCGGGCAGGCGCTCGCCGCGTGGCCAGACGGGTTTGGCTTGTTTGCCGATGGCGAGCATGAAGCTGAGGGCGTAATCGGCGGGCAGGCGGATGAGTTTGGCGACGGCCTCCGCGTCGAAGCCGATCATCGGGCAGGAATCATAGCCGAGTTCGCGCGCGGCAAGCATGAGCGTCATACCCGCAAACCCGGTCGAGCGCATGGCCTCGTCGCGGATCAGTTGCAGCTTGCCGTCATAAAACGGCGTGAGCGCGGGCACGAGGATGTCCTGCACTTCCTTGGGCGCATGGCTCCAGTAGCGTTGCGGATTCCTGGAATGCGCGTTGAGGTCGGCGCAGAGAATGACGAGCAGGGAGGCATCAGTCACTTGCGATTGATCCCACGCGACGGCGCGGATTTGCTGCCGCAACTCCGGTTCGCGCACGAGCACGAAGCGGTAGTTCTGCATGTTGAAGGACGAGGGCGCGAGCTTGGCCAACTCGATGAGCCGCGCGATTTCGGTGGCGGTCAGGCGATGGTTCGGATCGTAATGTTTGACGGAGCGACGGGTTTCAATGGCTTCGATGGCAGTCATGTTTTTATTGGTGCTTGGGATTGATTGGGTTCACAGGTCCAAGTCGGACAATCGGGGTTCGCCGGTGGGGCGCGGGCCTTGCGGCCAGCGGAATTTGCGATCGGCTTCGGCGATGGGTTGGTCATTGATACTGGCGAAGCGACGGGCCATGTAACCGTGCGCGTCAAACTCCCAGTTCTCATTGCCGTGGGCGCGATACCACTGGCCGGTGTCATCGTGGAATTCATACTCGAAGCGCACTGCGATGCGGTTGCCGGTGAAGGCCCAGAGCGTTTTCTTGAGGCGGTATTCCAATTCGCGCGCCCACTTGCGTTCGAGGAACGCGACGATTTCGGCGCGACCGCGCATGAACTCGGCGCGGTTGCGCCATTCGGTGTCCTCGGTGTAAGCGAGCGCGACCCGTTCGGGGTCACGGGTGTTCCAAGCGTCCTCGGCCATCTGGACTTTCTGGCGCGCGGTTTCCTCGGTGAAGGGCGGGAGCGGCGGACGCGGATTCATGGGGAAAAGTGGTTCGATGGTTTGATGTTGATTGGTCGGGCCGCCCGACGGCAGCGGGCGACCCGGACGGTGAAGCTCTATTTGCCGTGTTCCGCCACGAGCTTGGGCCACGCGGCGTCGGCTTTCTTCAAAGTGCCTTGCGGATCTTGGTTGAACATCTTCTGCACGTCGGCGCTGTAGTTCAGCACGAGGCGGTCGTTGACCACCTGCCACGTCGAGATGTCCACCGGCAGCAACACGCCAAGGCCCGCGCCCACTGCGCAATAACCGCCGTAAGCCGGCGCATAGCGGTCGGGATTGGTTTGGAAGGCGTCGCGGTTCTTGCGCGAGGCAAAGAAGTAGGTCGCGCCCTTGTGAATGGCGGTGATTTTGAAGTCGCCCTTCACCGGTTTCTTGTCGGTGAAAAAGGCGACCGGGTCGTAGCCGTCGAGGGCATGGCCAACAGCGCGATCAATGTTGAGCAGTTCGCCGGCAAAGGTTAGCGAGGCGGAGAGCGCCAGAACGGCCAGCGTGGGGAGGATGCGTTTCATGGTTTTGCTTTCGTCGGTTTGTTGTTCATTGTTTTTTTGCGGTTCGTGGTTCAGTGACCGCAGCCGCAGCCGGCGGTGCTGCACGCTTCGGCAGGAACTTCGGGTTCACCGGGTTTCACTTCGGGAAAGTCCACGACCGTGCGGGCGACGTGGTTGATGTAGTTGCTGAAGATGTTCAACGCCACGTTGGCGGTGGTCTCCACGATTTCGCCGTCGTTCAGGCCGGCGGTGCGGGCCGCCTTGAGGGCTTCGTCGCTGATTTCCCCGCGTTGCACGAGAATGCTCAGGGCGAGTTTCAGGATGGCGTCGGTCTTGTCAGAGGCTGCGTTCGTCTGTCGGGCATCGGCGATGTCTTTGTCGGTCAATCCTACCTTGCCGCCAATGAAGGTGTGCGCGCTCAGGCAATAACCGCATAGGTTGCCTTCGGCCACGGCGAGCGCGATCTGTTCGCGGACCTTGGCGTTGAGCGTGCCACCGGCGAGCGCGCTGGAGAAGTTGCGGTAGCCTTCGAGCGCGGCGGGGGCGTTGGCCAAAACGCGGGTGAGGTTGGGGACGATGCCG
>JAKEEH010000328.1 GCA_022616725.1 Limisphaerales bacterium | reverse complement strand
TCCTCGGCGCTGAGAGCCTCTTCCCATTTCACGACCTCGCTGCCTTTGGTGTCGAGATAGCGGTCGAGATCGGCTTCAGCTTCGTCCAACTCTTTTTCCAGAGCGTCCGTCGGCTCGTGTTCGCCGGGAATCTCCAACATCCCTTCCGGCGCGCCTTTGCCATGGCCGTCATTGATGGTGTTGTTGAAGAAGGCAAAGAACTGATAGTATTCCTTTTGCGTGATTGGGTCGAACTTGTGATCGTGACACTGCGCGCAAGCGACGGTGAGGCCGAGAAAAGCGGTGGCGGTTGTGTTGACGCGATCCATGACCGATTCGACGCGGAACTGCTCGGGGTCGATGCCGCCCTCCTGGTTAACTTGCGTGTTTCGGTTGAAGCCGGTGGCGATTTTCTGCTCCAGGGTGGCGTCAGGGAGCAGGTCGCCGGCAAGTTGCTCGATAGCGAATTGGTCGAACGGCAGGTCGCGATTGAGGGCGGCAATGACCCAATCGCGGTATTTCCAGACCGAACGTGGCGCATCGATACTGTAGCCATTGGAATCGGCGTAGCGAGCGACGTCCAGCCAGTGCCGGCCCCAACGTTCGCCGTAATGGGGTGACGCGAGGAGGCGTTCAACCAATTTGTCATACGCGTCGGGGCTGCGGTCGCTCACGAAATCATCGACCTCCCGAACCGAAGGCGGCAAGCCGGTCAGGTCGAGGCAGAGCCGGCGAATGAGAGCGGCGCGGTCGGCTTCGGGTGAAGGCTGGATACCCTCCTTTTCGAGGCGGGCGAGAATGAAACGGTCGATCGCGTTGCCGATCCAGCCCGGTTGCTGGATTGCCGGAAGGGGCGGGCGCGACGGCTTAACAAATGCCCAGTGCTTGTTGCTCTCAGGCTCTTCGTTGTCAGGCGCCCTGGCGCCTTCGTCGATCCAGCGGGCGATCAGATCAATTTGCGCGTCGCCGAGCGGCGGCTTTTTGTAAGGCATTCTGGAAATCTCATCGTGGGTGCCCTTGATCGCCTGGACAATGAGGCTATTGGTGCTGTTGCCGGCCTTGAATGAAGACCCGTTCTCGCCGCCTTTGAGGGCCAGCGCGGCGGTGTCCAGGCGCAGTTTCCCCTTTTGCTGTGCCGCGCCATGACAGCGATAGCAGTGCTCGGCAAAAATCGGCTTTACCTCGCGCGCGTAGTCAACCGGCGCACCCACGAGGGGCATCGCCGGGACCACTGTCAGAGTCATCCAAATCAGTTTCATGATTTGTGATTGCTAACTGCAAATCTGGTCGAAAATCCCGCCTTTTTCCAGCTTTAGATGCGAAGAACGAGGGGCGAGATGTCCAGAGCCGTTGATCCGATAGAAAGAACATGTCGCTCCCCCATGGCGGTCTAACATACTCTTGATCGTGTCCATATTCTATGCCTTTCTCTGCCGGCTACAGAAAGAAAAGGCGGGAAAGGTTACATGGATTTTTCGGTATTTGCGGCGGGCATTCAAGTGCGGATAGGCTTGCGCAAGATGGTATCGCGGTTTGCCCACTCCGGATCGGGCTGGGGATAGTCAAGATTGTAATGCAGACCGCGGCTCTCGGGCCGTTGCAGGGCAGAGGCGACGATCAGGTCGGCGACGGTCGCAATGTTGCGGAGTTCCAACAGGTCGCTGGTCACGATGAAATCCCAATAATATTCCTGGATTTCCTCGAGAAGATTGGCGATGCGTTTGCGGGCCCGCTCGAGACGTTTGTTGGTGCGCACAATACCGACGTAATCCCACATCAGCCGGCGGATTTCGTCCCAGTTGTGGGAGACGACGACGAGTTCGTCGGCGTTGTTTGCCTTGCCCGATTGCCATGGCGGGATTTCGATGCGCAAGGGCGGAAGTGGCGTTTCAGTCGCGCGAATGGCGGCGCGGTGAGCGCACACCAGCGCTTCCAGGAGCGAATTGCTCGCCAGTCGGTTCGCCCCATGCAAGCCGGTGCAGGCGACTTCGCCGACGGCGTACAGGCCTGTAATCTCCGTCGAGCCGTCCACGTCGGTCATGACGCCGCCGCATTGATAATGCGCCGCGGGCACGACCGGGATCGGCTCTTTGGTGATGTCGATCCCGAAAGTGAGACAGGTGCGGTAAATGTTAGGAAAACGCTCGATCAAAAAAGGCGCAGGCTTGTGAGTAATGTCAAGCAACACATAATCGGCGCCGCTACGTTTCATTTCACTGTCGATCGCGCGGGCGACGATGTCGCGCGGCGCCAGCGACTTGAGGGAGTGATACTTGTCCATGAAGGGCACGCCATCCGAGGTCTTGAGCACGCCGCCTTCGCCACGCACCGCCTCGCTGATCAAAAAAGACTTGGCTTTGGGGTGATAGAGGCAGGTGGGATGGAACTGGATGAATTCCATATTCGCGACCGCCGTCCCGGCGCGGTAAGCCATGGCGACGCCATCCCCGGTCGCGATGTCGGGATTGGTTGTGTAAAGATAGACTTTGCCGCAGCCGCCGGTGGCGAGGAACACCACGGGCGCGGCGAATGTCTCGACAAGCCCGGATTTGCGCTCCAGGACATAGACACCAAGGCATCGATTGGACCCCTCCTGGCCGAGCTTGTGGCTTGTGATCAGGTCGATAGCAAAATGATCTTCGAAAATCTCGATGTTTGCGCGGCTGGCAATGGCGGCCAGCAATGCGCGTTCGATTTCCCGGCCCGTCACGTCCTTGGCATGGAGGATTCTGCGGCGTGAATGGCCACCTTCCTTGCCGAGGTCCAATTCGCGCGCTCCGTTCGGCCCGGGCACTTCGCGCTCGGAAAAGCGCATGCCCAATTCGATCAGTTCGGCGATGCGCGCCGGGCCTTCCTGGACGATGGTTCGAACGACGTCCTCTTTGCAAAGGCCCGCGCCTGCTTCCAGAGTGTCGCGCACGTGCAACTCGAAGGAGTCTTCCTTGCTCGTCACGGCGGCGATGCCGCCCTGGGCGTAGTTAGTGTTAGATTCGGCGCGGTTCTTTTTTGTGATGATCGCGACCCGGCCGTGCGGGGCTACGTTCAATGCGAACGACAACCCCGCAATCCCGCTGCCCAGGACCAGAAAATCAAAGCGCCGCGTCATGAGTTATCTCCAAGCGCCGCGTTGTCGATCAACCGCGTCGAACCCACACATACCGCGAGCGCCATATGCGCCGCGCGATTGACCTTCTCCACTTTGCATAAAGTTTCGGGATCGAAGAACTCGATGTAGTCCACGCGAGCGGCGGATCGACGTTCGATGAGCTCCCGCAACTGCCGGCGCAGTGTCTCGGCCCGAACCGAATTGCCCCGCCTCACCGCTTCGCGGGCTGCGCGGATCGCGTCCGAAAGCGCGACGGCTTGAGCACGCAGCTCGCCCGTGAGGTATTTGTTTCGGGAACTCATCGCGACTCCGTCTCGTTCCCGCACGGTTGGGGCGACGACTATTTGCACTGGAAAATTTAAATCGCGCGTCATCCGTTTCACGACCGCGGCCTGCTGAAAATCCTTTGCGCCGAACACGGCAACGTCAGGCAGCACGAGATTGAACAGCTTGGC
>JAKEEH010000327.1 GCA_022616725.1 Limisphaerales bacterium | reverse complement strand
TTGCGGGCGTTTCGCTGCCGCCAGTAGGCGGCGATGGCGTCGCTGGCGCGAGCCAACCATTTCTCATCATGGCGGAGTTGTTCCAGCATTTCGGTGGCGAAAAACTTCGTGCAATTGCGGGCGGGCTTGCCGAGGGGCTTCAGCAGACTTCCGGCAATGAGAATTGGAATCTCGTGAGACTCGAATCCGAGATACCAGGCAGCTTGGGTGGCGTCGAGCCGTGCGGGCAGAATCTTCCAGCTTAGAAACTCGGTTTGTTGGGCGTTTGGGTTCATACGTGGACGCCCGCACGTCGTGCATGGCGAGGTTGGGAGTTCTTTTGAGAGTGTTGCTCAGAAGCTTTCTGCTCCACTAACTCGGCGGGCTCGGCCTCAATCTGGCTGGGGGCTTGGTTCTTAGTCAGGTCGAGCTTTTCTTCAATCTCGCCCTGGCGGCGGCACAGGTGCTGGTACCGCTCCTCTTTCTCGAAATGCGCACCGACTTTGCCTTCCAGTTCCTTGGCTCGCTTGTGGGCATCCGCAATGTCCGACTCCAACCTGCCGGCGCGTTCCTCGAAGCCTTGGACGGTAGCTTCCAGGGAGCGAATTGTGCCCAACGCCGTGTCGGTGACGCGCGCGGCGTAGCTGTTCTTCCCGCGCACCACTACTTCGACGGTGTTGTTGAAGCTGGGGCGAAGGAACAAATCGAACCCGGCAAAGCGACCGATGCGGATGTCATCGCCGAAGCGGTTCTTCAACTTCTCTGCGCGTCGAAGAATCAACTCGCCTGCGATGCCGCGGTTGTTGGTTTCCTGCCCGTCGAGTTCGATGCGGAAGTTGTCACCAGACGTATCCTGACGAACGCTGATGTCCTGTCGCAAATTCACCAGTCGCCCGGTGAACATTTCAGCATCTTCGTGCGAGCGGCGGAGATTGGAGCGGATGCGGTATTGTTCCTCGGCATGTGCGGAACGCAGCCGAGTGAGGCGGATCAATTCGGCATCTACCTGGGCTTTCTCAATCACCAGAGGATTGCCCGACGCGATGGCCTTCACCTCGGCATAGGTCAGTGCGGCCGAATCCAAATCTTCGAGGCGACGGATTGTCATGTCACCGCTCATCACCTGGGCGATGAACTTGGCTTTTGTCTCTAAAGTTTGCCACATATAGGCGTCGAACGAACCCTCGGTGACGTACCGGAAAACGGAGACAACGGCATTCTTGTTGCCCTGCCGCAAAATCCGTCCCTCCCGCTGCTCCACGTCCGCCGGCCGCCACGGCGCGTCCAGGTGATGCAGGGCAATCAACCGTTCCTGCACATTCGTTCCCGAACCCATCTTTTGCGTGCTACCGAACAACACCCGCACCTTGCCGGAGCGCACGTCACGGAAGAGCGCAAGTTTGGAGGCGTCGGAATCATAGTCCTGAATGAACGCAATCTCTCGTGTCGGCACGCCGAGTCGTTCCAATTTGTCCGCCATGTCACGATAGACTGAGAAGCCCCGGTCCTTCGGAGTCGAGAGATCACAGAACACGAGCTGCGCCGAACGCTCCGTCGCCGAGGCCGCCCAAATGCGATGGATGTTCTCGACGGCCAGATTGACTTTGCCCTGCGGTTCATCCGGCGTTTCCGGTTTCATGAGCCGGAGATTCAGCGCCGCTTTCCTCCCCTCGGACGTGATTTTCAACATGTTGTCCTCGCTCGGATCAACGCGCCCGTTCTTCAAACGGTCAGCACGAGCGGCGAGTTCCTGAACGAATGCCTTTAGCTCAGGCGTGGCGGGTGCATTGCGAATCGTAGGCTTTTCACCGTCCAGTTTCGGGCGGGGCAAGTTGAGCATTGCGGCCGTCTGCACGTCGGCAGACTGCCGGAACATCTGCATCAACTCGGGCACGTTGATGAATCGGGCGAACCGCGTATTGAGCCGGTAGCCCGCACCATCGGGAGAAAGCTCCATCGCTGTCACCGGCTCGCCGAACGTCGCCGCCCACGAATCGAAGTGATGCAGATTGTGCTTCTTCAAATCGTCTGGCTGGAGATACCGCTGCATCGTGAACATTTCTGCCATGCTGTTCGCGATCGGTGTGCCGGTGGCGAACACGACACCCCCGCCACCGTTCAAGGACTGGACGTGCCGCACTTTCAGAAACATATCGAACGCGCGTTCGCTGGCGGTCTGCGGCAGGCCCGCGATGCGCGTCATCTTCGTGAGGTAGAACAGGTTTTTGAAGTAGTGTGCCTCGTCCACGAAGATGCGATCCACGCCGAGTTCCTCAAACGTCAGCGTGTTGTCCTTCTTGTGTTCCGCAGCGAGGGCCTGGAGGCGGGCTTCGAGGCGCTTCTTTGCGCGTTCAAGTTCCTTCACCAAGCGGCGGTTGGAACTGTCGGCGTGCCGGCGTTTAATCATTTCCAACTCGTGGAGTTGTTCCTTGAAGAATCGCTCCTGCGTTTCCTGTGACAGCGGGATGCGCTCGAAGCCGGAGTGCGTCACGATGACAGCATCCCAATTCCCGGTGGCGATGCGGCTGAACAGCTTCTTTCGGTTCTGCGACTCAAAATCCTCCTTGCCGGCGACCAGGATATTCGCGCCCGGATACAGCGTCAGCAGTTCGGTCGAAAATTGGCCGAGCATGTGATTGGGAACAGCGAACATCGGCTTTCGCGCCAGACCGAGCCGCTTTAGTTCCATGGCGGCTGCGACCATCGTGAATGTCTTGCCTGCGCCGACGACATGGGCGAGCAGCGTGTTGGGCGTTTGAAGGATGCGCCAAACTCCCGCCTTTTGGTGGCCGTGGAGTTGAATCGCTCCACTTGCGCCGGGCAACGTCAGGTGGTCGCCGTTGAACGTGCGGACGCGCGTGTGATTGAAAGTGTCGTTGTAGAGCCGACACAACCGTTCGCGCCGCGAATCATCCGACCAGACCCATTCCTTGAATCTCTCCTTGATGCGCTCCTGCTTTTCACGGGCGGCCTCCGTCGCTTGCGCGTTAATCATCGGCTTCTTATCTTCGTTAAGATCATAAACCGATGGCGTCTTGAGGTTCAGAGCGTCTTCAATGAGTTCGAGCGCGGTATAGCGGTCAGTGCCCCAATCGGTCGTGTTCGCCGTCGCTCCCTTCGCTTCCCAATTCCCGTTGATGTGCCATGCGCCGAGCGCGTGGATGTGTCCGATCTCCACGCCGGACGGGATGTTGAGCAAACCGTTGGTGAAATCCCGCACGTCCTCTGGTGGCAGCCAGGCCGCGCCGAGTCGCACGTCAATTTCCGTGGCAGCGAGGTCCGCAGGCTGCACCGATTTCAGCGCCTCGACGTTCTCGGCAAAACGCGGGTCGGTCACGGCAGCCGCGTCCGCGACCGCCAATTTCTCGCGGACGTTGCCGGAAAGATATTGGTCGTCTGTCTCCCAATCGTTGGTCTGTGGATTCCGGAAAATGATTCCCTTCAAATCCGGCAGGAATTCCTCGACGGGCTTGTTGAGAAGCCCGGCCATGTGGTCAAGGTCAACGCAGCCGCGCTCGTTCAAAGAGACGAGTAGCGCTTCTTTGGGCGAACCCGCTGATTCAATCGGTTGCCGATGGTGAATCGTCCGCTCCGTGAAAATGGTGGCTTTGGTAGCGCGCTTCGTCTCGTCGTTGTAGTTCTCCAGTGAAAGCAACAAGGGCAGATCGGGGTCGCCGTCGAAAGCACGCTGGTTGGCTCGAAGATTGACCGGCCCAAAGCGGGCGGTGAACCGGTCGTAAGCGAGGTTGAGTTGCTGTCGCGTCTCCACGACTCGTTCCTCGGCGCTGCCGTCCACCTGTGCCCGCAGACAATCACGAACGGCGTCGCGCACCGGAATCAGGCCGCGAATCCGTGAGCGGGTTTCAGATGGCAGGTCGTTCAGCGGTCGAAGGATGTTCTCCTCCCGGATGCAGACCATGCCCTCGTGCAGGCAGAAGGCGTTGGGTTTGACGAAATCCGGCGCAGGGATGGTTTCCTCAATGGTAGGTTCGGCAATCTGGTGGGCGTGAACCTGGTAAACCCCTTCTGGCAACCTTTCGACTGCTTGGGCCAACGCCTCGCCTAAGCTGCGGCCGTCTGCTTCGAGCGTCGGCTCGTTGTCGCGGTACATCCGACCGGTCAACCGCATCCGGCCCAGCATCATCTCCGGGCGGGCGGCGAAGTATTCGTTGATGGTAAAGTTTTCTCCTTGGTCGTTGGTGTGACTAGCCGTTTCCTTCCAAGCCGGGCCGCTTGGCGATTCACCGGGGCGGAGCTTGCGGAGCATCACGATGTCGGTCGTAACCTCTGTGCCGGCATTGCGCTTGAAGGCATCATTGGGCAGGCGGACTGCGCCCAGCAACTCGGTGCGAGTGGAAAGCAGTTCGCGGAGCGTCGAATCGAGTTTGTCCATCGTGCCGCGCGACGTGATGAACATCACGAGGCCACCGGGACGGACCTTCTCCAACGCGGAGGCGAAGAAATAGTCATGGATGGGCAGCTTGTAGCTGTTCCAGCGTGGATCATGAACGGTGTAATCTCCGAATGGCACGTTGGAGATGGCAACATCGTAAAACCCGTCGGCGAGTTTGGTCTGCTCGAAAGGTTGTGCGCGAACATCGACGTCGGGATAGAGAGCCTTGGCGATGCGAGCGGTCAGCGGGTCAATTTCGACAGCCGTGACGGTGGATCGTTTCAGCACGTCCTCCGGCATGATGCCGATGAAATGGCCGATGCCGCAGGCCGGTTCGAGGACTCGCCCGCCTTTGAAACCGAATCGTTCGGCAGCGCGGTACATCGCGCCAATCACCGTCGGCGAAGTGTAATGCGCGTTGAGCGTGGTCGAACGGGCGCGCTCGTATTCGGCCTCAGACAGGTTTGCTTGAAGTGTCGCCCGTTCCTTGGCCCACTCGCGGTTGTAATCGTCGAAGACCTGGGGCATCGCACCCCAACCGACGTATTTAACTAGCACCGCCTTTTCCTCGGCCGTCGCTGGTCGTTCCTCCGCGTCCAGCGCGCGGAGGGTTTGGATGGCTTTGAGGTTCTGCTGAAACTTCTGTTTTGGTCCACCATCCCCCAACCGGTCGGCATCCGTGATTCGGTAGCTGTTGAGATTACGGGGCGGCTCTTCCTGGTGGCGGCGGGCTATTCTTCGGATGGGAGCAGGACGTATTTTTCCCGTACGATCTCCCACGCCTGGGTCTGGGCCTGTTGCGCCGTTGATCCCTGCTGCATCAATTGGGTGCGCAGCGTGGCCATTTCGTCCTTCGTGTTTTCCTCCGCCTCCAGAAGCATCTGGTGCAGGAGACCCTTCCGTTCGAGGGCGCGCACCATCTTCGGGCAGTGCTCGCGCCAGTGTTTCTCGGCCATTCGTCCGTATTGGGTCAATGGTGTCACGTGTCGGCCTTCGCGCGGTGAAAAGGTCAAGCTGCTGGTCCAATTCTACATGATTTCGCCGGATTGCCATGCAGTTCGTTTAGGTTTTGGCAGGCATGGCGGGTCATGGCCGAAAGAGTTCGCCGACATCCACTCCGAGAACGACGGCGAAGGCGTAAACGTGCTTGTCGGTGGCTACGCAGCGCTTCGTTTCGATGTTCGCAAGAATGTCGCGCGTGATTTTGAGGTCCGGAAACCGGACTTGCAGCTTCGCTACGAACGTGTCCTGAGTCCACTCACGCTGGAAGCGGAGTTTCGCCACTTTGCGCCCGATGAGATTTGCGTCGCGATTCATACGCAGTTTCTCTTGTCATAGGCTTTTCAGCTCTCCCCTTGGTGTAGCTGCTACACACAAGCGGTAGGTCGCTGAACGGCGCTGGTTGCCGTCTCCGTGCGTCATGTCCAAGATGCGTTTGGTGTTCATTTCG
>JAKEEH010000326.1 GCA_022616725.1 Limisphaerales bacterium | reverse complement strand
GTCTCTTTATAGACGGTCGTGTTGGTCGCGACCTGGAAGCCGAGGATTTTGGCCATGCGAATGGCCTCGACGCACTCCTTGAAAACCCCTTCGCGTTCCACGATCAAATCGTGCGTATATTCGAGCCCGTCGATGTGGACGTTCCAGTACATCCACTGCGTGGGTTTGATCGCTGGCCGCCCGTCGGATTTGCCCTTGCGAATGGTTTCAGCATCCTTATCGGAAATCAGTTTTTCGCTCAGTAATTCAGACAGCACTGTCTCGACATCGGGCGAGTAGATGGAGGCGAGATATTCCTTCATCTTCTTGCGCATGAACATCCCGTTGGTGCAGACGTAAACGATGCGCCCCTGTTGCAGTAATCCGGCGATGACCTCCTCGATTTTGGGGTAAATCAGCGGTTCCCCGCCGCAGATCGAAACCATTGGCGCGTCGCATTCTTTGGCCGCGCCCAGGCAATCCTCTACGGACATCACGTCTTTAAGGCTGGTTGAGTATTCACGAATGCGCCCGCACCCGGTGCACGTCAAATTGCACGTATGCAGCGGTTCCAACTGCAGGACGAGGGCAAATTTGGGCGTGCGGAGCAGTTTATGCTTAACGATGTGCCGGGCGATTTTCGCCGTCAGCGCCAATGGAAATCGCATAAGTTTAGTGAGCTTGTGCTACAATTGGTACGGACGCTTGAATCTGATCGGACTTGAGAATGGGATTTTGTGAATTAACGGGTGATTCGGCGGGCTCCACCTGGCCCAGGCCGGGCAGGAAGAAGCTCGCGGGTGAAATGCTGTGCGAGGCGCGAACGCCGCTGCAACCAGCCCCAACCAGGACCAGCAGCGCAAACAACGCCAGCCGAAATGTTTGCCATTTCAGGTTCACGCGGCTCACTATATGTACCGTCAAGGTGATGGCAACATCTATTTCGGGGCGGATTACGGCCATTCTGGCGGGGATGACAGCCTGGGTGCAGGGCCAAAGCGGCGCGAGATCGATAGCCGGGCCTGTTTCAAGAGCTGTCCTTTGTCTGACGCTCGCTTTATTTTTCTCTCCCAGGGCAAGCGCCGGAGAATCCTATACGAACGCGATGCGCTCGCTGGAGACTACGGGGGCGATTTGGCAGAAGAATCCTGACGACCCTGACGCGGCCTGGCAGTACGCGCGCGCGTGCTATGATCTCGCCGAAATTGACGAGCGGAACCGCGCGAGCCTCGCCCAACAAGGGATTGACGCTTGCCGAAAGGCGCTTCGGCGGCGCCGGGATGTGGCGGGTACGCATTACTATCTGGCATTAAACCTGGGGCAGTTGGCGCGGACGAAGAAACTGGGTGCGCTGAGGCTGGTGGCCGAGATGGAGCACGTCCTGCGAGACGCCATTAAACTGGACCCTAAGTTTGATTACGCTGGCCCGCATCGGACGCTCGGGCTGCTCTACCGCGACGCGCCGGGCTGGCCCACCAGCATTGGGAGCCGTTCCAGAGCCAAGACCCATCTGGTCAAAGCGGTGGATCTTGTCCCTGAATTCCCGGAAAACCACCTTTCACTTATCGAGAGTTACACCCAGTGGGGTGAGATGAGGAACGCCCGTTCCGCGGCGGCCACCGCCGAATCGAAGCTGCGTGATGCCCGGATGAGGTTTACGGGCGACCGTTGGAAAGGGAGCTGGCGCGACTGGGACGCGCGCTGGGAAAAAGTCTGTCGGAAAACTCAGGCTGATCTTGCGATGCCTCGCGGAAAGCCTTAGTCGCAGCGGGCGCAGGCGGGCGCAACGGCTTAGGGCCACGGGACAACCCGATAGAAGTAGTTCGGCACTTGCGGCGCCGGCGTGTGAATAAATTCCAGTACACTTGGCACTGGGGGGAGTGGTCTGTACAGGGTAGGGAGTCGCGAGGATTCCGCCAGGACGGCTACAAAGAAAGTTCGAAGAATAAAGCGCAGCCTTCGGGGTTGAAATAGTACGGCTCGATGCGACGGAAGCCAAGGGATTCGTAAAGGGCAATGGCCGGTTTCATGGAGAGCAGCGTGTCCAGTCGCATGGTGCGGTAGCCGATCAGACGCGCGGTCGCGATAGCCTCCACAGCGAGTAATCTGCCGATCGTTTGCCCGCGAAACGCGGGGCGAACGTACAGACGTTTCATTTCTGAGATGCCCTCGGACAATTTGCGAACGGCGACGCACCCGGCAATCTGGCCGTCCAGGTCGGCCAGCAATAACCGTCCTTCAGGCGGAGCATATTTGCCGGGCAGGCCGGTGAGTTCCTCGGAGAAATTCTGAAAGCAAAGATCGACGTTAATGGCGGCTGCATACTCTTCAAACAATTGCCGCGCGACAGCGAGCAGTTCGGGTGAGGTTGCCTGGATAATCCGGACCATCTCACGAAATTCCAGACAACCAGATGCCAAAAGCCAGAGAAATCTCAAGCCACTCCCAACCAAAACTCGGGGTTCAGGGGATCTCGACCCTCTTTGCGGCGCGTTTTCTGGCTCCGGTTCTTCGAACTGCGCCGTTATTGCCGCCGCAGTTGAAAGAAGCGCGCCGAAACTTCCGGGTTCACTGCGACGCGATAGTTCCCACCGACCTGGCTCACCGTTTCGCTGGCGGGAATCCATGACGCATCCGGTCCCAGGCTGCTCGACCAGTACAGTTGCCAGCCGACAGCGGAGAGAGGCCAGGACAGATGCACTTCCGTCCCATTGCGCTCAATGGCCAGCAGCGGTGCCAACTCGATGGTCGAACCGGCGCCGAGGATCTCCAGGTCAAGTCCAAGGTCCGAACTGCTCCCGTTTATCTGGTGCACTTCGACGGCAACCACGTTCGTGCCCGGGACGACCGGCGGAGCATTGATGACCGTCTCGATAAAGGTCGTTTCTTCGGGAGAGTTAACCGTCATGGAAGCGAGAGTCCCAAAACTGATCGGCGTGTCCGGCATGTTGCTGCGGAACACCTCGGTGCCATTTAAATACACAACGGCGCCATCGTCCCGCTGCAAACGGAACACCAGCGTTGAAACCGAAAGGCTGGACGGCACCTCGAACCGCCGCCGGAAATAGGTAGTGATGTATTTGTTGTTCGAGTCTGGACCCCAAAGCACGGTCGTGGCTTCCCCGTCCCCGCCGTAACCAAGCCGCGCCCGGCCGGTGCGCCAGGTTGAATCGTTAAAATTCGTTGACACCCACGCAGTGCCCTGATTGACGCCCGTATCGAGGAAGCGCCAGTTCGACGCCCCGCGCGTCAGCAGCATGGTGCTGACAGTCAGGTTAATCGGCGCTGACGTGAGGACGCGGCTTTGGTTGTCGTAGGCGCGGGCCGTCAGCGTGTAGATGCCGACCGGCGCGTTGGTCCAAATGGCGCCATAAGGGAGAGTGGTGTCCTGCCCAAGCTGAGTGCTGCCCGCATAGAATTCGACGCGCGCTATGCTGCCATTTGATCCCGCGGAGGCATTGGCGGTTATGAGCACATTCGTTGGCCCGACGACGGAGGAATTATTGGCGGGACCCGTAATATATACCCCTTGCGGAAGGTCAGCCACACTGAGCGCGTTCACGAAGAGGTCGAAGCTTACATCGCTGCTGGTGCCGCTGCTCTGGTGAATTTCCACCGCCAGCAGGTTGGTTCCTGGGTTCAGAAAGAGTGGGCTGACGCTCGTCTCGAAAAAGATTGTTTCATTGGCGTTATCCACAGCCGTCACCGCCGGAGTCAGGTAGTTGATGGCCGTGCCGGGCATGTTGCTGCGGAAGATTTCGCGTTCGTTGAGGTAAACCACGGCGCCGTCGTCACGCAAAAGCCCCAGTGTCACAGAGGCGAGTTCAGCCGGGTTATCGACATTGAACCAATGGCGGAAATAGGTGGTGATGTATTTGCTGCTGGAATTGGTGCCAAAGCTGATGGTCGTAGCCTCATCGCCATCGCCGTAACCGAGTTGGGCCGGGCCCTGGTTCCACGTCGAATCATTGAAGTTCGTGCGATACCAGTTGGTGCCCTGATTCGAGCCGTTGTCAAGGAACTTCCATTCAGAACCCGCCGGTAACAGCACGGTCAGATTTTCGCCGCCAGGCGGCCCGCCAATAAAGTCGATGTTGCTGGCATTTGGTCCCACCACCACGGGGTTACCAAAGCCTGGATGAGTGAAGGCTAGATTCTCCAGCACGGCGTTGACGGTGTAACTGCCGACGGGCAGGCCCACAATCGCGTAAGTCCCGTCGCTATCGGTGTAACTTACGCGCGTGGTGGAAGCAGAAACTCGGACGCCTTCGATGGGGGTACCATCCTGCCGCGTTAGCCGCCCGCTGATGCGGTAAGTGGTCGGCGAGCCGATTCGGACGATCAGGGAGTCGCTGCCGATGCCGCCCTTCATGTCGCTGGCCTCGCAGCGCACAACATATTCGCCAGCCGTCGGAAAACTATACCGCACCGTCGCCCCGTTTGTGCCAAAATCGCCGTTTCCGAACTCCCAGTGATAGGCCAGCGCATCGCCGTCCGGGTCGGCGGCCATGGCCGTAAAGGTGATGGGCGTTCCCGTGGCGGCGTTCGTGGAGTTGGCAGTGATGGAAATCACCGGGGGCAGATTGGCGGGAAAGGCGCCGCGGTTGTAGGCGATTTCGATGCCCTCCGGGTTCGTGCCGGTCTTGCGAAGAACAGTGATGTGAATGCCCGCGTCTCGGTCCGAAAACGTTCGCCCCAAAACGACCGCGCAATCATCCTTGCCCCACGGCGATCCTGGTGTTGTATCAATCAATTGGCTGCGCTGATTGCCGCTGCCGGCCCAGCGCAGGCTTATGCCATTCGTCTGCCATCTGGGCAAGCCGGTCCGCTGGCGAAATTCCAGCCAATACGTGTTCGTCGCGCTGGAGCTTGTCTTGATCACGCGCAAAGCGCGAATGCCGCTGGAATTCGTCACGTCATAGGCGTTCAAGCGATAAATACCGTTGGCGCTCAGTGTGATCCAATCGCTGGTCGTTAACCAATTCAGGTAGGCGCGGTAGCGCGCATTGTAAGGCCGGCCGCTGCCTCCCGAGCCCATTGTATCAAAGTTGTCGCCGTATTCGATTCTGGCGCCCGGGCCAATTGCACTCTGGCCGCCGGTGTCCCAAAAGCTGGCGTGATTCAGGCCAAGGTTGTGCCCCAGTTCGTGCGTTGTCGTGCCTGTGCTGGAAGTATTTCGAATCCAGGACCCGGGCCCGCCCACATAACCTAGGCCGCCCCAATTGAAGCCGGGCACCGGGCCAATGCAAATGATGTCAAACTCATAATTGGACATGTTGTAGCCTGCCGCTGTCGCCGCCGCGCGCGCATCGGAGCGCAATCGGTCGTAAAGATTGTTGTTGCCGTAATAAGAAGCGTTGGTCGGCATGCGGAAGGTCGGCGTCAGGTCAGAACCGGTGCCGGGGAGCCGCACGGTGGTTTTTCGATAGGACGCGTCGGCCCAATAATTCGCCGTGTTCGTGATAAGCGTCAGACCCGAAGCGTCCGAAAACGGAGGGCCCGTCAGGTCGGGAAAGTCCACCCGGATAAAAATAAGCCTCTTGATCCCTTCGGTGTAAGGAGAGGGCAATGGCTCATCTCCCGCCGCGCCTATCGGATTCTCGGCCGTCTCGGCGGCGATAAGGCGACTCTCCAACTCGGCGATGTGCGCTTCGCTGCACAGGAAGACCGCCTCGCCGCCCACATCAACGGCAATTTCGGCGCCTTTGCTCAGCGCCGGTTCCTGCGACACACCGCAGAAGGCTTCTTCCGCTAAATCGCGAATGGCTTCCACCTCCGTTGGTTCCATGACGCGCAACGGGCTTTCATTGACCGCCATGGAGCCGTCAACCGCGATGCCATTCAACGCGACATTACGCAGGGTCGTCTGGTTCTCGCGACGGCCATACACCGCTGCGTCATATCGTGTGGCTCCGATCGTAACCGTTCGAAAGTAGGGCTGGACCTGGCCTTCGCGGCCCGGTTCCGGTACGGCTCCCAGGAGCGCCAGTTCACCCCGGCCGCTGACGCGCTTCTCGAGCAAATCGCGCACGCGCTGGGGCAATCGCTCACGCACCGCCACCGGCACGGTGGTTTGAAGGGCACGTTTTGGGTCCGTTTCGATGAGTTTCTTGAGTTCGCCGCGACGCTCGCGCGCGACTCGGACGCCTTCTGCCTCGAGAGCGGCGCGCTCTTCGCCCCGCGTCGCTCCGTAACGGCTGGACCATTCGTTGAACTTCCCGATTGAATGCTCGGCAGCCGCGGTCCGGTCGGCCGGCGCGGCATTCACCGACGCCGGACTCGATAAAAGCGCGGCATTAACTGTGACAAGCAGCAACAGACTTGGCGCAAAATCGGGCACTCTCATAGTGAAGGATAAGTCTTGTACTCTTTCCGGACCGCATAAGCAAGTTCGTTCCCGGCAAAATCCGCCAGGCCACGAAGCGCGCTTGGTTCATTATTCTGCGCAGCAGGGTGCGGGCCAAAGTCCCGATCCGAACGGTGCTCACCATGGCGTATGGCACGCCGAAAGATTTCGCTAAAACCACCCTGGTGCGCTATCCAGAGGGCATGAATATCTTCAAATTCGATTCCGAGGACGCGTGGGTTCGGGAAGTTGCCGCGTTTTGGTGCGAGCGCCTGCGCAGCCAGCCACGGTTGCGGATGTGCCTGCCTTCAGGACACACCCCCAACCCGATTTTCGCCGAGATGGGCCGGGCGGTGGCAGCGGGGAAAGTTTCTTTCCACGAAGCGCAGATTTTTGCGCTCGATGAATTCGGCGGGCTAGCGCGGGACGACCAGGGACGCTGTGCCAACATGCTTGGGCGTTATTTGCTCAAACATATCGATTTGCCGGCGCAGCAGTTCCATTCGCTCGCCGTGGATGAGCCAGATCTGGACAGGGTTTGCGGCGAGTATGACCGGGCGATCGAGCCGGGATTTGACCTGACGCTGCTCGGCCTGGGCTTGAACGGCCATCTCGGCATGAATGAGCCGGGATCCGCCGAGGACAGCCCCACGCGCCGGGTTGAGCTGGCCAAATCAACTATTGCGTCAAGCGGAAAATATCTTACCCACGAGAATCTCCCGACCTGGGGTCTCACTGTGGGCCTCAAACCGTTGCTGGCGTCGAAAGAAGTCTGGCTGCTGGCGAACGGCAGCGGGAAAGGAGAAATCGTCAAGCGGGTCGTTCGCGGGCCGATCGGCACCGACGTGCCAGCTACACTCCTGCGCAAGCATCCCAACAGCTTTCTGATGGTCGATGACGAAGCCGGTGCGACGCTTTGAGTCTTGTACTCCCTCTAAGCGTGCGTCTCCTGGCCTGGTCGGGCGGATAGTTCGGGTCAGGTCCAGCCGCAGGCGGCGGGGTGGGCAGCCGGGGGTGTGACTCCTGCCGCGAGCATGGCCTGATGCAGGCGGCAATGGTTTCAGTCGAAGGCTTGAAGTTGCCGGGACGATGGCTCTCTGCGATCAATAGCGGTGTCCAGCCATATTTATTTTTCCGGTTCCGAACGTCGGTTTTCGCACCTTTACTGGCGAGGAATTGCACGACTTCCGGGAGATTCTCGTTTTCTCCGCCGCGCAACGTAGTGTTTGCGTCAGCACCGACGAGCGCGGCGCAAACAGACCGGGTCATGGCTGCTTTTTCACGGGCACCAATGGCTCCCAGTCGGAGTTTTTGAGAACGGTTGGCGCGCTGTTTGTCGGCAGCGCTACGCCTGCTGCCAGCATCACGCGCTGAATCGCATCAATCGTTTCAAACGACGGTTTGAAGTTTCCGGGACGATAACCTTGTGCGAACATCAACGGCGTCGAGCCGAATTTGTTTTTCTTGTTCCAGACTTCGACTTTCGCTCCGTTGTTCGCGAGGAACTGTACGACCTTCGGCAGATTCTTCAACGCAGCGCCGTGCATGGCAGTCTCGCCGTTGGCATCAACGGCATTCACATCCGCGCCAAGTTTCAGGAGCAGTTCCGCTGCTTCGAGCACTTCGGGTTCCTCGCCGGCAACTTCATTGGCGGCGGCACTCCCGACGCCGATTCCACACGCGACGATGAGCGGCGTGCAGTTATCGACGTTTGCGATCGACGGATCCGCCCCCAGTTCGAGCAGCAATCTCATGTAGGGGACATCGGCCGTCGCCGACGCCATCAGAAATGGCGTCGCGCCTTTCGTATCGAATTTGCCAAGGCCGCCTTTGCCGGTCTTGAGGCGAGCATTCACATCCGCGCCGTGCTTCACCAACTCCTTAATGAACTGGACGGTGTTGAGATTTCCGGAGCCCAACGGCGGCGGGTCACCCTCGTCCTCGCCGCGCGGCGGTTTGCGGACCCAAGTCATCGCGTGGAGAGGAGTGAAGCCGGAACGCTGATCATTGGGATCGGCTCCGGCCTTCAGCAATTCCACCGCGAGTTCGAAATGGCCGTTCTCGACGGCGAGGAGGAGCGCGCTGGTTCCCTTTCTGGGACCTTTGCGAGGAGGTCTTCGGGGCTCCATGGCCTCGTTCACGTTCGCCCCCGCCTTCAACAAGGCGCGGACAACGTCGCTCCGGCCTTCCCGCGCGGCGAAGAAGAAGGCGTTGAACCCGGAATCCGGCAGCGTCGCATTAATGTCAGCGCCCGCTTTGACGAGCAACTCGACGACTTCGGCATGGCCATCCGCCGCGGCCCACATCAAAGCGGTCTGCCCTCGCCTTTCCTTCGCGTTCACGTCCGCGCCGCGCTTGAGCAGCGCGTTTACGGGACCGGCCTTGCCGGTGCGCGCGGCAGTCATCAGAACCGTCTCTCCGCCGCGCAGAGTGCTTTTGGGGTCGGCGCCGCGTTCGAGGAGGAGTTCAACCATCTCAGCATTGCCGTTCTGGCAGGCGAGCGACAGTGGCGTTACGCCGTAACGATTCGTTGCGTTCGCGTTTGCTTTAGCGTCGGCGAGAACCTTGGCGGTTTCGAGATCGTCGAGATAAGCGGCCCAGTGCAGCGCGGTCATGCCGCCGGCCTGCGGCGCGTTTACGTCGGCGTTTTGTTTGAGAAGCGCGCGAACCGTTGCACGGTCTGATTTCTCCGCAGCGTCTGCGAGGGGGGAACCATTGGCGGCGAGACCAGAGGTTGCCAACAGAAACACCATCACTCCAAACGTGACCCGCCGCTTCAGACCCGCGACCGCCTTTCGGCACTGCCGCCACTGGCGAATTATCGGGTCAGCGCACCCAGCGCGCGAGGGTGGGTGGCAGTTGGGCATCCACCAGCAAGCGCATGGATCAGGCAACAAGGACTGCATGGTCTAGATAGCGCGCAGCGTAGGCGATGCAGGCGCGAATGTCCTCGGCTTCGAGGTCCGGAAAATCCGAAAGGATTTCCTCCTGAGTCGCGCCTCCAGCCAGCATGTCGAGGACATCCTTGACTCGGATGCGCATGCCGCGAACGCACGGTCGCCCGCCGCACTGGTGGGGATTGATCGTAATGCGTTCGAGTCCATTCATGGCCTCAAATGTACGCATTTTCCAGCAAAATGGAAAGCCGAACGAAAGCGATGCTTCATAATCACGGATTCCTCGACCGCTTGCACAGAGCGAGCATAAGACTGAAAAAACCGTCGGCGTAACTCACGCTTTGTTTTGTCGGTAGTGCCTCATTCAGTTGTTCGATTGGCGCTCACCTTCTGCGCGTTAGGGGGAGACGCCACACGATGGGCTCTAAAGTGGTTAGCGTTCACGATCGCTCCAAAAGTAAACGCCAGGTTGCCAAGCCCGTGCGTTGGGGCGGTAGCTGACAAAGTTCGTCGGACCGATCTCGAAACCAGAGTGTCCAATCAAGCCCCCACCCCACATCAAGAACACGCTCGATGGCGATTCGGAGGTTGGCTCTTGGATCTGAATGTAAGGCGGCCGGTGGTATAGACGTAGCAATTGCGGTAGGAAATTTGTCCCCAATTCGGACACGGTTGGACTGGCATTCGTTGGAAATGCAACGAACAAGTTTGTAGCCCACGTCTGAAGCTCCGCAGCCGTAATTGTCCTTCGCGCATTTCTCTCTAGCCGGGAAAGTTGCCAGTCGGGTCTGCAGGCGTAAAAGAATTACGCCCCAATGCATCCGAGCGCGATCATGATCGCAACGGGCTGGCTTTTTCGTTTCATTCCAGACGCACTTCATGCGAGAACCCAGGATCACACCGACAGCGGCTCAAATAATTCATCGACCTTGCCGTTGCTGTCGGCGAAGGAATCGAGGTGGACGCCGACTTTGTCGAGCAGGGTGAGGTGCAGATTGGCGAGCGGTTTGGGTTTGTCGTACTTGATATGGCGGTTGCCTTTCATACCAAAGGCGGTGCCGCCCGCGACGAGGATCGGCAGGTTCGTATGGTCATGGATGTTCGGATTGCCGATGCCACTGCCGTAAAGGATGAGGGAATGGTCGAGCAAGGTGCCGTTACCTTCCCGCGTCGCCTTCAACTTGCCAAGGTATTCCGCGAAGAGCGAGACGTGGAACTGGTTGATCTTGGCCATGCGCGCAATCTTTTCCGGATCGTTGCCGTGATGCGAAAGCGGGTGGTGCGGATCGGGCACGCCGATCTCCGGATAAGTCCGATTGCTCGTTTCGCGCGCGAGCTGGAAGGTGATGACACGGGTGACATCGCCTTGCAGCGCCAGCACTTGCAAGTCGAACATCAGGCGCGCGTGGTCGGCGTAGGCGGCCGGCACGCCGACTGGTCGGTCCAGATCGGGCAGCGGATTGTCGGCGGTGGCGGCCTCGGCCTTCTGAATGCGGCGTTCGACCTCGCGGATGGTCTCAAGATAGTGCCCGACTCTCGCACGATCGCCGGGACCGAGCTTGCGTTGCAGGCGGGCGATATCGTCATTGAACGAGTCGAGCAGGCTCGCCTTTTTGCGGAGCGCAGCGCGGCGTTCTGCGGGAGTGCCGCCTTCGCCGAACAGGCTTTCAAAAACGATGCGGGGGTGTGCCTCCGCCGGCAGCGGCGTCGTCGGTGACGACCATGAAAGATTGTTCTGATAAACGCAGGCGTAGCCATTGTCGCACTGGCCCACGACCTGGAGTAGGTCCATGGCGAGCTCCAGCGACGGCAATTGAGTTTCCTGACCGATCCGTTGAGCGGCGATCTGATCGACCGTGGTTCCCAGGTAATAGTCGGTGCTTTCGGTCAACTTCGCCTTGGCGGCGCTGAGGAAGGCGGAATTGGAGGTGGCGTGGCTGCCGGGATAAGCATTCTGCAACTCCAGATTCGTGATGGCCGTGACGTGGTCCTTGACCGGCGCAAGCGAACTGAGGACCGGCGAAAGCTGGTCGAGCTT
>JAKEEH010000325.1 GCA_022616725.1 Limisphaerales bacterium | reverse complement strand
CCAAATCATCAAAGGCGGCGGAGTCAGCCGGCGCAAACTCAAACCAGGTCAAAAAGTCGAACGGCTCGTTGTCTCCGAGATCACGGCAGTGGTGGAGGCGGCGGGCGACGGCGGGCAGATATTTCAAACCCGTTTTGATGTGCTGGGAGCTTTCCTCAAAAATCCTGCGGCGTTCATCCTGCGCCAGATTCCACCACGCCGCAGTCTTTCGAATGGGGATGAGCGCGGCGCAGGTTGCTTCGCGACGGCCCAGGGCTGGTTGTTTATCAACGAGTTGATCCTTTTCCAGCCGAGTGACGTAACGTTCGTTGCTGGTCACGCCGCACAGGAGCCACTTGGCTCCGTCGGAAAGCCGGGGAACCGCTCCGTTGACGACGTTCAACCTCTTCACGCCGGCCAGGGCTTCGCCAGCGACGGTTTTGATCTCGACCACGCGCCAGGGGCCAATCTCGCCGCCTACAAAAGTAAAAAGTCGGGTGTTCATGCGGTCAGGGAAGCGCAAGAATCGCCTCCAACACCGGGTCGCGTCCGGCGAGCAGATCGTTCACTGACATTTCCACCGGCAGATCGGGCAGCACGGACGGCGGATCGCCCGGCACGGTCTGGAAGAATCTGGTCGAGTAAGAAACCGCGAGGCGCGAGTTGGGCAGCGTGAAGCTGCGCACTTCGCCGTAGCTGTTCGGTTTGCCTCCGGACGGTTCGCCAACGAAGGTAGCCTGCGTCCGCGTCTGGAAGTCGACCGCGTTGAGCATCCCCGACGAGAACGTGCCGTTGTCAATCGCGACGAACAGGACGCCGCGCCGGTTGAGCGCGGGGCGCGCGCGCACGGCATTGATGAACGGCAGCAGAATCGCGCTGGCGCCGCCGGTGTTCTGTCGCAGATCAACCACCAGCTTCGCCACCGGGCGCGAGTCAATCAATGCGAGCAATTGCGGCAGGAAGCTGGCGAACGGCAGCGTGGGCATCTCGACGCAGCGGTTGTATTGGAAGTAGACCGTCTGTGCGTTATCCAGATATTCATACCAGTAGAACTGCGAGGCGGGCCGGGTGCGCTGAAGCGGCGTCGGAACTCTGCGGAGGAAGGGCGCGGTCAGATTGGGGATGCTCAACGCGCGGCTCACTGGCTCGAACACCATCTCGAACTGCCTGCCGCTGGCGTTCTCGAAGGTGTAACGCGCGCGCTCCATATCCGTGACCAGTTCCAGCGCGTGCAGGAATTCGGGTGTGACGAGGAAATCTGTGATCCTGAACTTCACCCACGCCAGGTTTTCAGCGGAGACCAATTCGGCCACGCGCCGCCCAGCCTGCTCGATCTCCGTGTCGCCGATGCGCGTGAGACGCGCGCCGAGCGCCCGCACATAACTCTGCCGGCCTCGATTACTCTCGCGGAATAGAGCGCCGACCGCTGTAACGTAAGCCTGATCTTGAAAAACGCGCAGCGTCATCGGGTAGCGGCGGAACGGCTGCAACCCGCTCGTCCAATTCAACGCCGTGTGGGCGTCGCCGACCGCTGCCACAATCGCGGTCATCCGCGTGATGATGGCGTGATCGGGGAGCGACGGAATGGCGGCGTCGAGTTCGCCAACCAGGCGCTGAAACTCGCCCTGCGAAATCTGGTGAAAGGCGTTGGCGTGCAAGCGCGGCAGTTCAGTGGCCAGAAACCGCAAATCCTCATGCCACTGTTCCGGTGTTTGAAACGTGGCATTGGCTCGCCCCATCGCTCTACCCGCCAGCGCCGCGCCGGGCAGAGCGAGCAGCGAAAACAGAAACCGGCGTCTCAACATCGTGGTTCCTCCATCAGCTTCGTTACTGAACATGGCGTTAGGCGGCGTCTCGGATAAGACGAATCTCGACCTCTCTTTCGACGAATGCCCATTCCGGAGTCGCGCGCAATTCAATCAGTAACCGGTCAAATGCAGCCGAGTCCGCCCTGGCGAACTCGAACCATGTCAGGAAATCGAACGGCTCACTCTCTCCAAGGTCACGGCAGTGATGCAGGCGACGGGCTACCGCAGGCAGATACTTCAAGCCCGTCGCCGTATGACGAGATTGCTCCTCGAAGACTTTCCGGCGTTCATCCTGAGTCAGGGCCCACCACTGCGCATTCTTCCGAATCGGGATCAAGGCGGCGCAATCAGCTTCCGGTCGGCCCAAACCGGGTTGCCTGGACACGAGCTGCTCCTTTTCCGGGCGGGTGACGTAACGTTCATTGCTGGTGATACCGCGGAGCAGCCACCTGGCGCCGTCCGGCAAGGCCGTGACTGCGCCGCTGACAATGTTTAGTTTCCGGGCCGCTGGCAACGAATCTCCCACGATGTTTTTTGATCCCACAATTTTCCACTGGCCAACGTCGCCACCGAGAAAGGTAAACAGCCGTGAATTCATCTTTGCTTCCTTCTGATTGAGTTGGGACGCTGCGTCAACGCCCCATCCTGGCTGAGCCACAGCAAGACCGCTGACGACAACCGCGCGCATGAAACCACGTCGGCTGATAACCTGATTGGATTGAAATCGAGTTAATGGGTTAGTCATTTCTTGTATGTCCGGTACATCATTTGATCCCGATCTGCACCGGATTGGCGAAAACGCCATTTACGCTGACGATGACAAAGGGACTGCCGGCGCCGGCGAGCTAGCGCGGCAACCGCACGTTTATCTGATCCAACCCTTCAATCGTCGGCTGGTTGCCCACGTATTCCACCGGGCACTCGACGCCGCCGATCTTCACCATCACATCTCTGGCGGAGTCAACCTGCCGCCAGCCTGTGCCGAACAATGACAGCACGACGAATTCTGTCTCCGGGCCGAGGTCAATCGGCAGCGTGATGAACCTCCTTTGCGCTTCGTCAAACTGCGCGACGGGTTCGACCGTCTGCACATTGCCCGGTCGGACACGCGTAATCACCGCCGCTATGGCTCACCCACGGCGCAGGTCGGACTTCCACCTCTCCAGCAATCGTAGCAGTGTTTCGCGCTGCGCATTCCTGGGGAAGGCGCCGATCGCCGCTTCGACTTCAGCCAACTTGCTCAGCGCGCCAGCGACGTCGCCTTGGGTCTCCAGAAT
>JAKEEH010000324.1 GCA_022616725.1 Limisphaerales bacterium | reverse complement strand
GTCTATATCGTGCCGAAGTACACGATCGATCCGCTGTTGAAGGAGCGCAAAGACCTGCTGAAGGAAGAGCCGAAACCGGAAGAGAAGAAGGAAGAAAAGCAAGAGACCAAAGCGCCTTCTGCGACCGAGACGACGGGCGCAAGCGCGTCGCCCAGCCCGGCCGATAGTCTAGTGCCGAAAATCGCGCCTGCGGCGTCGGCAAAGTAACACTGAGTTCGAGCCTTCCGCCCGAGATCGTCTGGGGTCTCGGGTTGCTTGTTTTGGGCGCAAATTGGCGTGAAAGGACTACCTCTTAGCGTCCGCGCCAGGAGACGAAATCTCCGCTGAAAATGCCCGAAAACGGACTTGCCAATCACTTGACTCAAGTCTAGGCTCTGCCCTCTTTTGGAAGACGTTTAGCCGGCGTAACAGATGCGCCGGCGCAATTTGAAGATGAAGATGACATAGTTATGGCAGTAAGAATTCGCATGAAGCGCATCGGCGCGAAGAATCAACCGGCGTTTCGGATTGTGGTCGCCGACGCGCGAAGCCCGCGCGACGGGAAGTGCATCGAGGAGCTGGGCACGTACATCCCCAAGCGCAAGGGGCAAAACTTCACGCTGGACCTGGACCGCGCCAAATACTGGCTGAGCAAAGGCGCGCAACCGAGCGAAACAGTCGCGAGCTTTATCAAGAAAGCCGGCAAAGCAGCCGCAGCGGCGACGACGAGTTTGGGGGCCAGTTAAAAACGTTAAAGAGGTTAAATGGTTAGAGTTTAACTGTTCCACTCGCGTGCAAGCATTCCTGGAATACATCGTCAAGGGCCTGGTGCAGCACCCGGAGGAAGCGACGATTACGCCGGTGCAGCGCAACGGAATGACGATTTACGAGCTGCGGATGAGTGACAAAGACGTCGGGCGGATCATCGGGCGGCAGGGGATGACGATTAATGCCATCCGGACACTGCTCCTGGCGGGCAGCGCCAAGAAGGGCCTGCGTTGCGCGGTCGAAATCGTCGAAGAGACTCCGGCGCGATAGCCCCGGCTGAGTGCAATTGATTTTGGAAAGAAGCGCCCGGCCGATGAGGCGCGACGGCTGAGGACAGCCGCGGAGGCGCGATGAAGATCGACGTGGTCACGTTGTTTCCCGAGATGTTCGGGCCGTTGGACGTGAGCATCGTCAAGCGAGCGCGGGAGGCCGGGTTGCTGGAGCTGCGGATAACGGATTTGCGGAATTACACCCACGACCGCCACCGGACAGTCGATGACAGGCCATTCGGCGGCGGACCGGGCATGGTGTTGAAGCCGGAGCCGATCTTCGAGGCGATTGAAGACCTGGCGAAGGACAAAACGCATGTCGTGCTGATGACGCCAGCGGGACGGCGGTTCGATCAGGCGCTGGCGCGCGAACTGTCGGCGAAGGAGCATCTGCTCTTTATCTGCGGCAGTTACGAAGGCGTCGATGAGCGAGTGCGCGAAGCGCTGGTGGATGACGAGTTGTCAATCGGCGATTACGTGCTGACGAACGGCGGATTGCCGGCGATGGTGGTGATCGACGCGGTGACGCGGCTGTTGCCGGGGGCCTTGGGCGACGATGAGAGCGCGCGGGACGAGTCGTTCAGTCACGGCTTGCTCGAGTATCCGCACTACACGCGGCCGGCGGAGTTTCGGGGCATGAAAGTGCCGGAGATCCTGCTCTCCGGGCATCACGCGGAGATCGAAAAATGGCGCGCGGAACAGGCAAAAGCGCGGACGGCGCAGCGGCGGCCGGATTTATGGAAACGAAGCGGCGGGCAGGAGCCGGCCACGGATTGAGATAATTTTATGAACCAGGCGATATTGGACAAAATTGAATCGGAGCAGTTTCGCAAAGATGCTGCGAACTTTAACGTGGGCGATTCCGTCCGCGTCCATACAAAAGTGGTCGAAGGCGACAAGGAGCGCATCCAGATTTTTGCGGGCGTGGTGATTGGCCGGCGCGGGCGCGGGCTCAACTCGACGTTCACGGTCCGGCGCATCAGCTATGGCGAAGGCGTGGAACGCGTTTTCCCGGTCCACTCGCCGCGGGTGGAGAAAATCGAAGTGGAACGCAAAGGCGACGTGCGGCGGGCCAAGCTGACTTACCTGCGCAAACGGCTGGGCAAGGGCGCGACGCTGGTCAGGGAAAAAGAAATGCGCGGCGGGGCAGCGACCCAGAACCCTCCCGCGGTTGCGGCGGCGACGACTGCGAGTTGATCGCCATGGCTGGCGCGGTCGTGGCTGGGTGGGGGCAATCTTCGCGACAAAAGCGGCACGGGAGTGCCGCACTCCACGACGCTGGCGCGGGTGCAATCGGCGGGACGCGCATTGGAGTCCACGATGGTGGCACGGTTGCGGATGGCCAGTCGGCGGGACGCCGCTTGGTGCGGCCGAGACGGTCGCGCTCCCCATTGTCGTCCCGATTCATATGCCCATTGTTTTCCTCATGCCTCAAATGCGTTCCTTTTCTCTTGACGGCGCTGTTAGCCGCCACGAGTTTCGCCGCTGAATCGAAAGAGAACCAAACGGACCTGCTCTTTTCCGGCACAGTTCGCTCCAGTTATCCCCCCGGCAACACGACGATGAAGGGGCTGGTGATCAAGCTGGGCGAGGATGAGAAGACGTTCGTCTGTTACGACACCGATCTCCTTCGGATGTCTCTCGCCTGGACAGGGAAATTCCTAAACTTTGAGAATTATCAGCGCGAGGTAGTGCATCCAAAGCCGCCGTCGGTCGCGGGTACGCCGCTATTCGGCACGAAGGCGGTGCCGGGTTGGGCCAGCGCCGGGAGCTTTGCCGACCCGCGCGGGAAAAGGCAGGGGCCACTGCCCCGCGATTGGGCCAGATACCGCGGTCTGTTTCGCCACGGGAGCTCGGTGATTCTTTCCTACACTGTGGGAGAAACGGAGTTGTTCGAAATGCCGACGGTCGAAAGCATCGATGGCGAGACGGTGATCAATCGCGTTTTCCATATCGGCAGGTCGTTGCAGCCGCTCTCGGTTCTTATCGCGGAAGTCGAGACCGCGCAGGGGGCGGCTTCCGCCACAACGGCGATGCTGGAAGATGGGACAAATCGCATCGTCGCAGCGGTCGCAGGTGGCGTTCCCGATACAGGTTGGGAGATCAGCGAAGGAAGAATGATCCTCAAAATTCCCGCGCGAGCGAATCCGGCGAGTTTTCACGTCTCGATCTGGAAAGGAGCCAAAGAAAGGGCCGACGACCTGGCGCGGAAGCTCGTCCGCAAGGTCGAGATGGTCGATCTCAAGTCTCTGACCAAAGGCGGTCCATCACGTTGGGCGGAGCCAGTCGTCAGCGCCGGGAAGATGAGCACGAACAATGCGCCGTACGTGGTCGATACGCTGAGCGAGCCTGTGCCGAATGTCTGGGGCACGCGCGCGTTTTTTGGCGGGTTCGATTTTTTTGCGGACGGCCGCGCGGCCATTTGCACGTTCCACGGCGACGTGTGGATTGTGTCGGGGATTGACGAGGGGCTGGAAAAGTTGACCTGGCGGCGTTATGCCAGCGGTCTGTTTCAGCCGCTCGGCTTGAAAGTAGTTGACGGGAAGATTTATGTCACGGGGCGCGATCAGTTGACGCGCCTGCACGACCTGAACGGCGATGGCGAAGCTGATCGTTATGAGAACTTCAACAACGACGTCGTGGTGACGGACAATTATCACGAATTTGCCCTGGACCTGCACACCGACCGCGCGGGAAATTTTTATTTCGCGAAAGCTGCGCCATGGCCGCCGAATGTGGAATCGCCGCACCAGGGCACGATCCTGAAGCTGCCGAAGGACGGCTCGCGGTTGGAGGTTTTTGCGACAGGGTTCCGCGCGCCGAATGGGATGGGGCTCGGGCCGCATGACGAGATTTCGATCAGCGATAACCAGGGACATTGGATGCCAGCCAGCAAGCTGAACCTGGTGAAGAAGGGCGGCTTCTACGGCATGATGCAGGCGGCGCACCGGGACCCGAAGCCGAGCGAATTCGACAAACCGATCTGCTGGCTGCCGATGGGCGCCGACAACTCGAGTGGCGGGCAAGTCTGGGCCACGGGCGGCCAATGGGGACCGCTGGAGGGCCACATGCTGTTCACGTCGTATGGGCGCGGCACTCTTTTATATGTCATGACCGAGGAAGTCGATGGGGTGACGCAAGCGGCGATGGTGAAGCTGCCGCTCAAGTTCAATACCGGCGTGATGCGTGGGCGCGTGAACCCAAAGGACGGCCAGGTCTATCTCTGCGGATTGCGCGGCTGGCAGACGGACGGGTTGCGCGAGGGCGGATTGTATCGTGTGCGCTACACGGGGAAACCGGCACATTTGCCGGTCGAAATGCACGTAGCGAAAAACGGAATTCAAATTACGTTCGCGGTCGAGTTGAGCGCGGCGGAGGCGACGAGCGCGGCCAATTACGACATCGAGCAATGGAATTACAAATGGAGCGCCGACTACGGTTCGCCAGAGCTCTCGCCGGCGGATCCGAAAGCGAAAAAGCACGACAAGGTCGAGGTGAGTGGTGTGACGCTTTCCATTGACAAAAAGACGGTTTTCCTGGAGATTGCAGAGATTAAGCCCGTGGACCAGATGCGCATCAAATTCAGGATTTCCGCCGCCGACGGCACTCCGGTTGTTCACGAGATTTACAATACGATCCACCGCGTCGGCGGAGAACGAAAGCTGACGAGAAAGTGATCGCCTATGAGCTTGCTGTTACGGTTCATTGTCACCGCTGTCTTGATTTTGGCCGCGGGGTCGGTTTTCGCCCAGCCGACCCGGCTCGACATCAAACGTAACGGCGGCGCCGCGCGGCTGCTGCTGAGCGGCGAAGCCGGCCAGGAATATACCATTGAGGGCACGTCGGTCCCGGGGTCCGGTTCGTGGGAATTTCTTCTTGGTACGCCGCTGACAAACGTCACACAGCCGTGGATCGATGCGCAGTCGGTGTTGATGCCGCAGAGATTTTACCGGGCGATCAAACTCGATGCGCCGCCCGCGCGCAGTGCGCCGAATTTTCG
>JAKEEH010000045.1 GCA_022616725.1 Limisphaerales bacterium | reverse complement strand
CAGTAGTGAACTCAATCGCCGTTCTATGCAAGGGAAATGGTCAACACTCCCGGTGAGGGTTGAGGGACCTGCTGGAGAAACTGCACCTGACGCCCGGCTAACCTTTTCGATTCCACGGACAGTTCACCTGACCGGGGATTCCCGGATGCAAGCCACCCTAGTCTAGAAACGCGGCCGGCACCAGAACAGTCAAACCTTGAACCGGCGCGGCGGTTTCACGCCAAGCTTGCGCGGTGGATCTTTCATTTCGCACACCGAGGGAAACTCATTTGTCTCCAGCCAGTATTCCTTCACCAGCCGCGCAATGTTGGTCATCTGGTCGGCGGTGAGCGGCTTCACGATGAACGAGTTCACGCCCGCCTCGTATGCCAGATCCACATCATTTCGCAGCGGAGAAGAGCTGAGAATGACCACGACGATGGACTTGAATTCTCTGTGCGCTCGGATCCACTTCAGCACGTCGAGACCGTGCAATTGCGGCAATTTCAAATCGAGAATTATAAGGCAAGGGATCGGGTACGCTTGCCGGTCGGCGTAGGGGGCCTGCCCCGAGAGATAATCGACCGCTATTTGACCATCATTGAGGAAGTGAATGGTGTTCTGGATTCCCACCGCGTCAAAGGCGCGCTTGAGGAAGAACTGATCGTCCTCGCGATCTTCCACGTGGAGGATTGGCGCGGGGTTTATCACAGTTCTGCAATTTTCAGTTCAATCCAGAATTTGCTGCCTTTGCCGTCCGCAGACTCAATCCCCAAATTACCGTCCATGCGTTCAACCGCTCTCCGCACAATCGTGAGACCAATACCGGTTCCTTCGTATTTCGATTCAGGTTGCAGGCGCTCAAACATCTTAAAGATGCGCTTTTGGTCCCGCGTCGGGATACCAATGCCGTTGTCCTGAATGTATATTCGAACCTGCTCGCCGACTTGCTCCGTCCAGATGGTGCATTTCGCCTTCCGATCACTCGGCACAAACTTCACCGCATTGGTGAGCAGGTTGGAGAGCGCCTGCGTGAGCGCCGTTTCGTCGGCAATGACGGCGTGCAGGGGCAGCCGCGCATGCACTTCCGCCTGGGGCGGATTCAATTGCGGATGCATGATGAGAATTTCGGACAGCAGGCGCTCGAGATTCGTCGGCTGCATCTCCAGTTGGCCTTGCGACACCTTGGTGTAAACCAGCACTTCGCGGATGAGCGTGTCGAGCCGTTCGGCCGCCGCCATGATCTTGTTCAGATAGATGCGCACGTCATCAGGAACGCGCGCAGCGTAGTCCCGCGCCACGATTTGGGCGTACTGGTGCATTGTCCGCAGCGGAGCACGCATGTCGTGGGCAATGCTGTAGGCGAATGCTTCGAGTTGCTCGACCACTTCCTGCAATTGGTGCGTGCGGTCGGCTACCGTGCGTTCCAATTCTTCTTTGGCGTGAGTCAATGTCGCGTGCGTCGCGGCGAGTTCTTCAATGTCGATGGCGACACCGACCCAGTGCGTGATTTGCCCGTGAGCGTCGCACTCCGGAACGCCACGCACCAAATGCCAACGATAAACACCATCGCGCCTGCGAAGCCGGAGCTGCGTCTCGTCGCCCCGCCCGGCCTCGACCGCTCGTTTCCACACCTCCTGGACCCGCGCCATATCGTCGGCGTGAACGAAGCTCGACGCACCATCGCTGAGCGCCTCTTGAAAATCCGCGCCAGTGTATTCAGGCCACCGCCGGCTCACATAATCGCAACGACCGTCCGGCGTGCAGGTCCAAACCATTCCGGGAATTGCTTCGGCAATGACTCGAAAACGCTCGCCGTTGCCGCGCAGTGTCTCTCGGGGCAGTGCCACATCTCCGTCGGCGTCAATCCTATTCTGTCCCGCAGGAGCTTCCATATGCAAACGGCAGGCTGGTCTTCCGATTCCAGCCGGGACGGACTCTAACGGCGGGCGAAACCAAAGGAAATAGGGAAAATACCCCGCTCCCGACCAGGAGGGAACGTTTTGGGGAGAATCCGCTCGCGTGGAATGAACGGAATGCGTCAGCAAAACCATTGACCCTTCGTTTGATGATGTGATTGACTTAGTCGCGGAAGGGGGAGTGAGAAGACGCATTATGACCGTGCTCGATCAACTTGTGGGTCCGCTCGAGGCGCTGGGTTTCGAAATCGATGACCCACGGTTTCCGCCGCAGGAATACAGTTTTTACTGCAAAGATCTCCGAGGCTATGATTGTACGCTCGATCTGGAGCTTCAGCCAGACTACCTACGGACAAGTGCTCGTTGCTGGAGGCTACAACAGCACCGTCACGGAACTGTTTGATCCGGCGACCGGCACGTGAACCCAGACGGGCGGTTTGCTCGCCTACCGCGGGAGTTACACGGCGACACGGCCTCCGGTTCGGCAAACCAACCCTCCCATAACTCACATTATTCCCATACTTCCCATCTCAACGTAAGCACCTCATCACGAGCCACTTACAATTCTAAAGAATCCTTTTTCCGCAAGCGCTGCAAACCCTGTCAACCACAAGTCCAAACTTTTTTGTCGCATACTGGCGCGTATAGGCGTGTATAGGCGCATATTGGCATGTTAAACGCCGGATCTCGCCCGAACCTCCGAAAACCCATGGTATAATATAGGCGTGAAGAAACAGACATATATTGTAACCCCCGACGTAAGGAGGGGGCCAATCTATTATAATAGCGTGCCTCGAGAGCTCGGGGGTCCCGGGCGAAAGCTGGACAAAACTGGACATTTCCGGACGGAAACGGGGGAGGGGTGTCCAGAAATCGAATAAAACCGAATAAATTTCCAGGGGGCGCTGTACAAAAATGACCACAACTGACCAGAATTGACCGAAAATGCCAGGGACCACTTTACAAACCCGCCTTCGCCGACTGGAAAAAAGGGGAGCGCGACCGTCTCGGTCGCCACAGCCGGCGTCCCGCCGGCTGTCACCCAGCCGAACACCAGGACGAGATGACGCAAAAACTGATACAAAAGTGATACAAAACTGCTACACAAAGGTGGGGGGTGTATCATTTTCACGCCCCACACCCGCGGGTCCGATTCAACGATTCAATTCAACGATGAACGTCTGGCCTCACTCACAAATCACCATTCACGATTCACCGGAGACATGGGGGGTGTGTCACTGCCGCCCCTTCAAGCCTTCAAGTCTTCAACTCCTCCAATGGTCTCAACTTTGCGCCTTCGCGCCTTTGCTGTTTTCAACCAGAAAATTGGACTTTTTGGACTTGGACTCGCCCCGATTCACCGATTTTACGCACAAATCCGCACACTTTTTTTGGACTAGTCTCATTTTCTACCCCGAACATCGCACACATGACAGTGGATTATTTGACACAAAAATCGAACGAAACCGAACGATTTCATGAACGCTCCAAACACAAGTTCCTCTGCAGCAAGGACTTGCGAATCCGCACCTTCGAGTCGTTCGGTTTTCGATTCAACATTCACGATTCAATTCAACGATTCAACCCGGCACAAATTGTACATTCTTGTACTATCGCCGGATTGGCGTGTTGCAATCCGCTCCGTATCAGTTACTTACGTAGCCCCAATGAAGGACCGTACAATTCACGCCAGCGCACCCTCCCGGAACGAAACCGGACCAAGACGGGGTGCCACTCCGCCCCTCACGACTAACGTTTCAACGACGTAATGCTCAGCATCAACGGCATCAACAAATCCTACGGCGGGCGGGTTCTCTTCGCCGACGCCTCTCTCCGGGTCAACCGGGGCGAGCGCATCGGCCTTGTCGGGCCGAATGGCGCCGGCAAATCGACCCTGTTTGCCATGGTTCTGCGCCGGGAGGAACCCGATACCGGGGACGTGGTCCTGGAACGCGGGGTTTCGCTGGGTTACCTGCCGCAGGAAAACCAGCCTGTGGCGGGCGAGACCAACCTGCAAATTGCTACTGGTCTCGGCCCGGACGACCACGGCTCCACGCCGGAGCATTTCCAACTGCAAGCGCGCGCCAAAAAAATCCTCCAGGGGCTGAGTTTCCGGCCAACGGATTTCGAGCGGCCCGCCTGCGAAATGAGCGGCGGTTGGGTCATGCGCGCCCATCTCGCGCGCCTCCTCGTGCAGGAACCGGACCTGCTGATGCTGGACGAACCAACGAACCACCTTGACCTCGAATCCTTGCTTTGGCTTCAGGATTACCTCAAGGCCTACCCCGGCGCGATCCTGCTCATTTCGCACGACCGCGAATTCCTCAACCAGCTCGTCGGCAGCATCGTCGAAATCCGCCAGTCGCGCCTCGTCCGCTATCGAGGCAATTACGACGACTACCTGGAGCAGCGGGAAGCCCAATACGAGCAATTGCTCGCCGCCCACAAAAACCAGCAGCGCGAAATCGCCCATCTCATGCGCTTCGTGGAACGCTTTCGCGCCAAGAACACCAAAGCCTCCCAGGCCCAGAGCAAGCTCAAGCAGATCGACCGCATGGAGAAAATCGAGCTGCCGGACGACTCCACGCCCGAGATCGACTTCCGATTTCCCCAGCCCCAGCGCAGCGGGCTCAAAGTCATCACCCTGCGGAACATTCACCACGCCTACGGTTCAAATGTTGTTTACGACCGAATGGAGTTTCAGGTCGAGCGGGGGCAGCGCATCGTCCTGGTCGGCCCAAATGGCGCCGGCAAATCGACCCTCCTCAAATTGCTGGCCGGAGTCCTGCCCCTCCAGCGGGGCGAACGCGTGCTCGGCCACAATGTCCGTTCCGGCTACTACGCTCAGTACCGCGTGGACATGCTGCACCCGGAATGCACAGTGCTGGAGGAAGCTCTTGACACTCCGCAGCGCGTCACCGAACAATTCGTGCGCACCGTCTTGGGCTGTTTCCTGTTCCGCGGCGACGATGTGTTCAAAAGAGTCGCTGTCCTGAGCGGCGGGGAAAAGAGCCGCTTGGCATTGGTGAAACTTCTTCTTGACCCACCCAACCTCCTTTTGATGGACGAACCGACCACGCACCTCGACATGCCCGGAATTTCCGCCCTCGCTGCCGCGCTCGATCAATTCGAGGGCACGCTCATCTTCATCAGCCATGACGTGCATTTCATTCGCACCCTCGCCAACCACGTCGTCCACGTGAAGGATGGCCGCTTGCGGCATTACCCCGGCGGCTACGATTACTACGTTGAAAAGAGCGCCGCAGATGCCCTGCCATCCCGCTTGGAGACACCGGCCAGGAGTGAGGCAAACTTGACATTGACAGCTAAGGAACAGCGCCGCCTCGAAGCCGAGCAGCGTCAGGCCCGCTCGCGCCAGCGCCGACAGCAGCAGGAGATTACGGACCGCCTCGAAGCCGAAATCGAAGCGTTGGAGCAGCGCCAGACCGCCTTGACCGCCGAACTCGAAGCTCCGCAAACCTATTCGACCAATGGCCGCGTTGTGGCCATTAATCGCGAACTGGCTGACATCCACGCCCGCCTGCCCGAACTCACCGCACAGTGGGAACAGGCCGCCCACAAGCTGCACCTCCTCCAGTGACTTATTAAAATCGACTCACGATAGCGGCTTGCGGAAATGCAACGCCGCGCAGACATTTCCTCATGGGCAAAGCAAAACCGGCTGAAAGGGCAGAGGCAAAAGAGGTCAAGCGTAATCTCGACATTCGAAAAGTACTGGCTCCTGTTGACTTTTCGACCAATGCGGAAGCGGCGGTCGTGGCCGCCGGTGAGTTGGCCGAGAAGTTTGGAGCCGAACTGTATGTCATGTACGTAGTGGAGCCCGCGCCGTTCATTTCCGACTTGCGCAATGTTGTGTACACGCTCAGCGACAAGCAGTTGGCGCTTAAAGCAGAGACAGAGCTGGAGGCATTGGCAGTGCGATTTGTTCCGCCCTCCGTCCCGGTCAAGCGCTTGGTCAAAATCGGCAAGGCCCACCACGAAATCACTCGCGCCGCGAAAAAGTTGGGCGTGGATTTGATCGTGGTTTCCACTCACGGCTACACCGGAATCAAACACACGCTGATGGGAAGCACCGCCGAGCGTGTGGTGCGGCACGCCGACTGTCCTGTTTTTGTGGTGCGGGCTGAAAAGTAGTAAAGTTGTCGGCGCTAGAGCCCGATGGCTCGCAGACCATTGAGGATGAGCCAGGCCAGAAAAGCTGTAATAGGCAGCGTCATAAGCCACGCCCACACCATCCGCTCAACGACCGGCCATTTCACGGCATTGAGGCGCTTGGTAGCTCCTACACCCATAATCGAGCTCGAGATCACATGCGTGGTCGAGAGCGGGATGCCAAAGTGAGTCGCAAAGCCGATCACACTCGCGGCGGTCGTTTGCGCGGCGAACCCGTGAATTGGCTGCAATTTGACCATGTGTTTGCCCAGAGTCCTGATGATTTTCCACCCGCCCGCGGCGGTTCCGGCCGCCATGGTGAGTGCGCAAGTCACTTTGACCCAAAGGTCAATTTTAAATTCCTGAATTTTCAGAAAACTCAGCCATTCAGGCAGATTCGCAAACACCTCCGATTGCGTGCTGGCGGTAAAGAGCGTCAAGGCGATGATTCCCATCGTCTTTTGCGCGTCATTCCGGCCGTGTTCGAAGCTCATCCACGCCGCGCTCAAGAGCTGTGCTTTGCCGAAGACAAGGTTGACGATTCGCGGGCGTATCCGCTGCAAGAGCATCATGAGCAGGCTCATGATGAGAAAGCCCACCAGCAAGCCGGTCGCAGGAGCCACGACCATTGGCTTCACGATTTTGGGCCAAAGGCCGGTGCTCCACTTGATAACCGCCCAGTTGCCATGAGCCGACGCCAGCGCCGCGCCGCACAGACCGCCGAAGAGCGCGTGACTGGAACTCGAGGGCAGGCCGTAATACCACGTCACGAGATTCCAGGTAATGCCGGAAGTCAGGGCCGCCAGAACGGTTACGGAAGAAATGAACTTCGCATCAACCAGGTCTTTGCCAATCGTTTTGGCGACTGCGACTCCCGCCAGAGCGCCCGCGAGATTGAAGACTGTCGAAAGCAGGATGGCCTGTGCGGGCGTGAGGACCTTCGTCCCGACCGAAGTGGCGATGGCGTTGGCCGTATCATGAAACCCGTTGATGAACTCAAAAGCCAGAGCCACAACGATGACGCAGAAGACAAGTGTAAGCATGATGAACGATGGCAGCGTTGCGCCCGCCTTTGGGCGCGGGCATCACATCCCTCAGGAGTTCTTCAGGACGATCTGCGCGATCACGTTCCCCGCGTCGCGGCAACGATCCGTCACCTTTTCCAACAGCTCAAAAAGGTCTTTCAAGAAAACGACTCGCACATCCTCGATCTTGCCGGAGTAAAGCTCTTTCAGCAGTTCGAGGACGAGCTTGTCTGCCTGGCCCTCCAGGTGTTGCAGCCGGTCGTTGATGTCTTTAATCGACTCAAGGCCGACACCTTCGCGCAGCTTTTGAATCATCGTCAGGACCGTGCCAGTGGCCTTTTCGAGCATATCGATCTGGCGCGACAGATCGACACCTTTGAGGAAATGCGGCGCAATCAAAATGCGTTCGCCGATTTTTTCGATCGTCTTGGGTATCTTATAGAGCGCGATTGAAAGCGCCTCGATATCTTCCCGTTCCAGGGCGGTGACAAAGGTGGTGCAGAGTGCTTCGCTGATCTCTGTAGTAATGGCCTTATCTTTGCGGCGTGAGAGCGCAAATTCATCCAGGGCGTTGGCCTGATTGGGATTTTGGGCTAGCCTTTTGAGGGCTTGCGCGCTGGCGCAGGACTCGCGGCCGCTGGCCTCTAAGAGGTCGAAGAACTTGTCTTCTTTGCCGAGGAGTTTTTGTAGGGAAAACATAGTGGGCTTTTCGTAACAGAATTGTAACAAAACGCCACGATAAAAATGATAAAAATCAGGCCTTTAGCACCGGCAAAGCTTATCGGATCAGCTGCACGAGCAGTTAGGGCAAGACTGGCCCTGCGCGCGAGCTTACGAATTCTTCAGGACGATGTGATTGATGACGTTGCCGGCATCGCGGCACCGGTCGGCAACCTTCTCGAGCAGCTCAAATAGGTCTTTCAGGAAGACAATGCGAATCGCACTACCGTGCGACGCATAAAGAATCTTCAGCATAGCCAGCAACGTCTCGTCGGCATCACCTTCGATGGCTTGCAACTGATCGTTATGACTGCGAATCCGCTCCAGATGCACCCCCCGGCGGAGTTCCTGAATCATGAGCACGACAGTATCGGTCGCTCTTTCCAGCAACGCCATTTGTCTTTTCAGGTCAGTGCCCTCCAGGTGCTGGGGCCCGAGCATAATACGTTCGGCAATCTTCTCGACCGTTTTAGGAATTTTGTAGAGCGCGTTCGAGAGCGCCTCGATGTCCTCGCGTTCGAGGGCGGTGACAAACGTGGTGCACAACGCTTCGCTGATTTGCGCCGTGATGGCTTTGTCCTTGCGACGTGCGAGGATAAACTCGTCAAGATTCTTTAATGCACCCGGGCTTTGAAGGTACTTGCCCAAAGTACGCACGCAGGCGCGCGCCTCTTCGGCGCTGGCTTCGAGCAAGGTAAAGAATTTATCTTCTTTCCCCAGCAACTGCCGAAAGGAAAACATAGCGTTTTCCTCATAAGTCCGACCCTGGCCGATGTCACGAGCTTTACTGTTAATAGTATGTTACAGGAATGTTACATCTGTGTGACACAACCCATTTTTACGGGCCTTTGGGAACAATTCAGGGTCTCGCTCGCTCCGTGGCTCTTTAAACCAAGGACGGCGACCGCCGGCTGAAGACGCCGCAAGACCCGCCCGCGGCTCGACACGGCGGTTGGGCTCTCATAGGTTCAGATGATGACCGCTGGTGCCCCGCAGCCTCTCCTCGACTCGTTGCGCGAGATCGTCGGGGCTGTTCACGTCATCACCAAACCCGAGGAGTTGCTGGTTTATGAATGCGACGCTTACACGCTGGAGAAGCAGTTGCCCACGGCTGTCGTCCTCCCCGGCGGCACAGCGGAAGTCATCGCCGTGGTCAAAGCATGCGCCACGCATGGAGTTCCAATCATCCCACGCGGGGCCGGAACCAGTCTTAGCGGGACGGTTCTGGCCGTCACCGGCGGGATAATGATCGCCTTAACGCGCATGAACCGGATTCTCGACATCGATGTCGCGAACCGCCGGGCGCTGGTCGAAGCCGGTTGCGTCAACGCGTGGGTGACGAATGCCGTCAAGGGCAAAGGGTTGTTCTATGCGCCCGACCCCTCCAGCCAGCCCGCGTGTACCATCGGCGGCAACGTCGGCACCAACTCCGGCGGGCCGCACACCCTCAAATACGGCGTCACCACCAATCATATATTAGGGCTGGAGTTGGTCCTGCCGGACGGCGAAGTCGTTTGGCTAGGCACTACCCCCGATGGCGGAGAGGACGTCGATGGCTACGATTTGCGCGGGGTCGTGATTGGCAGCGAAGGCATGTTTGGCATCGTCACGCGCGTGCTGTTGCGTCTGGTTCGCGCCCCCCAGGCATTCAAAACCATGCTCGGCGTTTTCAATACGGTCGATCAGGCCAGTCAGACCGTCAGCGATATCATCGGAGCGGGAATCGTTCCCGGCGCACTGGAAATGATGGATCAGTTGATCACGCAAGCTGTGGAAGCCGCGTACAAGTTCGGTTTTCCGCTCGACGCCGGCGCAGTGTTGATCATCGAGTTGGATGGATTGGCCCCTGGCCTGGAACGCCAGGCCGAAACTGTGGTCGGTATTTGCCGCAAAAACGGCGCCCGGGAAGTACGCCTCGCCGGGTCCGACCAGGAGCGGGCCGATCTCTGGAAATCGCGCAAGCGGGCTTTCGGAGCGATTGGCCGGCTGAGCCCGAATTTCATCACGCAGGATGGCGTGGTGCCGCGCTCGAAGCTGCCGGAAATGATGGACTTTATCGCCGAGTGCAGCCGCAAGTTCGGCTTGCGCATTCCCAATGTATTTCACGCCGGTGACGGCAACATTCACCCATTGATCCTTTATGATGAACGCGACCCTGCCCAGGTGAAGCGCGCTCTTGAAGCCAGCCAGGCCATTCTCGAAAAATGCATTGAGTTGGGCGGCAGCGTCACGGGCGAACACGGCATCGGCGTCGAAAAGATTGATTTCATGGCCCGGCAATTTTCGCCCGACGACCTTGAAGCCATGCGCCTCTTGCGCCGCGTCTTCGACCCGAACGGCCGGTGTAACCCTCATAAGATGTTCCCCGGGTCGAAGCGCTGCGGCGATTTTGCACCGCGCAAACAGATTGCCGCCTGATGACGCTCACGGCTGCCAGCGTGCCTGAAGTTATCGCGAATCTCGCTACTGCCGCGAAGGACGGCGTCAGAATCACTGAATTTGCGCTCCCCCAAATGAATCGCGTGCTCGAATACACGCCGGAGGACATGACTGTAACGGTCGAAGCCGGAATTACACTGGCAGCGTTGCAGCAACGGCTGGCCGAGCGCGGCCAATGGCTGCCGATCGATCCGCCGTGCCCGGAATCGCTGAGCATTGGCGCTCTGCTCGCCGGAAACAAGAGTGGTCCACGCCGCTACGGCTACGGCACGATTCGCGAACACCTTCTCGGTATCAAAGTGGTGCTGTCCGATGGCCGGGTGATTAAGGCGGGCGGCAAGGTCGTGAAAAACGTCGCCGGTTATGACCTCTGCAAGCTCTTCGTCGGAAGCCGTGGCACCCTGGGCGTGATCGTCGAAGCTGCTTTCAAAGTGCTGCCCCGTCCCGAGAAAGAGGAGTTCGTCCAAGCTTCCGGCGCGAAACTTGATGCTTTGCGACCGCTGACCGCGTCGGAACTCGCACCCGTGGTGCTCGATTTGCACAACCAGGAACAAGACACGCCCACGCTTGTCGTCGGCTTCGCCGGCTCGCGCGAGGACGTGGACTGGCGATTGGGTCAGGCACGTCAGATCGGCTTGCTCGAGCCTGCGACGCTTGAATACGAGGAAAAGTTTTGGGGCGAAGCACAGGAGCCGCATCGCGTCTCGGTGCTGCCTTCGAAATTGCTCGACACTTTGCGTGATCTGGAGGCGTCGTTTGTCGCGCGCGCCGGGAACGGTATGATCTATTATCGCGGGGCTCAGGCGCCCGAAAAGCCCAGACTCCCTGGCGAGTTGCTTCGCCGCATCAAGGACACTTACGATCCCAGACACTTACTGCCGGACTTGCCATGGTGAACAGGGATCGTTTCCTCGACTACGATAAATCGCTCGCCTGCATTCACTGCGGCCTTTGCCTCGCCTCCTGCCCGACCTACCTCGAGACCGGCAATGAGAATGATTCTCCGCGGGGCCGGATTTATCTGATGCGTGCCCTTCAGGATGGGCGGCTGCCGCTGGCCGACACCGGCGTACGCCACATCGACCTTTGCCTCGGTTGCCGCGCTTGCGAGGCGGTTTGCCCCAGTGGCGTCCAATACGGTGAATTGCTCGAGACGACACGCGAGCACATTGAGAAGCGGTACACGCGCTCGCTCTATCAACGATTTCTGCGCCGCTTTGTGATCGAGAAGATTTTCCCGGTGCCCGCGCGGATGAGACTTTTCCTTTGGCCGGCACGCATCGCCAAGGCGTTGCGACTAGACCGGTTACTTCCTGGCGCGTTGCGGGAGCCGCTGGCGTTGATCCCCGACCGCATTACGACTGCCGATCTTCCGGAATTCTCACCGACGGACAGACCATCGGTCCGGGGCCGCGTCGGCGTCATCAGCGGTTGCGTGATGAGCTCAATGTTTGGCGAGACCAACAAAGCGACAGTGGAGCTTCTCAATCGCGCGGGTTACGATGTTGTCGTGCCGAAAAACCAGGCGTGCTGCGGCGCACTCTTTGCCCATGGCGGCAATCTTGACCAGGCACGCCAATGCGCGAAAGAAAACATCGAAGCGTTCGAAGCAGAAAACCTTGATGCGGTTATTATCAACGCTGCCGGTTGCGGCTCAACGTTGAAGGAGTACGGTCATCTGCTCCATTCCGAAGCCGCCTGGCGAACGCGCGGCGAAGCCTTCAGCAAAAAAGTCAAGGACATCACCGAGTGGCTCGCCCCCCCTTCAACTCTTCAACCCTCCAACCCTTCAACCCATGAACCAGCCCCCCAGCAACGCGTCACCTATCACGATGCCTGCCACCTCGCCCACGCGCAGCGCATTACAAAACCACCGCGCGAACTGGTGCGGGCCATCGCCGGACTGAGTTTCGTGGAGTTGCCCGAAGCCGATGTCTGTTGCGGCAGCGCCGGCAGTTATAACTTGACCGAACCGGAGATGGCCGAACGCCTTCAGCGCCGCAAAGTGGAGAACATCCTCAAGACCGGCGCGAAAATCGTTGTGACGACCAACCCCGGCTGCATCCTGCAAATTAAAGCCGGCCTCGCCAAAGCAGGCTCCGATGCACAGGTGATGCACATCGCCGATTACTTGCTGGGCGAATGTAAGCCCGCTTAGCGCTATTGAACCTCGTTGCCGTTTCCCGCAGCTTTTCGCTCGGCTTTGAACCGGTCAGTCGTTCGAATCGTTCGCGCGATCAAATCGCGAATGGTGTCGAGCCGCTCACCCAGGAGGGTGCGCAGTTCGTCGGCTTCCGTGACCGATTCCTTCTTTGGTGGCGTCGAGAGTAACTGTACTGCTTCCACGAGCTTTTCATAAAGTTCCAGCAACACAGCATCATCCGCGCTGCGCCGACGCAATGCCGATTCGATGATCGCTCCGATGCTCTCCATAGACACCGTGCATCCGTGCAAATCGTCGCCGTAGATATGCTGCAATACCTCCTCCGCAGCGGCCATCGCCAACGGTCCCGGTTTCGTCTCACCGCTCATTCCTGATCTACAATAT
>JAKEEH010000323.1 GCA_022616725.1 Limisphaerales bacterium | reverse complement strand
GCTTGTTGCCGTTCGAAAATAATCTGCTCCGTCTGCTCCGTGAACTCCTCGGCCGTGACCTCAATCTCTTCCATTTCGTAAAACTCCGGCCGGAGATTGCCATTAACCGTCGTCGTTTGACCCAGCAGCACACGCACGTCGGTGACGACTGCTGAGGCGTAACTGGATTTGGAGAATCGCAGGACCTGGTCACCGACCGGGACGTTCGTTAAGGAGTACCTTCCATTTGCGCCTGTTTGCGTCGCGAGCGTCGTGCCGCGCACAGTTACGACCACACCGGCCAACGGCGTCCCATCCCATGTGCTGACGACGATACCGGAAACCGCGCCGACTTCCTGAGCGCGGGCGGGGATTGCGGTCGTAAGCGCCATGACCACGAATGGAATGACTAATAACGAATGCCTAATGACGAATGAAGCCAAAAACCCAAATGCCGACTTAGGGGAAGCCGGCCCCCACATTACATCGGGGGTTACGCAATCAGCCCTCATTCGCGCGGAAGGTCAGGGTGCTACTGCCGTCCTCACAAATGACTGGTGCGGGCGAGTTGCTCTATTTTCTCCAGATAGCGCTGCACGTTATCGCGCGGTTTGATCTTTTGCGCTTTGCGCAGCAGCTCGAGGGCCTGGGTGTATTTTTGCGATTGGACGAGCAACTGGGCGTGCTTAACGAGCGCATCCGCCTGAAAACTCGAACCGTCCATACCGGCGACGGACTGATAACGGAACTCGGCTCTTTCGCGCTGCCCATTCTTCGCGTAGAAATCGCCCGCCAGCAACAGGGCTTCAGCGTCGAGCGGATTCTTGTTGATGATTTGCTCGAGGCTCTCGACGGCCTTTTCGCCCTGGCCCGATGCCATGGCGGCTTTGGATTCAAGTTTGAGCAACTTTAACTCATCCTCCGCATTTAGAGCGCCAGCGCTCCGAATCTTCACAAACAATTTTCCGGCCTCGTCCCATGCGCCGCGGCTGACGAGGATCTGTGCCGGTCGCAACGCCTTTCCAACATTTTGGCCGCCATCCTTGTCAAGGGCTTCAAGATAAGCCGCCAGCGCCAGATCCCGCGCTTCCTGCGCCATGTAGAGGTCACCGAGCAAGAACAGAGTTTGCGCATTGGCCTTTCCCAGACGCCGCAGCATCTCGAGCACGAGGGCGGCCTTTGCAGGCTGTTCCTTTTGGATGTAGATGTTGGCCTGCAACGTCCAAAGATTGTCGCGCTCCGGGTATTGACGGATCAATTCTTCGAGCAGCGCCAGCGCGTGGTCATAATTGGCGGTGGCGACAGAACACTTGACGAGGCCGAGCTTGAAATCGACGTTGTCGGGTTCGAACACCAGCGCCTGCCGATACGCCCCTTCGGCGGAGACGTACCGGCCCTGATTCATGTAAGAAAAACCGAGGAGGCCGAACACCTTCCCGTCGGCTGCGCCAAGCGCAATAGTCCGGGTGAGCGGTTTGATGGCGTCAGCGTACTTGCCATCGCGCACCAGAGCGAAGGCGAGATTCTTCTGAGCCCGGCGGTAATCAGGAAATTTTACCAGAGCGGCCTCGAAATGCTTGACAGCGTTTGTCAGATCCTCATTCTGGAAATAGATGGTTCCGAGCAGATAATCGAATTGCGCGCTCGTGCCCGGCTTGGCTCGAGATTCCAGCAGCGGAATGGCCTTTTTCGGATCTTCACGCAGCAGGGGCACGATTTTGTTGGTATAGAACTGGTGCTCCTCCGCGTTCAGCCGCGGTTCAGCTTCTGAAAGGAAGCCATAACTGCCATAGAGACGACGCGCGAAATCCGGATCATTCCAAATGGAAGCGAGTTCGTGCTCCTGCGGGAAAGGCGCAAAGGTCATTGGGGCTGTCGCCGGGACCGCAGCTTTCTCCCTTTTTGAAGCGGCATCGGCGGATAGGGCGAGCAGCGCGAACAAGATCAGGCTCAGGGTGCGATTTGGGTTCATAATTGCTCTTATTGGCCCCCTCATGTCGGAGGTTACTCAATCAAAACTATCCGGACGGGAGTCTGAATCTTATCGGCACGCTCATAAACGCGCGCACCGGCTGCCCATCTTTGACTCCCGGACGAAAGCGGGCCTTGCGAACGGCTTCCAATGCCGGCTTCTCAAATTCAGGACGCGACGAGTTCTCAACCCGAACATCTTCCACGCGACCATCTTCAGCAACCAGGAACACAAGTTTCACAGTGCCTTCGACTTTCGCTTTGGCCAATTCACGCGGATAGACCGGCGCGATTGACGAGACCAGTTCGGGCCGCTTTTCCAGATCGGCGACATCAAACGCTTCCTGCTGCACCGTTTCGGCCGCTGTCATGGCGCGAATTTCGCCGAAACCGGCAAGCGCGCCCCCCGAGCCCACGGCTACCTCAAGGTCGGCGCTCAACGGAATCTGCTGCGGTGCATCGGCAAGCTGCGGTTCGGGCGGAGCCTCGGGTGGCTTCTCTTCCTCAACCTGCGGGGGCGGCGCCTGCTCTTCTACTTCTGGCGCCTGTTCAATTGCCGTGGTCTTGCGCAGTTCCAGGCTGCGTTCCGGTTTCGCGATCTGGTGCGCAAAAGGCAGAATGCCGAATAGCGACGCTGTAATGCCGACGGAAAAAATCACGGCCGCAATCGCGCCAACGGAACTCTTTTCAGCGTGATAGACCTTGCGCATGCAATCCGTAACCTCAACTCTTCTCGCTGGCGAGACTCACGTCCTTCGCGCCGCCCAGTTTAGCTTCGTCGATCACCCGAATCACCACGCCGGAGCGGCACTTCTCGCTGGCCTGGATAATCACCGGTCGTGATTCGTCCGAGCACAAACGCTTTACCGTGGCCCTGACCCCGTTTACGCCAATCTCTTGTCCGGCGTAACTAACCTTCCCGTCCACGCTCAGGTCGAAAACGATACTCTTGTTTTCCCCCTGGCTGGACCCGCCGGCCTGGGGTTTATCCACGCTGACGCCCGGCTGGTCCATGAAGCTGGTAGTCGAGATGAAGAAGATGAGCAGGAACATGATCACGTCGATGAGCGGAATCAGGTTCAGCTCGATCGGCTCTTCCGGCTCAGAGAGAGTGCGGCGCAGTCTCATGTGCTCAGGCGCTCCGGCGCTGGGTGGAGTTCATCAGCTTTTCTCCGTCGCGAGGCTGACGTCCTTGGCCCCGCCCAGTTTCGCTTCGTCCATGACACGAATCATCAGGCCGGAGAGGGACTGATTGTCCGCCTGGATGACCACCTGCAACGGCTCTTTGGCGCAGAGCCGCTTCACGGTCGGTCGGACGCCACCAAGACCGATTTCCTTGCCGCCGTAAGCGACCTTTCCATCGGTCGTTACTGCGAAGATGATGGCGTTCTTCTCAAGCTGGCGCGCGGTGGCCGCTTTCGGTTTGTCCACCTGCACACCCGGCTCCTCGATAAAGCTCGTCGTGGAGATGAAGAATATGAGCAGGAACATGATTACGTCGATGAGCGGGATCAGGTTGAGCTCGATCGGCTCTTCTCGTTCCTCGAGTGTGCGGCGAAACCTCATGCCAGAAGCGGTTCAGTGACAGTGTTGGGCGCGGAAGCCGCCTGTTCGCGCACGGCGCCCTTTTCTTGGCTGCGAACGAAGATGCGAGTCATTCCGTGGAACTCCGGCCGGAAATGCCGCAGTGTAATCCCCTCCAGCCGAAGCAGGAACGCGACGTATTCGTTGCGCCAACGCTTGGCCAGGTGGGCCAGGAGCAGTCCCGGTATGGCTACCATCATGCCGGTCTGCGTCGCGACGAGCGCTTCGCTGATGCCCCGCGCAATGACTTCCGAAGTGGAACTGCCGCCGATGCCAATCGCCTTGAAGGTCAACAGCATCCCGCAAACCGTGCCCAGCAGCCCAAAGAGCGGCGCCGACACAACCATGATGTTCAGGAACGCCAGCCGGCGATCGACCTCCGGGATTTTGGCCGCTTCGACTTCACGAAAACGACCTTCGATCTCTGTCACCGAGTGAACCTCATCCTGCGTGTAACGAATCAGTTCCCGAAGATTTTTCGGCGCTTCCTCGGGGCGGGCGACCCACTGGCGCAGGCGTGTGTCCGTGGCTTTCGTGAGCCCGCGATGATACAGCCGGATCAGTAGATGGCCGGCGGTCGCATACGTGATCAGGGCAACGACCGCGAGCGCGGGCATGACCCAGCCGCCGGTGGCCCAGGTGTGCAACATTTGTTCGAAGATTACGTTCATATTGATTGGTTTGAGTTCTCCTATGCGAAAGTGTGTTTCTCGGGGACGCCGTTGATGAATCCCACCGCCGTCTGCTCCATGCTGCCGATGATGCCTTTGGCTTTGCGGCTGAGAAACGCATGCAGCAGCAGCGCCGGAATGGCCACGGTCATACCGGTCGCCGTCGCGATCAGGGCCTCTGAAATGCCCGCCGCGAGCAGTTTGGGATCGCCGCTGCCGAAACTGGAGATCAGTTTGAAGGTCGCGATCATCCCCATGACCGTGCCCAGCAGCCCCATCAGGGGACCCGCGGTGGCGGTCAGCGCGAGAAACGCGATTCCGCGTTCGAGCCTCGTCCGCGCGCCGAGCATCTTTTCGTAAACGATTTCTTCGATGTATTCCTTCTTCTCGTCTGAATGCTCAACGGCGGTGGCGAGCAGATCGCCCGCCGGGCCGGGGATGCTCCGGGCGTGAGCCAGCGCCTTCCCCTCTTCATTGCTTTCGAGATAGCGCAGGACTTTTTGCAGGTCTCGCTCTGTCGCCAGCCGTATGCGCGATAACTGAAACCACTTCAACAGAGCGACGAGCAGCGCCGAAAAGCCCAGCGCGATCAGGGGAGCCATAACCCAGCCCCCCTTGGCAATCTTCTCGTAAAGGGGTTCCTTGAGCGCCGTCAGTTTGAAGGCATTGCCGAGGGTGGGATCGAGGGCCAGCTGGCCAGTGCCGGTCGTCACCAGCGCCCGGCTGGCGGCGGCGACCTTGTCGTCCACCGTGACAATCGTCGGGTCGGCGCGATTCAGTTCCTGTTGCAGCAGACCGGCCGCGTCTCCCGATGTCGCAGCGAACATCGCCACCGGACCGATCAGGGCAACCTTCCCCTCTTGCACACGCCCATGTTTATCGAGCGCCTTGCCATCGAATATTTCACCACCCAAAGCCGCTTCGTTACGCTTAAGAGACGTCGTGAGAAGGACCGAGCGTTGCGAGAACTTCTCCGCCGGCGGCAGGTCCGCCGCTCCGGCAGCTTTGTCAATGCCTTCGAATAATGCCTGATAACGAGGTTCCTCGATGAACGCGAGGCGCGAGCGGAATGCTTTGGCGTATTCCGTCAACAACGAATCGACATATTTCACTTCGTCCGACTGCCGTTTGGCATCGGCCCTGAGGGCGTTCAACTCGACAAGCTGGTTCTCGCTGAAACGCTGCGCCTTCGCCCATTCGGCCTTCCGTTCGGAGACCTTCTGTTCCAGTTCGCTTATCTGGCGCGCTAACGGCAAACGCTCCGCCTCGATCTCCTGGCGGACGGTAGTCAGCTCGGCCAGCGCGCGTTGAAGGTCGTTTGAAGCGCCCGAGGCCAAGCCTTCCAGGTCTTGCGCGCCGGCAAGCGCCGGCAAGAAAGAGATCGCGAGGAAAGTCCATTTCTTAGTGCACGTCATATCGGGTAGCAAATTCATTTGATGACTGCGGGCAGCGGAACGAAACGAGCGGGCCTTTCGTTCTTGTAAATGCGGATTATTTCCCGCACCGAGCTCCCCACCTGCGGCTTTATCGTCCACTCCCAACCGCCTGGCCCGGGCGTGCCTGTCCCTGCAAAGTCCCCGGAGTCACTCACGAAATAGGCCGCTCCCAGCCCGAGATAGACCGTTTCAACCGCGAGCTCGACGCCCTTGTCGTTCTTGCGTTTCTCGCTGAAGATCGACACGCCGTTGTTGAACTTGTCCAACTCGTTGAGAATCCCGATGACCACCTGGACGCGCTCAGCGGCGCTCATCTTCGTGTTCGCAGGATCGCTCGGGAGGCGATTCAGCAGCGGCTTCAAAATGTCCTGAAGCGGGGCGGGCAGGCGCGGCGCAATTCTGGCCAGCTCCCCTTCAAACCCGGCCGCGAACTGGCGAGTACGCTCAAGACTTTCCTTTGCAGCCTTCTGCAGCGCCTCGGCTTCAGCGCGTTCCTTGTCCACCTGCGTGCTGTTGGTGATGACCTTGGAGATCTGGTCCTCGATAGTTCTCAACTCGCGCTCAAAGAGGCCGATGGTTTGCTGCAGGAGTTCCTTGTCGGATTGCCAGTCGGCTTTCGCTTTAGAGACCAATTGGCGGGTTTCGACCCATTTCTCCAAAGTCGATCTGGTGTCGGCCAGGGGCGTCTGGGCGCAGGCCGACCCTGCCGAGATCATCGCAACGAGCAGCACACCGCAGGTGTTGAAAATGAGACTGTTCGTTTCCATAACTTTAGCGTCGATTCAAAATTAGGGATGGTGGATGGCGAACAAATGGCAGGATCGTTACAAGTAGGTCACGAAAGCCTTGCCCGAGTTAACGAGAGTCGGAGCCGTTTTTTGAAACCGCAGCCGCGCCGTTCCGGCGCCATTCCGTGGGCGTCAATCCAAAACGTTTCTTGAACGCGGTGCTGAAAAGTCCCTGCTCGCGAAAGCCGGTTCTCGCCGCGACATCGATGACACGCATCCCGGTTTCGGCGAGGAGTTGCCGCGCCTTCAGGAGGCGCAGTTCGGTTCGTTTGGCGCGCAGGGAGATCCCAAAAAAGGTGCGAAAAAGCTTGTAGAAATGGCGCACGCTGCAACCGCACCGCGCCGCCAGTTCTTCCGCCGTGAAGTCGGTCAGTTCCGCCTCGGAAAGGTGACGCAGGAACAACTGAACGCGTTTGCTCGCGGGCAGGAAAACGGTCTCGCCGGTCGCAAGCGGCGGCTCTGGTTGCACCAGGACGTTTACGGCCAGCCGCAGCAGGCGGCACCGCAACCCCACGCTGGCGCGGTCACGTTCCTGATCGCAGGCATCGCTAAATTCCCGGGCCACGGGGTCGCTGGCCGGAAACAGCTTCGCTTTGCTGAGAAAGCCTTCGACGCCCCGCTGCGCCCGCAACCGTTCGGCGATGGATAAGAACCCACCCAGCAATTCCGGGCAAAAATGAAAGTATTGGATGGTTGTTGCAGCGACACGGCTGGCGCGCACACTCCGCAGACCTCCCGGCGGCGCCACCACGAGATCACCCCTGTCGAGCAGATAAGGGCTGGTCTTGTCGATCCAGCAGCCTTCGCCGGATTCCACCCGAACAAAAAGCCACCCTGAGAAATCCAGAGCCCATTCGGCTGAAGGCTGCAGCGTGGTCTCTTCCAGAAAAAGATGTCCCAAGTGCTTCACGGCCTTGCGAAATCTTGCATCCTGCTGTTACGTGAAAACGTCATCTTCGCGACGATTCGGAAACATTTCTGCGACGGAGCCATTAACCCGAAAGCAGCGCGGCAAAACCCGACTGTCAAAATGTCACCCTTCCCGCTGCCGCCTGGCCCGAGCAGGAATGTGGCGCGGGAGACCATCGCGCTGCGGCGGCTGAAGAGAGCCGCGCGCCGGGCATTCGTCACACGTGTTTCACCGTCATGTCGTTTGGCCGTCGCATTCCCATGTGAGATATCAATGGATGAGCGACAAGATTCTGATCATCGATGATGAGAGGGACTTCATTGAGTTGATCCGGTGGAATCTCAGCGGTGGCGACTACGAGATTCTGACGGCGGAAAGCGGAATGACCGGTCTGCACATGGCGCGCCGGCATTTACCGGACGTTATCCTGCTGGACCTGGCGCTGCCGGACATCGACGGGTTGTCCGTATGTGAGATCCTGCGCAAGCAGCCCTCGACGGCCGACATCCCGGTCGTGATGGTGACCGCGCGGTGCGGAGAATTGACGCGCGCGCACGCGGCGGACTCGGGCGCCTGCCATTACCTCTCGAAGCCGTTTGACCGGCAGTCGCTCGTGTCCTGCGTCGAACGCCTCCTGCGCGAACGGGATGCGAAGCTCGAAGCCGAGGCACTCGCCCCGGAAGGGGCGTTGTTGTCACCTTCGGATCCTCGCCAAGACGCGTAGCAAGAAGTCCTTGACTCGGCTTCGCTGTGCTCAGGATTTGCCGAGGAGATGCTCAATCACCATCTGGTCCAGCGCCTGGTAATTACGGTCGGCGATCAGTTTTTGCGCCGTTTTCTCGTTGAAACTGCGCGCCTTTTCAACCAGCAACAGAAACGTGCGCCGGCTGTTCACGAGGTGATCGACCCAATGCTCGATTTTCGTGGTGCGGAACGGATGCACGTCAAAGCAAACGTATTCCCCATTTTTGCCGTAGCCATTGCGTTCGAGGGCTCGCACCTGGTCGAAAGCGCTGCGCAAATTCGTGTTACCAAAGGGACGGTCCTGGTCATATTTGAGGCCGTTCTGGTCATTGAGATGCAGCGACCAGAGTTTGCCGAATGCCATCGC
>JAKEEH010000322.1 GCA_022616725.1 Limisphaerales bacterium | reverse complement strand
CGCAAACGCTCTGGCAGCAGCGGCATCTGGCGCATCACGCGGGGCAGCCGTGGCGATGGCGTGTCAACGGACAGTTGCTCGCGGAGTTTGCCTGCGTGGGGGCATTGTGGATCGGCTTGATCGCGTTCGCTCCGAGATTTCTGGTTGCTGGTTACCTTCCCGGGTGGCTGCTCGGCCTTGCCCTGTGTCAACTGCAAGGTTATTACGAACACGCACGCGGCACCACGAGTCACTACGGCTGGCTATACAACCTGCTCCTTTTCAATGACGGTTTTCATGTCGAGCACCATCGCCGGCCGGCACGGCACTGGACGCGACTGCCGCAGGACAGGGACCGGACGGCTCACGCGAGCCGGTGGCCGGCCGTCCTTCGCTGGCTCGACTGGTTCAGCCTTGAAGGGCTCGAACGCTGTGTTCTGCGCTTGCGATGGCTGCAGCCGTTTGTAATCGGAGTCCACGAACGTGCGCTGGACAAGCTTGTCTCAAAGCTGTCGCCGCCGAAGCGTGTGGCTGTTGTTGGCGGCGCGCTCTTTCCACGAACGGCACTCGCCCTGCAACGTTTGCTGCCCAATGCCCGTGTCGTGATCATTGATTCCAATTACGAAAATATTGTGGAAGCAAAGCGCTTTCTCAATGGCCATGCCCAATACGAACATCGGACGTTCCGCAGCACGTCCGCCGCTGACGAATTCGACCTGGTGATCATTCCACTCTCGTTTCGTGGCGATCGCGATGCCTTGTATGCCGCTCCACCCGCGCGAGCTCTTCTCGTGCACGATTGGGTTTGGCGGCGGCGTGGCACATGCGGAGCGGTAGTCTCGATATGGCTGCTGAAACGAGTAAACCTGGTCTTGCGATGAAGGCACTGAGCGTCTTTGGGGTGTTGGTCCTCGCGAGAATCTGCGTCCTGGCGGACGGAAAATTGGGCAACAGTTCAGCGTTGCTCGCCGGGCTGTGGAACGATGCTATCGTCGCGCTCGCATTTGCCACCCTCGAGGCAATACTGTACAAAAACGTCAGACTTGTTGCGGCAGTTTACTGTGCCCTGGTTGGTTTTATCGCCATCAATGTCCCTATCGCGCGACTCACGTCATCACCCTTGACTGTGCAAATGCTGAGGGCCACAGGGTCGGCGCTTACAGATTCCATAACTCATTATGTCACTTTCACCAATGTGGCACTGATGACGATCATCGCGCTCGCGGGCGCGCTTCTGCCGCTCGTTTTTCGCCGGCGGCCGGTGCGACTTCCGCGAGTCGCGCTTGTTTCCATTGTCGTCGTGTGCGCTGCCGGAGCGCTGCCCTCGACGCGAGCGGTTTCGCGCGGCTACGAGCGCAACGCGATCACCGCGCTCGTTGCTTCGATGTTTCCGCGTATGCGCGCCCGCCCGGCATTAGCCGACTGGAGGGTGTCCGCCTTTGCTTACGACGATGACCCGGCGCTGGTAGATCTGCAGGGCGGGGCGGCGGGGAGAAACGTCGTGCTGATCGCCCTCGAAAGCACCGGCGCGCAATACCTCCGACCGTACGGGGCAACGCTTGACCCGATGCCGAACCTGACAGCTCTGGCGGATAGAGCCATTCTGTTCGAGAACGCCTACGCCGTTTATCCCGAAAGTATCAAAGGGCTGTTTTCGGTCCTTTGCTCGACCTATCCGTCATTCGATACGCGGCCAGAGGATTATGGCCGTGTCACGACGCCATCGATTGCTCAGGTGCTCCGCGACGAAGGCTATCGGACGGCGCTGTTTCATTCCGGTCGATTCATGTATCTCGGGATGCGTTCGATCATCGATGGCCGCGGCTTTGAGATTCTTGAGGACGCCGGCCACGTCGGCGGGAATCACAACTCCAGCTTTGGCGTGGACGAGCCATCGACGGTCAAGCGGATGTTGCGATGGACGGCTTCCCTTCGGGCTGATGAGAGGTTTTTCCTCTTCTACCTCCCTATCGCGGGGCATCATCCCTACGAAACGCCGGAACCCGGGCCATTTCGCGGCGATGATGAACAGGAGCGATATCTCAACGCGCTGAATTACAGCGATGCGTCAGTTGCCGAACTCATTCGCGGTTTGCAGGCGCAGGGCAGAGACACGAACACGCTCTTTGTCATCTATGGCGATCACGGCGAGGCATTCGGTCAGCACGATGGGAATTTTGGCCACACGTTTTTCCTTTACGAAGAGAATGTACGTGTCCCGCTGCTCATCACTGCGCCCGGTCTGATCACGCGGCCTGTGCGCGTGCAAAACCCGGCGAGTCTCGTCGATATTGCTCCCACAATCTCCGCCCTGCTTGGCCTTTCCTGTGGCTCCTGGCAGGGAACCGCATTGCTCGACCCGCGACCGCGCGCGGCGCTGTTTTTTACCGACTACTCGCTGCCGCTGATTGGTGTCCGGGATGGCCCGTGGAAGTTCATTTGCGACGCGTCAGGGCGGAGCCCGCAGCTATTTAACGTGGCTGCTGACTGCGGCGAGACACGCAGTTTGGCGGAAGGTTACGCGCTGCAAGTTGCCGGCTATAGCGAGCGCCTCAATGCGTGGGCGGCGGCGCAGAAGGCGCTACTCAAACCTTGAACTTTCGTCGCGCGCATTCGAAGGTCAGCGCATGCGCGAAGTTCCTGAAGTTCAATTTGCCGCCGGCGGGATCGTTTGGGATAAGAAAGGCGACGATCGGCGCCTCGCGCTCGTCCATCGCGCCAAATACGACGACTGGAGCCTGCCCAAAGGCAAACCCGATCCGGGCGAATCCATCGGCGAGACGGCACGCCGCGAAGTGCGCGAAGAACTCGGCATCGACGTGGAGTTCGGAAATTTCGCCGGCACTACGCATTACCCGCTGGCGAATGGGCGGATCAAAGTTGTCCTGTACTGGCACATGATTAAATCCCCGGGGGAAAGCACCTTCAAACCCAACCGCGAAATCGATGCAATCGAGTGGCTTGCGTCCAAAGATGCGATGAAAAAATTGACGCATGCCGTCGAAAGGGAGTTGTTGCGGCAAAACGTTGAGTAAGCCTTCGCCGATTAACTCGGCCGCTTCGACCGCAGACTGCTCGTCGCCTTCCGGATTATGGGTTATCCTGGGTTCGCGATGCTCTGGTTCGTTTTTGCGGCGGCGGGCGGCGTGTGGTTGCTCTTCAGCATTATGTTCAAGGATTACAAGGACAAAGGGCGCTCGCGCCATTAATCTCTTTCCATGGGTTTGTTCTCCGCATCAAAGGATCGGCTGGTCGAGACGATGGCCCCCGGGCTGCTCAACAATGGCATTCTACAACCTTATGGCCGGGTCCTGGATATCAAACTGAATTCAGACGCCGGCGAACTGGATGTCACCATCGAGCTCGATGGTGAGTTGGAGCCGCTGCGGATTCACATCCAGGAGTATGAACTTATCGAGGAGGGTGATCGGCTGAAGATTGTGATCCGCAAAGCCGATACGTCGCGGAAATGGGTGACGGCTTTGATCCGCGATCTCGTCTTGGATCGCCGTTTCGAGCTGCCGCCTGAGGTGGCAAAAACCGTCGCCCGCTTCCTTTGACGCGACTCGTTTCACGCGCTGTAAAAGGCGCTACAGCCGCTATTTTTGGCCAATTCCGTCTTTTTTTGGCCGTTGACACCCTGCTGATATAAAATTATTCTGGTCGGCCTGACGTGAAACAGGGCCCGGGGTGGGCTTTTGTATGGCACTGTCGCAGAGAGGAAGTGAGAATAGTTGACCGAAATCAAGCTAAAGAAGGGCGAATCCGTGGACAAGGCGTTGCGCCGGTTGAAAAAGAAAATCGACCGCGAGGGCACGCTCAAGGAAGTCCGCAATCACCGGCATTTCGAGAAGCCGAGCGAAAAACGCCGGCGCAAAATGAAAGCCGCGCGCTTCTCGGCGATGCTGAGCGCGCGCTACGCGGACATGTAATCCGCTATTAAACCTTCGGCCGGGTGCGGTGTCGAAGCTGCACTCGGCTTTTTTTATATCTGAATGAGTTGAATACAACGATTTAACGATTTAACCATTTAACGGTTCAACGCTCTCAGATGTACTCCTTCTCAACATGTTGGAATTCCCATCGGCACACCGACGGCCGGGAAATGCTCCGCGAGATTCGCGAACTCGGGTTTGAATATGCCGAACTTAGCCACGGGATCCGCATCAGCCTCATGGAGGGAATCCTGCAGGCGGTCGATGCCGGCGAGATCAAAATATCGAGCCTCCACAATTTCTGTCCGCTGCCGATGGGTGTAATGCACGCGGCGCCAAACATTTTCAAATTCACCGCCGAGAATCAGCGCGAACGAGAAAATGCTTATCGGCATACCCTCAAAACCATTGAAACAGCGGTGCGCGTGAATGCTCCGCTCGTCGTCCTGCACATGGGCGCGGTGGAAATGAAGGAGTACACCGACAAATTGCTCGATATGGTCAAGGACGGGAAAAAGGGTACGCCCAAATACGAGAAGCTTTGCGACGAAATGCAGGACAAGCGCGCTAAACTCAGCGAGCGCGCGATGCAATATGCGTACGAGATATTGCGCAAGCTTGTCGCCGAAGCCGAGCCGCGCGCGATCAAGCTCGGCATCGAAAACCGCGAAGCGCTCGAAGAGATTCTTTTTGAGCCCGATTACCCATTCTTTCTGCACGAGTTCCAATCGCCAGCCGTGGTTTATTGGCACGATACCGGCCACGCTCAGATCAAGGCGAACCTGGGTTTTCTGAACCATCGCGAGCACCTCGAATCCTTGCAACACCGGCTCTACGGCTTTCACATTCACGATGTCGAGTTTCCCGGCCGTGACCACCGCGCTCCGGGCACCGGCATGATCAACTTCGCGGAGCTCAAGCCGATCGTGAAACCAGACCACCTGAAAGTCTTTGAGTTCAGCCCTTCCTTGACCCTGGACCAGGTCAAGGCCGGCATCGCGCATATCAAATCCCTTTGGGGCGAAGAGTGAATCGGGCCTGGAAGATAGGGTGGAAAATCCTGGTTTGCGTCGCGCTGCTGGGCTGGATCTTCCATGCCATTTTTCTCAATGAAGCGCGCGCCGCCGCCGGCCAGCGCGGCGTGGACTGGGACCGCCTCCCACGCGCCGAGCAATGGAGCCAGGCCTGGACTCATGGCCCGCACGAACTCTGGGCTCAGGTTTCCCTCATCCAAACCGGCCCGCTGCTCCTTTCGTTGCTGCTCATGGCCATGACCATTGTCCTTGGCGTCGTGCGGTGGCGCATGGTCCTGCGCGTGCACGGCTTTGATCTGCCCTGGACGCGCGCAGCGGAGATTTCCCTCGTCGCCCATTTCTTCAACTCGTTTCTCCTCGGCTCCACCGGCGGCGACCTCATGAAGGCCTATTACGCCGCGCGCGAAACGCACCACAAAAAGACCGAAGCCGTCATGACTGTTTTTGCCGACCGGTTGATCGGCCTGTGGGCCATGCTCCTGTTTGCCGGCCTGATGATGGTTCCAAACCTGAGCCTGCTAACCGCCCATCACCGTTTGCGCGTCGTCGCCCTCGTCGTGCTGGCGATGCTCGCCGCGTGCAGCGCGCTGGCCTTCCTGGCGTTTCGGGGCGGCGTCTCAAAAGGCTGGAGCGGCGCGCGCGATTGGCTGCGCCGCCTGCCTCAAGGCGAACGCATCAACCGCTCCCTCGAATCCTGCCGCGAGTTTGGCCGCCGCCCTTTTTTCCTGACCCGCACAATGGCTGTCTCCATGGCATTGAACGCTTTCTGCGTCCTGCAAATCCTCGTTCTTTGCCGGGGACTCAACATCAAGGTGCCGATCCTCGCGATGTTTTTGATAGTGCCCATCATCATTTGCATTTCCGCCATCCCAATCACCCCCAGCGGATTGGGCGTGCGCGAAAATCTGTTTGTTTTCCTCCTGGCGGGGCCGGTAATGCAGGTGCCCCCGACGCTCGCGTTGGCGCTCTCGTTGCTGGCCTACGCCGGCAGCTTGTTCTGGAGTATCGTCGGCGGCATTGTTTACGTCACCTTTCGCGAAAAACATCATCTTACGGAAAAGGAACTCGAACAAACGCCATCGGACGTCGCCGGCGTCGCCCCTTGAGGCTTCCGCCATTGTTTAGAGCAGAATCATTTCTTGGCCGCTTCCTTCGAAGGTTCGGGTTTGGGCCGAACGGTTAGCCAAACGTGATCAATCGCGTCGATCAGCAAGTCGCTGTAGCCGCCCGGCACGCCGTTGTCCTCGGTGCGGCTGGTGAGGCGGAAAGGCACGACGCGCTCTTCGCTGGTCTGCGCGTCGGTGATGACGAGGCGGAGCGGGCCTTGAAATGCCGGGGCATTTGTGGTCGCAACAAGTTGTATCGTCATGTCGCCGCCGCCCGACGGCGCGTT